>DASSSV010000374.1:0-8301 GCA_035708265.1 Thermomicrobiales bacterium | reverse complement strand
GCTCGCCGCGACGTGGTCGTGCCCGTCCGACCCACGCCAAGACCAGTCGCCGAGCGTGAAGTCGAAGCCCGGCCCCGCGCCGACCCGCGCGTTGCCGCTCCGCTGATCGTAGTGGAACGCGCCGCGCGCATGATCGGTGATCGCGACGTGGGCGGCGTAGAGTTTCGGGTAGTCGGCGCGCGACGACTGGAAGATCACCGTCTCGAAGCCGTAGGAGGCGCCGTCGGCGGTGGTGAAGTGGCCGGTGTAGTACCACCACTCGGTCAGCGCGTCGTGCGGCGCCTCGTCGCGCGGCAGCGACAGCGCGGGCACGGCCGTCGGCGTCAGGTCCGGCGTCGCGAAGGGCCCGGGCCAGGGGGCCTTGCCGCCGCTCGCCGCGACGGGCGCGCCGCACGACGCGAGAAGCAGGGCGAGAAGTACGAGGTACGAAGTACGAAGTACGAGCGGTGGGCGGCGGGGGGTGGGGGTCATGGCTGTGCGCCGAGATCCTGGCGCCTAAAGGCGCGGCTGGGGGCGCCTGCGGGCGCACGAAGCCCACGCCCAGAGGGCACCCGGCGGGCTGGGATCTCGTTAGGCCGCGCCGACGGCCTTCGTGCCGCGCGGCGGCCCCCAGCCGCGGCTTCAGCCGCCCGGCCCCCGCCCCACCATTCGTCCTTCGTACCTCGTACCTCGTACTTCATACTTCGACCTTCTCACTTCTCACGTCCGCCGCCACGGCGGCGGACTCGTGGTATTCGTGGTGTTCGAGGTGCGGCAGGACGCGGCGGAGCCAGGCGGGGAGCCACCAGTTCCAGTCGCCCAGCAGGCGCATCGTCGCCGGGACCAGCAGCGCGCGGATCACCGTCGCGTCGAGCAGCACCGCCAGCGCCACGCCGAGCCCCAGCGCCTTGATCAGCACGATCCCCGCGGTGACGAACGAGCCGGCGACCAGCACGACGATCAGCGCGGCGCTAGTGATGATCCGCCCGCTCCGCTCCAGCCCGTAGGCGACGCTGGCGGTGTTGTCGCCCGTCTCCAGGTAGGTCTCGCGGATGCGCGAGAGGAGGAAGACCTCGTAGTCCATGCTCACGCCGAAGAGCGTGCAGAACATGACGATCGGCAGCGTCGCTTCGACGAAGCCGAGCGGCGTGAAGCCGAGCAAGCCCGCGAGGTGGCCGTCCTGGAAGATCCAGACGAGCGCGCCGTAGGACGCGACGAGCGAGAGCGCGTTGAGCACGATCGCCTTGAGCGGCAGCACCACCGAGCGGAGCAGCAGCAGCAGGATCACCAGCGTCGCCAGCACGACGGCGATCAGCGCCAGCGGGAAGTCGCGGTAGAGCTCGCCCACGACGTCCATCACCCCGGCCGTCGTGCCTGTCACCAGCAGCGTCAGATTGCCGGGCGGCTGGGTGCCGCGGATGTCGCTCACGAGCGCCTTCGCCTCATCCGACACCGGCGAGACCTTCAGCACGACGCTGACGAGCGCGGTGTCGCCGCGCGCGTAATGCTGCGCGATCTGGCTGGCGTAGGGGTCGGGGATGTGGGCCTGGTCGGCGTAGAGGAGCTGGTACTGCGGCAGGCCGATCCGCGGGTCGAGCGTGACGATCGAGTCGACGCGCTCGACGCGGCCGTCGGTCGCGAGCGCGTGGGTC
Source organism: Thermomicrobiales bacterium (assembly GCA_035708265.1). GTDB lineage: Bacteria > Chloroflexota > Chloroflexia > Thermomicrobiales > CADCWN01 > DASSSV01. The sequence goes on along the minus strand of DASSSV010000374.1, from coordinate 6,670 downwards.
AGCTCGTAGAGCGCGGCGACGTTGTCGGGCGCGAAGATCGAGCTGCCGTCGCGCGTGCGCACCGCCAGCACCACCGGCTGCAACTCGCCCGCGCCGAACGCGCGCACCAGCAGGTCGTAACCCTGGCGCGACGGCACGCTCCGGGGCAGGATCGAGGCGTCGGGCGAGGAGAGGCGGACGTGGGCGAAGGGCGAGCCGAGCAGCGCCAGCAGCGCCAGCGCGGGCACGAAGAAGCGCCAGGGGTGCGCCATCACCGTCTGCGCCAGCCGCCGCCACCAACTGCCGTCGCCGCCGCGGTAGCGGATGATCGTCAGCGCGTCGATCCGCGGGCCGAGCAGCCCCAGCGATGCCGGCAGCAGCGTCAGCGCGGCCAGCACCGAGAAGAAGACGACCAGCACGCCGGCGACGCCGACCGAGCGCAGGAACATGAAGGGGAAGACGATCAGCGCGGAGAGGCCGATCAGCACGGTCAGGCCGGAGAAGAAGATCGCGCGCCCGGCCGTCGCCACGGTGACGGCCACGGCGTCTTCGACCGGCCGGCGCGCCAGTTCCTCGCGGAAGCGCGAGGTGATGAAGAGGGCGTAGTCCACCGCCAGCCCGAGCCCGAGCATCGTGGCGAGGTTGAGGACGAAGATCGAGAGGTCGGTGACGTGGCCGAGGAGGTAGACGCTCGCCAGGATCGCCAGCACGCCGCAGCCGCCGATGACGATCGGCGTCAGCGCGCCGACGACCGAGCCGAAGACGAGCAGGAGCGCGACGAGCGCCAGCGGGAAGGCGACGACCTCGCCGCGGCGCAGGTCCTCCGAACTGGTCCGTTCGATGTCGGCGTAGAAGATCGAGCCGCCGGCCAGCGCGGTGCGCATCGCGGGCGGCGTCGGGTGCAACTTCGCCTCGAGCACCGGCACGAGATGTTGCGAGCCCTCGTCGGGCGTGTCGAGGACGACGAGGGTGTAGGCGGTGTGGCGGTCGGCCGATACCTGCCGCGGGTTCGCGGTGAAGGGCACGACGTCCGCGACCTGGGGCACGGATTTCAGGTCGCGCACCGCGGCGTCGGCCGCCGCGACGAAGCGGGGGTCGTCGACCGTCCATTGCTGGGAGGTGAAGATGATCGAGATCGTCGTCGGCTGGTAGCCGAGGTTGCGCTGGAGTTCGGCGACCGCGCGCGAGGCTTCCATCGAGTCGCTGGAGAAGCCGCCGACTTTGAGGACGCCCGCGACCCGCGGGGCGAGCGGCAGGCTGAGGAGGACCAGCGCGACCCAGAGCCCGACGACCACCTTGCGCCGCCGGTAGACGGCGTGGCCGAATCGCAGAAACGACACCGGTTGCCTTCGACCTTCCCCGTGGCCGCGCCGGGCCGCCGCCGTCGCCGGCCCGCGCGCCGCGCCTGTCGGCAAGTATACTACCGTCTCCCGTAGGACTTGGAAGCGAGGGCGCCAACGGCGGCAGGCCCGACGAGCGGCGCGGCACTCATCTTGCGGGCCACGGGCTACCTGGCCCGAGCCCCGGCGCCCGGGGCCCGAATGGGTCGTCGATCCTTATCTGACGGGAGAGCGCCCATGATGCTGACCCTGCGCGAGCGTGAGCGGTTGATGATCTACCTGGCGGCCAGGCTCGCCGCGGAGCGCAGGGCCCGGGGCCTCAAGCTCAATCTGCCCGAAGCGACCGCGCTCATCACGTCGTTTCTGCTCGAAGGCGCGCGGGATGGCCGCACGGTCACGGACCTCATGGAGGCCGGGCGCGACGTGCTGGCCCGCGACGACGTCATGGAAGGAGTGCCGGAGATGCTCGAGCAGGTGCAGGTCGAAGCGACCTTCCCCGATGGGACCAAGCTGATCACCGTGACGGAGCCGATCCGATGACCGGCGATGAAGGCCGGGGCGACTATCCCGGCACGCGCGTACCGCGCGGGCAGCGCCACCCGCACAGCGGCCCCGGCCACGGGAGCCCGCCGCGGCGGCCGGGCACCGGGGAGCGGCAGGCGCCGGGGCGCCCCGGCGCCGGCGACCGGCCGCTGATCCCCGGCGAGGTCCTCTACGCCGACGGCCCCGTCGTCATCAACGCGGGCAAGGACGTCGTCAGGCTCCGCGTCACCAACACCGGCGACCGGCCGATCCAGGTGGGCTCGCACTACCACTTTGCGGAGGTCAACCCGGGCCTGGCCTTCGACCGTCAGGCGGCCTGGGGCCGGCGGTTGAACGTCCTCTCGGGCGGGTCCGTCCGCTTCGAGCCCGGCGCCGTCGAAGAGGTCGAACTGATCCCGATCGGCGGCGAGCGGATCGTCGCCGGGCTGCGCGGGGAGTGTGGAGGCAAGCTCGATGGCGGAGATCGATCGGCGGGAGTATGACGCCTCCTTCGGGCCGACGACGGGAGACCGGATCCGGCTGGCCGACACCAACCTCTTCATCGAGGTCGAGGAGGACCGCTGCGGCGGCGGCGACGAGGCGGTCTTCGGCGGCGGGAAGTCGATCCGCGAGTCGATGGGCCAGTCCCGCGCCACCCGCGCGGAGGGGACGCCCGACCTGGTCATCACCGGCGCGGTCGTCCTGGATCACTGGGGGGTGGTGAAGGCGGACGTCGGCATCCGCGACGGCCGCATCGTGGCGCTGGGCAAGGCGGGCAACCCGGAGACGATGGACGGCGTCCACCCCGAGCTGGTGATCGGCCCCTCCACCGAGATCACCTCCGGCAACGGCCTGATCCTGACGGCCGGGACGGTCGACACCCACGTCCATTACGTCGGCCCGGCCATGCTGGAGGAGGCGCTGGCGGCGGGCACCACGACCGTCGTCGGCGGGGGCACCGGCCCGACCGAGGGCTCCAAGGCCACCCTGGCGACCCCGGGGACCTGGTGGCTGGCGCGGATGCTGGAGGCGTTCGAGCCGTGGCCGCTCAACGTCCTGTTCCTGGCCCGCGGCAATACGGTCTCCCACGAGGCGCTGTGGGAGCAACTGCGCGGCGGGCGGCCGGGTTCAAGGTCCACGAGGACTGGGGCTCCACCCCCGCCGCCGTCGACGCCGCGCTGGCCGTCGCCGACGAGGCCGGGGTGCAGGTGGCGATCCACAGCGACACGCTCAACGAGGCGGGGTTCGTCGAGGATCTGCTCGCCGCGGTGAAGGGACGCACCTTCCACGCCTACCACACGGAAGGGGCCGGGGGCGGCCACGCCCCGGACATCATCCGCATCGCCGGCGAGCCCTACGTGCTGCCCGCCTCCACCAACCCCACGCGCCCATTCACGCACAACACGGTCGCCGAGCACCTCGACATGGTCATGGTCGCCCACCACCTCAACCCGCAGGTCCCCAACGACCTGGCGTTCGCCGAGAGCCGCGTGCGGCCGGGGACCATCGCCGCCGAGGACGTGCTGCAGGACATGGGCGCGCTCTCGATCATGTCCTCGGACGCGCAAGCGATGGGACGCATCGGCGAGGTCGTGATGCGGACCTGGCAGACCGCGCACCAGATGAAGAAGCTGCGCGGCCCGCTGCCGGGCGATGGGCGCGCGGACAACCACCGGGCGCGGCGCTACGTCGCCAAGTACACAATCTGCCCGGCCATCGCGCACGGGATCGAGGGCGAGGTCGGCTCCGTCGAGCCGGGCAAGATGGCCGACCTGGTGCTCTGGCAGCCGGCGCTCTTCGGGGTGCGCCCCACCATGGTGCTCAAGGGCGGGATGGCGGCCCTGGCGGCGCTCGGCGACCCCAACGCCTCGGTGCCCACGCCCCAGCCGGTACTGCCCCGGCTGGGCTTCAGTTTCGGGAGCCCGGCCGCGTCCTCGACCAGCGTCGCCTTCGTCTCCCAGGCCGCCCTCGACGACGGGCTGGCCGAGCGGCTGCCGGCCGTGCGGCGCCGGCTGGTGGCGGTGGCGAACGTGCGCGGGCGCACGAAGGCCGACCTGCCGGAGAACACCGCGCTGCCGCGGATCGAGGTCGACCCGGACACCTACAGCGTGCGCGTCGACGGCGAGTTGATCGATCACGAGCCGGCGACCGAGTTGCCGATGGCGCAGCGGTATTTCCTCTTCTGAGGCATGGAGCGACCGCGGTGACCGCTGGGATCGGTGCGGGGGAGCGGGGGCCGCTCTCGGCGCTGCTGCTCCTCACCGACGGGCGCTTCCCCGCCGGCGGGCACGCCCACTCCGGGGGCCTGGAGGCGGCGGCGGCCCTCGAGGGGGTGCGCGACCTCAAACAGCTCACGGCGTACCTGCGCGGCCGGGCGGCGACCACCGGCGCGGTCGCCGCCGCCTTCGCCGCGGCCGCCTGTGCCGCGCTGTCCGACCCGGCCACCGCGGCCGTGCTGGGCCGGTTGGACCGCGAGCTCGAGGCGCGGATGCCCTCCCCGACGCTGCGCGCCGTGTCGCGCCGGCTCGGGCGCCAGTTGCTGCGGGCGGGGCGCGCCGTCTGGCCCTCCCCCGGCCTGGACGACCTGGCCGCCGGCTTCCCGCGCGGCCCGCACCAGCCGGTGGCCCTCGGGGCCGTCGCCGCCGCCGCCAGCCTGGGCGCGCCCGCCGCCGCCGCGGCCGCCGTGTACGACGCGGTCGCCAGCCCGGCGACGGCGGCCATCCGCCTCCTCGGGCTCGACCCCTTCGCCGTGCATGCCGTACTCGCCAGGCTCGGACCCGACCTCGACGCCCTCGCCGACGCCGGGGCCGCGCACGCCCACACGCCGCCCGCGGACCTGCCCGCCTGGGGCGCGCCCCTTGTGGACGTGCTCGCCGAGTGCCACGCCCGCTGGGAGGTGCGCCTCTTCACGTCCTGATCGCCCGCGTCCCGGGCCCAACTCGGCCCGGCCGCCGAACGATAGGCCGGACACGACGTTCCACAGGAGGTACATCGCCATGCAGCCCGACCGCCCGCGTCCCGAGCATCACGAGCCCGCAGGCCAGCACACGCACGAGGACCCGGCGCGGCCGTTGCCGCGCGCCGCCGGGCGCGCCGTGCGCATCGGTATCGGGGGGCCGGTCGGGAGCGGCAAGACCGCGCTGGTCTCCGCGCTGTGCCGCACCCTGGGCGGCGAACTGGCGCTCGCCGTCGTGACCAACGACATCTACACCACCGAGGACGCCGACTTCCTGCTCCGCCACGGCGTGCTCCCGGCCGAGCGGGTGCGCGCGGTCGAGACCGGCTGTTGCCCACACACCGCCATCCGCGACGACATCTCCGCCAACCTCGAGGCGATCGAGGACCTGGAGGCGTCCCTCCCGCCGCTCGACCTGATCCTGGTCGAGAGCGGCGGGGACAACCTCACCGCCACCTTCAGCCGCGGGCTGGTGCATCACCAGATCTTCGTGGTGGACGTCGCCGGCGGCGACAAGGTGCCGCGCAAGGGCGGCCCCGGGGTGACCAGTGCCGACCTGCTGGTCATCAACAAGACGGACCTCGCGGCGCAGGTCGGCGCGGATCTGGGGGTCATGGACCGCGACGCGCGCGCCCGGCGCGGGGATCTGCCGGTGCTGTTCACCTCGCTGACCGAGGACCCCACCGCGTCCGCCGTGGGGGCGTGGGTGCGCGAGCGCGTCGCCGAAACCGCCGGCTGATGCGCGCCTCCGCTCACCTGGCGGTCGCGCGCGCGGGGACCGGGGAAACCGCTCCGACGCGGATCACGCGCCTGCACTCCGAGCCCCCGCTGGTGCTGCGCCCTACCAATCGGGTCGTCCCCGAGCCGCCGGGGCGCTGGGATGTGCCGGGGCTGGCGCCCGCGCGGGTGTCGCTCGTCGCCGGGGCGGCCGGGCCGGTCGGCGGGGACGATCTGCGCCTGAGCGTCGAGGTCCGCCCCGGCGCCGCCCTCGTCCTGCGGAGCATCGCGGCGACGCTCGTCCTGCCCGGCCCGCACGGCCAGCCCTCGCGCACCGAGGTCCAGGTGCGGGTCGCCGCGGGGGGCGTGCTGGTCTGGCTGCCCGGCCCGGCGATCGCGGCGCGGGACTGCCGTCACCAGGCCGTCACCGTCGTGACGCTGGAACCGGGCGCGCGCCTGCTCCTGCGCGAGGAACTCCTGCTCGGTCGCCATGGGGAGCGGCCCGGCGCCGTCCGCCAGCGCCTGCGGGTCTGCCTCGGCGACCGCCCGCTGCACGACCAGGAAGTCGCGATCGGGCCCGAGGCCGCGGGGTGGGACGGCCCGGCCGTGACGGGCGGTCGCCGGGCGCTGGGCTCGCTGCTCGTCGTCGACCCTGCCTGGGACGGCGAGCGCGGCGCCTGGCCGTCTCCCGCGTCCGGGACCGACACGACCATCTTCCCGCTGAACGGCCACGCGGTGCTCGTGACCGCCCTCGCCGACGATGCGCTGGCGCTCCGGTGCCGGCTCGACGCCGGTCTCGCCGCGATCGAGGCGGCGTTACCGCGCGCGTGCCGATGAGACCGCCGCGACCCCGGTCCCCGCCGGGCGACGGTCCGGCAGGTATAGTACCGCCGCTCCCTGCCCTCCGGCACGGGGCCCGGACACGCGCGGGAGAGGGGAGTACATGGCGAGGAAGGCGGCGCTGCCGGACCGGCCGCGCGGCGACTACGGCTTCGACGCCCCCTACGTCCCGATCGGCCTCGGCCTGGGCGGCGTCGCGCTGCTCGCCCTCGCCATCCTGAACGCCGCGCGGGGCTCGGTCGGCGGGGCGATCGGCTCATCGGTCGCCGCGGCCTGGCTGCTCCTCAGCGCCGCGAGCTACGTCTACACCACGCGC
>DASSSV010000373.1:0-20141 GCA_035708265.1 Thermomicrobiales bacterium | reverse complement strand
TCCACATGCGCGGGCGGCCCTCCGGAGAGGGGTGCGGAGACCGATGTATGTGTGGCGGGCGGTAGGGGCGGAGCAGGTCGGCGGCGGTGTAGAGCCGGTAGCCGCCCGCGCTGCGCCGCGGCTCGGCCAGCAGCCCGACTTTGTGGTAGTGGCGCACCGTCTCGGTCGTCACGCCGAGCAGCCTGACGACCTCCCCGATCGGCAGTATCTCGCGCATGGCTGCCTCCTTCCCAGTCCTGCACTCAGCCAACGCGTTGCCCTTGGGGCAAGGTCAAGAGGCGGCGGGATGCGTGGCTGCGCACACCTCCGGGCACGCTATACTGCCATCAGGGACGCGGAAGCGCCTCGCGAGACCGAGGAAGGAGGCCCCATGGCCGCGACATTGTCGCCAGGATTCCAGCAGTTGTTGCGCGAGCCGTCGCACTGTCAGATCGCGACGACCATGCCGGACGGGTCGCCCCTGATCGCCCAGGTCTGGGTCGACACCGACGGCGAGCACATCCTGATCAACACCACCCGCGACAGCCAGAAGGTCCGCAACATCCGCCGCGACCCGCGCGTGGCGGTCAACGTCGTCGATCCCGCCGACCAGTGGCGGCTCGCCAACGTGCGCGGCCGGGTCGTCTCGGTCACCGAGGAGGGGGCCGACGCGCAGATCGACCGGCTGGCGAAGAAGTACCGCGGCTGGGACACCTACCCCTACAAGAACCCCGACAACCCGCGCGTCATCCTCACCATCGCGCCCGAGCGGGTCCGCGAGGTCGGGCTGGACCGGTAGCGCCGGCCGCCGCGCCGCGTGTACGGTTGAAGATTGAAGATGGGCTATATGTGTCGCCCGCGGGAATCTTGAATCTGCAATCTGCAATGTGCAAAGGAGGGTTCGCCGATGCCCCCACACCTCGCCGCGAGCCAGGACGTCCTGGAGGAACTCTACGCCGCGCTGCTCGCCCTGCTGCGCGACCTGGGCGACGCCGCGCTCAACTGGCGCCCGCCGCTGCCCGAGACCAACTCGATCGCCGCCCTGGTCCACCACACCGTCGGCGCGACCGAGAGCTGGCTGTCGCGCGCCCTCGACGAGCCGGTGGACCGCGACCGCGACGCCGAGTTCCGGGCCAGCGCCACCGCGGCCGAGGCGGTCGCGCTGGTCGAGCGCTCGCGCGAGCGGGTGCGCGCGCAGTTCGCCCGGCTGGCTGCGGTCGAGCCCGGCACGGTGCGCCACGTCCGCCGCCTCGACCGCGCCGAGGCGCAGCCGCTCACGGCCGCCTGGTGCGTCGAGCACGCGCTGATCCACGCGGGCGAACACTGGGGCCAGATCCAGCTCACCCGCCAGCTCCACGCCGCGCGGCGCTGAAGCCGTAGCCAGATCGGAACGCAGCCGGACAATGGACGCCACCGAACTGCGCGAGATCAAGCACCAGATCATGCAGCGTTACCGCGATGGCGTGGGCGGCGCGGTCTGGGGTCTGGGAATCGACTTCCACTATCTGCTCGACCAGTCTCCTATCTGCTCGACCAGTCTCCGCTCTTCGACGTCAGGCGGATGAAGAAGACCGGCGACCCCGACTGCATGATCGAGGCGACATGCAGGCCGATGTCGGCCGACACCGCGCCCAAGGCGCTCGCCGACGACCTCGAACGGCGGTGGCGGGAGGACATCTGCCAGGGCTTCTACTCCTGGGAGGCGCACGCGCTGGCGATCTCGGACGAGGCGGTGACGCTCGACTTCGTCGCCGTGCATGACGGCGACCGGCGCTACATCACTGGCAAGATCGTGATCGACCTTCGGCCTCGACCCGGCAAGAAGGCCAAGCGAGGCCCAGCATAACACCCGGCGAGTGTCCGTGGCGCGGCACTTGCTATCCGTCTCTCCGGTGCGCCGCGGCGACACCGCGGGCATGGCGCACCAGCGAGGAAGGAGGGAGCGATGGCCGACGATCCCCTGAACGCTCGGCGACCGGCGCAAGTCAACGCCTGCTTCCGCAACGGGTTGGACCGGGAGGTCGACATCGTCGCGGCGCTGCGCGAGGTCGGCTTGTCGGACGACCGGATCACCCTGAGCGAGCACCCCGGCCCGGAGGACGAGTCGCCGCGCACCGGCGACACCGGCGGCTTCTTCGATCACTTGAAGGAGTTGTTCGGTTCGGAGCGCACCGGCGAGGAGCGCCATCCCTACGACCTGATCGTCATCGCGCACCTGGGCGACGACGAGGCGCTGGCGCAGCCGGTGGAAGAGGTCTTCAAGCGCTTCGATGCCGCCGAGGTCAGCTACTACGCGCCGATGGCCCCCACCATGCGCCCGCTCGGCGGCGGCGCCTCGATCCAGGAAGCCGAGACCGAGGCCGCGCGCGAGGCCGGCTTCACCGGCAACGCCGAACTGGACCCCGGCACGGAGGGGCGGCCGGGTCGTGGGGCGTAGAGCGTCAAAGCGCTGGCGGTAGGACGAGGGCGCAGCCGCCACTTCACGGCCCACGGCCTACGGCCTACGCCCCACGGCCGGCAGTACTGACTCGCCGAAGCGGCGCAGCGAGGCCGTGGCGAGGGCGAAGTCGAGCCCCTGCCAGGTCGGCTGCACGCTGAGGTGGGTCATGCCCGTGGCGGCGCCGAGCGCGGCGATCTCGCGCGCGCAGCGCTCCGGCCCCCCGACGACGAAGCGCAACTCCTCGATCATCGCCGACGCCGGCGGCACCGGCGCGTCCGGCGCGAGGCGCTTGCTCTGGCGGTAGAAGGCGGCGACCGACGGCGCGGCCTCGCTGAGCGCCGCCGCGTCGTCCGCGCCGACGTAGACGCAGCGCGCGATGGCGACCCGCTCCGCGCACGCCGGGTGGCCGTGCTCGCGCCGGGCGGCGCGGTAGGCGTCGAGCACCGGCGCGTAGTCGGCGGGCGTGCGGCCGCGCGGCAACTGGAGGCCGTAGCCGAGTGCGCCGGCCAGCGCGGCGGTCGGCGAGCTCATCGCGCCGAGCCAGGCGACCTCGCGCAGCGGGCGCGACGGGCGCGGCGTGAGGCGCGTCTCCGGCACCCGGTAGAAGGCGCCGTCGTAGCGGAACGGCTCGCCGCCCCAGGCCAGTTCCAGCACCTCCAGGGCCTCCCGGAAGTGTCCGTAGCGCTCCTCGGGTGTCAGGTCCAGGCCGAAGCCGGCGAACTCGGCCGGCGCGCTGCCGCTACCGAACCCGACCGAGAGGCGCCCCCCGGTCAGCGCGTCGAGCGTCGCCAGTTGCTCGGCGACGGCGAGCGGGTGGTGCAGCGGCAGGACGATCAGCGATGTGCCGACGGCGAGGCGCCGCGTGCGCAGCGCGGCCGCCAGCGCCAGCATGAGCGGCTGCGCCGCGAAAGACTGGTGGACGCCGAAATGGTGCTCGGCCAGCCAGAGCGCCTCGAAGCCGAGCGCGTCGGCCAGCGCGACCTGCTCGAAGATCTCCGCGAAGACGGCCGGCGCCTCCCGCCCGCCGTGCTCCTCGACGTGATACGTGACGACCGCCCGATACCCCACTACGCCTCCCGTTCCCGAAGACAGCATCGTCATCGCGGCCAGTATACCCGGCCCGGCGCTGCCCCGGGCGGCCCCCGGCGTGCGGAAAGTGCCCCTGCTCAGGGCGAGGCCGGCGGGGTGTAGATCTCCGACGAATCGGCGTCCGGGGTGCGCCGGTCGGGGCCGACGACCAGCACGCGACCGTCCGGGAGGCGCGCGGCTTGATGCAGCGTCCGCGGCGTTGACAGCGGCGCGTCGGTGATCCAGCGGTCGCCCGCGGGGTCGTAGCGCGCCGTGTCGGCCAGCGGCGTCGGGACGGGGTATCGCCCGTCCGTGGTCCGCGGCACCAGCACCTGGCCCCCGGCGAGGAGGGCCTGCCCGTTCGACAGTGCGGTGATCGAGTATTGCGATCGGCTGGCCGGGTCGCCGATCGGCGCGGGGACGGGGGCGGTGGCGAGCCAGCGGTTGGCGGCTGGGTCGTAGCGTTCGGCCATCGTCGCCAGCGAACCGCCGCCCCCGATGACGAGCATCTGGCCGTTGGCGAGTGGCGCCGCTGTGTGGAGCGATCGTGGCACGCTCATCGGCGCGGCCGCGGCCCAGTGGCCGGTCGCCGGGTCGTAGATCTCGGTCTCGGCCGTCGCGACGAGGTCGGTGGGCGGCCCGGCGAGGCCCCCGGCGACGAGGATGCGGCCGTCCGCCAGGCGCGTCGCCGTGTGCCGGAGGCGCGCCAGGGCCATGCCCCCGGTCGCCGTCCAGGTGTCGCGCGCCGGGTCGTAGATTTCGGCGGTCGCCAGCGTCTCGCCGGAGAAGACACTCTTGGGGTCACCGCCCGCCACCAGGACGCGGCCGTCCGCCAGGACGGTCGCCGTGGCCCCCGAACGCGGTGCGAGCAGCGGCGCCGCCGACGTCCAGCGGTTGGTCGCCGGGTCGTAGCGCTCCACGCTGGCGACGGCATTCGTGGGCGAGTGGGTATTGAGGTCGACGCCGCCGATGGCGAGGACGCGGCCGTCGGCGAGCGGGGCGACGGCGTAGCCGAAGCGACCCGGCAGCGCCAGCGGGGCGGTCGGCGCCCAGGTATTCGTCGCCGGATCGTAGCGCTGGGACTGCGCGGGCTGTGCGCCGCCGCGCCCCTGGCCGAGGAGCAGGAGCCGACCGCCGGGCAGCGGCACGAGCGCGGTGGGCAGGACGAGCGCGGGCGCCGCGGCCGGCGTCCAGGAGCCGGTCGGGCCGCTCGCGCCCTGACGGTAGCGCCAGGTGAAGTATTCGAGGCCGGTGTTGGCCATCTCGACCTGGAAGCCGCCGGGGTTCGACGGCGTGTAGGTCAGGCAGCGCCGCTCGAAGCACTGGATCAGGACGGTGCGGGGCTGCCCGGCCGCCCGCACCGTCGCCCAGTACGCCTCGGTGATCGGAAAGCCGAAGACGTACTGGATCGGCGCGTAGAGGGCCGCCGTCGTGTCCCGGCCACCTTCGTAGACGGGGCCGACCTGCTGGATGTACTCCAGGAACGGCCGCGCGATGGCGTGCTGGTTGAAGCCCCGTGCGTTCGGCGGCGTGCCGGGGATCACGCCCGCCGAGGTGACGCCGTACTGCGCCAGGGCGGGATCGTCGCTCACGGCCCCGGCGCGGTCGAGGTGCGCGGCGATCGTCTGGCCCGCCGGCGTCGGCGCCGCGCCGAGCACCTGCCCGAACGAGGCGTAGGTCGGGCTGGTCGGCAGCGTGTCGTCCAGGTCGCCGAAGGGTACCCGCGCCGGCCCCTGCGGCGCCGGGCGGAAGGTAGTGTCGCCCTCCTGGAACTCGCCGCGGATCATGTCGCGCGCCAGCAGGCCCTGCGTGACGTAGAAAGGGCTGCTCGGGTCGGCGTCCGGGTGGTTGATCTCCATCCGGCTCTTGTCGAAGTACTGGACCAGGTGCCGGCCGCCCGGCCCCTCGCGATAGGGTTCCTGCTGCGCGTCGCTGACCTGCCCGCCCCAGGTGTAGGAACGGCTCACCTCGCCGTAGAACACGGGCCGGTCCCAGCGTTCCCAGACCCGTTGGAACGCCGGGTCGGCGAACGTGGGGTACGCGATGGGCTCGGCTAGGGCGCGCGAAGCGGTGAGCGGCGGTGCGGCGAGCAGCAGCGCGGCGATGAGGATACCGATCGGCAGGCGGTGGCGGCACATGGCGATACTCCTGACGGGAGCGGCGGCCGTAGCAGGCGCTATGGCTATAGAAGTTAACGGTACGGCGCGGCACGGGTTGCGCGAGGGGCGCCGCGCGGGTGGGTCAGGGCGCGGGGGCGAGGTCGAGGCTGGCGAAGCGGACGTGCAGGTCGCGCGCGTCGTAACTGCCGCCGGCGACGGCGGGCCAGTCGATCGGGCGCCAGCTCGAGCCGGGCTGGCCGGGCGGCGCGACGACGCCGAGGCGGAGGACCGCCGTGCCGCCGGGCGTCGGGCCGAGCGCGCCGGCCGGGATCGTGATCGTGTAGGTCGCGAAGTCCGCGCCGAGCGTGAGCGTCGTCAGCACGCGCTCCTGGGAGGGCGGCGTGCCTGCGTCCGGCAGGAGCCCGACGACGACCCGCGCCGGCCCGAGCGCGGCCGGGCGCAGCCCGCCGCTAAGCGTCAGCCGCAGCGTCAGCGGGCGGCCGTCGCCGGGCCAGGGGATGCGCAGGAGGGCGTTGCCGTCGGTCCAGCGGTAGGCCCGGCCGTCGGCCGCGCGCTCGACGTTGTAGAAGCCCTGCACCTGCGCCGGCTCGTCGTAGGCGCCGGCCGCGACGCGGTAGGGCAGCAGGCCAAGCGGCGACTCGCCCGGCCGCAGCGGCTCGGGCGTGTAGACGCTGTAGTCGAGGTGGTTGACCTGCTCGTTGTGCGGCTTCTGCGCGGTCAACTCCTCGAACTGCCGGAGCGTCACGTCGGCCTGGCCGTTCGGGGCCAGGCGGTGGCCGGGCAGGAGGAGCTTGCCGCCGTCCGCCGACATCACGACATGCACCGCGCGCCCGGCCGCTTCCTCGCGCGCGATCCAGGCGTCGAGGAGGTCGCCGCGCGGCAGGTTGGTGGTGATGACCCAGGTCTCCCGCCCGAAGAGGTATTCGAGCGGCGTCGCGAGCTGCGGCGTCTCGTCTCGCGGGCCGCTGAAGAGGACGATATCGCGCGGCCCGAAGCGGTCGGCCAGCGCGGCGACCTGGTCGAGCAGGCCGGCGTACTCGCGGTGGCGGATCAGCGGCCAGTTGGTGTAGGCGAAGAAGAGAACCAGCAAAGCCGCCGCGCCGAGGCCGAGCGCGCGCAGCGGCGTCGCCAGCCGCGGCCGGCGCAGCCCCGCCGCCAGCGCCGGGCCGAGGCGCAGCGCGGCGTAGGCCGCCAGGATCGAGCCGACCGGCATAATGAGCGGCACGTAGCGGCGCAGGGAGTAGATGTAGCCCTCCTGCGTGTAGGTGCCGGTCAGGTAGAGCAGGACGAAGGGGCCGGCGAAGCAGAGGAGCGCCGCCGTCCGCTCCTCGAAGTCGCACAGCAGGAGCAGCACCAGCCCGGCGAAGCCGAGCGCGATGCCGAGCGGCGAGAAGTACCAGCCGAGGCGCACCAGGTCAGCCGAGGCGCCGCCCGCGACCGGCGCGCCGATGTAGCCGGCCAGCGCGCCGGGGTGCAGGATGCCCGGCCGCACCAGGTAGAGGTAGGCAGCGGCGAGCGCGACCAGCCCGGCCAGCGCGCGCCGCGCCAGCCGCTGGTTGCGCCCAGCAGTGACGAGCGGCAACCAGCGCCCGCGCAGGCGGTCGAGGATGGCGACGAGGACGACCGGCGCGAGGAACAAGAGGGCCATGCGGTAGCGGTCGTGCCAGGCGTCGAGCCAGACGTGGTGGTAGATGCCCTCGAAGTAGCCGAGTGCGTAGCGCGCGATGTGGAACGCGGCGTGCGCCGTGAGGAATATGACCGGCGCGAAGAGCCACCAGTAGACCCGCCGCCAGCCGCGCGCGAGCCAGAGCCAGCCGAGCAGCGCCGCCAGCGGCAGCAGCGCGAAGGGGAACTGCGCGTGCGCCAGCGCGACGCTGCCGAGCGCCGTCCCGGCGAGGAGCGCCGCCCCGCGCGCCGTCCGCCCGTCGCCCGCGCGCCGCGCATCGACGAACAGCACGTAGGCGTAGATCGCGCCGAGGAGGAGGAATTGCAGCAGCGGCTCGCTCAGCGACTCGCGCGCGAACCAGATCTGCAGGCCGTTGAGCGCCATGAAGAGCGCGGCCAGCAGCCCGACGGCCGGGCCGAAGAGGCGCCGCGCCAGGGCGTTCGCCAGCGCGACGCCGAGGAGGCCGAACGCCGGCCCGCCGTACACCATCGCGCCGACCCCGCCGCCGAAGACGGCCCAGAGCGCCAGCCAGGCCGGGAAGAGGTGCAGGAACTGCGGGGTGACGGTGTTGACGGCGTCGACGAGCAGGAAGAAGCCGGGCAGTCGCTGCCAGCGGACGAAGTAGTAGCGGTCGTCCTTGCCGGGCGGGCGCAGGAGGTGGCGCGCCGGCCCGCCGGCGTCGGCGTTCGCCGCGGCGTCGCCGAATTCCGCCAGCCCCGCGTCGCGGACCAGGATGCCGCCCGTCCGCGCGATCGAGGCGCCCGCGTTGAAGTAGATGCCGGCGTCCGCCGCCCCGACGATCGTCTCGAAGGGGCGGCCGAAGGAGATCGCGGCCGAGAACGCGAGGATCGCGGCGAGCGCCAGGCCGGCCGCCGTCGGGCGTATGCGCGGCCGCGCGAGCGCGAGTCGCCGCGGCCCCCGCCGCCAGGCCAGCGCGTAGAACACCGCGCTGGCGGCGACGACGCCGGCCAGCACCGCGACCGGCCCGAACGCGCCGGCCTCGGCCAGCACGAGCGCCCACCACCCGACGAGCAGCCCGCCGCCGAGGAAGCGGAGCAGTAGCCGTTCGCCGGGACCAGGCGCGCAGCGCCCGGCCAGCGCCTTGCCGAGGTCAGTCGCGAAGACGAAGCAATAGAGGGCGTCGCCGGGGAGGAGCACCAGCAGGCCGAGCGTCAGCAGCCCCCAGGGCGGCGGGATCGTGGCGCACCTCCGGCGCCGCGGCGGAATGCGGACGAGCTGGCCGCGGGCGCGGGCACCGCGCCGGGCTGGCCCGGCCGGAAGTATAGGCGGGCGGCCGGAAGGGTGTCAAAGCGGAGACGATAGACGATAGACGGTAGACGATAGGAGCGGGGGCTCCCGGGAAGCCGCCTGTGCTGGCCGAGAGCATTCTAGCCCGCAGGGGCGGACTTCGCGGCGAGCGGCAGCGAACCTCCAGCGGCGGTTTCAACCGCGGGCGCGACGCCAACTCCTATCGTCTACCGTCTATCGTCTATCGTCTCCGTCAAGTCCACCAATCCCTGATCGGTCACGCGGATCTCGGGGATGACCGAGAGGGGCATGAAGGAGAGGAGGGCGAAGGGGGCGGGCGCGGCGCAGCCGAGGTCGCGCGCGGCCGCTTCGAGGCGGTCCTGCGCGGCGACGACCTCGGCGGCTGGGCGGTCGCTGAGGAGGCCGGCGAGCGGCAGTGGCAGCGCGGCCAGCACCTCGCCACCCGCCACCGCGACCAGCCCGCCGTCGAGCGCCACGAGCGCGTCGAGCGCCGCGCGGAGGTCGGCGTCGTCCGCGCCGACCGCGACGAGGTTGTGCGCGTCGTGGCCGACCGAGGAGGCCAGCGCGCCGCGCCGCAGGCCGAAGCCGCGCACCAGCCCGACCCCGACGTTCCCGGTCGCGCGGTGCCGCTCGACCACGACGAGTTTCAAGAGGTCGCGCGCCGGGTCGGCGACGACCGCGCCGTCGCGCACGGTCGGGCGCTCGCGCCGCCGCCGCGTGATGATCTGGCCCGGCAGCGCCTCCACGATCGTCATCTCGCCGCCCGGGTCGGGCAGGCGCAGCGCGTCGGGCGCGAGCGGCGCCGGGCGCATCGTCCCGCGCAGCGCCGCCGGGGGCGCGGCCGGCGTGTCGAAGAGCGCCGCGCCGTCGCGCGCGACGACCCGGCCGCCGTGGAGCGTCAGCGCGACGCGGAAGTCGCGCAGGTCGTCGAGCGCCACCAGGTCGGCGTGATAACCGGGCGCGACCGCGCCGAGGCCGTCGAGTCGCCAGAAGCGCGCCGGGTTGAGCGTGACCAGCCGCAGGGCGAGGAGCGGGTCGAGCCTGCCGGCGACCGCGCGGCGCAGGATCGCGTCGAGGTGGCCCTCGTGCAGCAGCGTCGCGGCGTCGCGGTCGTCGGAGACGAAGGCGCAGCGGTCGGCGGTCGCGGGCGTGACGAGCGGCAGGAGGGCGTCGAGGTTGCGCGCGGTCGAGCCGTCGCGGATCATCACGACGAGGCCGCGGCGCAGTTTGGCGCGCGCCTCCGCCAGTTCGGTCGACTCGTGGTCGGCCATCACGCCGGCCGCGGCGTAGGCGTCGAGCGCGGCCCCGCCGACGCCCGGCGCGTGGCCGTCCACCGGCAGCCCGCGCGCCCGCGCGGCGGTGACCTTCGCCAGCACGTCGGGGTCGGCGGCGAGGACGCCGGGATAGTTCATCATCTCGCCGAGGCCGACGACGCCGGGCCAGTCGAGCGCGGGCGCGAGCGCCGCGGCGTCGAGCACCGCGCCGCTCGTCTCGCGCGGCGAGGCCGGGACGCAGGAGGGCGCGGCGAAGAAGATCCGCTGCGGGAGCCCGCGCGCCCCCTCGATCAGCGCCGCCATCCCTTCTAGCCCCAGCACGTTGGCGACCTCGTGCGGGTCGGCCACGACCGCACCGGTGCCGCGCGGGACGGTCACACGGGCGAATTCGCCGACCCAGAGCTGCGCGCTCTCCAGGTGGATGTGCCCGTCGATGAACGCGGGCGCCAGGTAGCGCCCGCCGAGGTCGAGCGTCTCGCGCGCGGCCGGGTAGCCCCGGAGGTCGGCCGGCAGCGCGGCGACCCGCCCGTCCGCCACGAGCACCGCCACGTCCTCGACTTCCTGGCTGAAGACGTTGACCACCCGCCCGCCGACCAGCGCCAGGTCGGCCGGCCGCCGGCCCTGGGCAACCTCGATCGAGTGACGAGTGACGAGTGACGAGTGACGAGTGGACGCGGTATCGGAAACCTCGTGCCCACCTGGGGCGCCCCGCCCCTCCCACCCGTTCTCGCCCATCCTGCCCCCTCACTCGTCACTCGTCACTCGTCACTCATCACTCGCCGCGAGGAGCGCCGTCAGCCGGGCGGCGTCGAGGCCGCTGACCGGCACGCCGTCGATCACGGTGAGCGGCGCGGCGCCGCCGAGGCGCACGAGCTCGGCCACCGCGCGCGGGTCGCGCGTGATGTCCTTCTCGGTAAATGGCACGCCCCAGTCGTCAAGCAACTGCTTGACCCCCTCGCACGGGTTTCAGCCGGGGCGGGTGTAGATGACGACGTCGTGCGGCACCAGGACCACTCCTTCTCGCCGGTTCCAGTATACCCGGCGCGGGCGGCTGCAACCGCGGGCACGCCGATCCCGCGTACAATAGCCGCGCCGGCCGGGCCGGCCGGGTGGAGGGTGCGAGGCGCGGAAAGGGGGCGGGTATGCACCTGGAGGGGAAAGTCGCCATCGTCACCGGGTCGGGCCGGGGGATCGGCAAGGGGATCGCGCTGCGCTTCGCGCAAGAGGGCGCCAAAGTCGTCGTCAACTCGCGGACGGTCGAGAACGTGCGGGCGACGGCCGAAGAGATCCGCCAGGCCGGCGGCGTCGCGCTGGAGGCGCCGGGCGACGTGACGGTCGAGACCGGCGCGGACGACCTCTGCCGCCGCACCCTCGACGCCTTCGGGGCGGTCGACATCTTCGTCAACAACGCCTACACGCCGGTCAACCAGGGCGAGGAAGGGCCTTTCCTGAAGATGCGCGCGGAGGGCTGGGACGCCTTCATGCGCGCCAACCTCGGCGCGCTCTTCTACTGCACGCACCGCGCCGCGCGGATCATGGCCGAGCGCGGCATCCGCGGCAGCATCATCAACATCAGCACCAACGGCGCCGTGCGCGCCCACCGCTACACCATCGCCTACGACGCGATGAAGGGCGCGATGGACAGCTTCACGCGCGCCGTGGCGGTCGACCTCGGCCCGTGGGGCATCCGCGTCAACGCGCTGCGCCCCGGGCCGATCCTGGTCGAGAAGTCGCCGCAGTTCGCCGCGCCGCGCCCCGTCCCCAACCCCGGCGTCCCCTTGCAGCGGATGGGCTACCCGGAGGACATCGCCTGGGCGGCGGTCTTCCTCGCCTCCGACGAGGCCGGCTTCGTCACCGGCCAGGCGTTCGAGATCGACGGCGGCCTCCTCGCGCAGGGCCGCTCGCCGTGCGCCGAGGGCAAGGAGATCGTCACGCCGGAGAACATCGGGGAGTTCTAGTCGGGAGTCGGGAGTCGGAAGTAGCGGCTTCCGCGAGAGCAACCGGTCAGCGATAGTACGCCGGTACTGCCGACTGCCGACTCCTGACTGCCGACTTGGAGGGGCCATGAGCGCGTCCGCCGTCCTGGAGCCCGGCCTGCGCGGCATCTTCCCGATCGTCTACACGCCGTTCGACGCCGCGGGGCGGATCGACGAGGAGGATCTGGCGCGGCTGGTCGAGCACCTGCTCGCGGCCGGCGCGCACGGCCTCGCCGCGGTCGGCGGCGCGAGCGAGGCGCACAAACTCACCGTCGCAGAGCGGATCTGGCTGGCCGAGCGGACGGTCGCCCTCGCGCGCGGGCGCGTGCCGGTGATCGTCGGCACGTCGGCGACCAACACCGCCGAGTCGATCGACCTCAGCCGCCACGCCGCGTCGCTCGGCGCCGCCGCCGTCTTCCTCACGCCGCCGCTCTTCGGCGCCGTCACGCCGGAGGCGCTCAGGGCCCACTACGGCGCGGTCGCGCGGGCGGTCGACGTCCCGCTGATGGTGCAGGACGCGCAGGTCTCCGTCCCGCCCGCGCAGATCGCGGCCCTCGCCGCCGCGTTCCCGACCATCCGCTACGCCAAGGAGGAGGCGCCGCTCGACTCCGGGCACCGCGTCGCCGAACTGCGCCGGCTCCTCCCGGCCGTCGGCATCCTCTCGGGCGGGAGTTACCTGCTCGACGACCTCGCGCGGGGCGCGCAGGGCGCCATCCCCGGCAGCATCGGCGTGGCCGACCTGAGCCGGGCCTACGAGCGCTTCGTCGCGGGCGACCACGCCGGCGCGCGCGCCGCCTACGACCACTTCACGCCGCTCTCCTTCTGGCGGCGGCCGTTCCCGCTCCTCGGCGCGAAAGAAGTCCTCCGCCGCCTCGGCGTCTTCAAGGCCGCCCACCTCCGCGAGCCGGCCGGCGAATACCTCGACGAGCAGGACCACCGCGAACTGACCGCCATCATGGAGCGGATGGGTCCGCCGTATTGAGGCGCCCTTGGCCCTCACTCCCCGTCCCCCTCGCCCAATCCTGGGCGAGGGGGTGACTCACTGTAGACGGGATGCCGCTCTCCCAGGCCAGCGGCCGGGAGCGCGGCCAGGAGACGCCAGCGCCCGCCCGACCCGAGAGCTGGAAGAGCGCCGCCCCGTCCCTGTGCCCCCCTCTCCCAGCATTGGGAGAGGGGGATGGGGAGTGAGGGCCATACCCCCGCGTGCTATACTCCCCCCGTCCATCCGGTGTGCGCCGGCGGTCGTGGGGCGAGTAGGGGCAGGTGGGCATGGCGGGGCGCCGGCAGCTCCCCCTGGCGGTCTTCCTCGGCAGTCTGCTCGTCTTCGTGGGCGCGCTCGTCTTCGCGCTCCTCGTCCTGCCCATGGGCCGGGCGCGCCCCACCGCGCCGGCCGTGGCCGCCGCGCCGTCGCCCACCGCGACCGCCACGACGCCCGCGACGCCGACGGCCATACCGCCGTCGCCGACCGCCACGGCGACGAGCCCACCGACCGCGACCGCGACGGCGTCCCCGACGGCGTCCTCGACGGCCGCGCCGGCGACGCCGCGCCCCGCCTCGCCGACCGCGCCGCCGCCTCTGCCGACAGTCCCGCCCACCGTGCCGCCGACGGCCGTCGCCGCGGCGGCGCCGCCGACGCCCACGCCGCCGCCTCCCCCGCCCGCGCCGACCGCGACGCCAGTCCCACCGCCGCCCGCACCGCCCGCGCCAACGCCCGCGCCCCCACCCCCGCCCACACCCACGGCCGTGCCGGCCCCGCCGCCGGTCGCCGGCCCGCCGCCGGCCAATGTCGGCATCCCGGTCCGGCTCGTGATCCCCAAAATCGGCGTCGACGCCCCGATCGAGCAGGTCGGCGTGGACCAGGACGGCAACATGGGCACGCCGAAGGACCCCTGGGACACCGCCTGGTACGCGCCCGGCGCGCGCCCTGGCCAGCCGGGCAACGCCGCCATCGCCGGCCACGTCGACTACCACAACGTCGGCGCGGTCGTCTTCTGGAACCTGCGGGAACTCCGGCCCGGCGACGTCGTGCTCGTCGTGACCGACCGCCAGCAGACGCTGCGCTTCGTCGTGCGCGAGGTCGCGACTTACACGCCGGACGACGCGCCGCTCGCCCGCATCTTCGGCCCCGCCGCCACGCCCAACCTCAACCTCATCACCTGCACCGGGGACTTCGACCCCGCCACGCGCACCTACGACCGCCGCCAGGTCGTCTACACGACCTACGCGGGCCAGTGACGGCCGCCGGAGCCGCCGCGCGTCGTTGACAAGCGCCGCCGCGGTACGCTATGCTGTTTCAGGAGCGACACCGGCGGTTCATTCACTGAAACACTCGCGGCGCGGCGAACGCGACGGGAACTTTCTCCGCGCGGTCGCCGTCGTATCGTGAAAGGATGCGCGAGGGCCGCCCCCGGCAACGAGGCCGGGCCAGACGCTCCACCCGCACGCCGACATCGTCGTCGCCGCGCCCGCCGCGCCGGGCCGCCGCAGGCCCCGCCCGCGCGACCGGATGCCCGGGGCAAGGTCGCCCCACTTCCCGGCGAAGCCGCCCGCATCAGGGGGACGCCGCGCGTCCCCGCGCCAGCCTCGGGGAAGCTCTCCCGCGCCCCCGCGGGAGAGAAGGGTTAACGGCCCGTAGGGCGAGGGAAGAGGAGCAGACGATGAGCGAACGCGAGCGGGATCTGGTCGCGCTACCGCGGCGGCAATTCCTCCAGCGCGCCGGCGCCCTGTCGGCCGGGTTGGTGGCGGTGCCGCTGCTGGCGGCCTGCGGCGGCGCGGCGGCGACGGCGACCTCCGCGCCCTCGGGCGGCGGGCAGGCGACCGCGGCCGGCGGGGCCGCGACGAAGGCCCCGGCCGGCGGCGCGGCGGCGACCGCCACCTACACCGCACAGGAGCTGGCCGCGGTGACGCCCGTCGGCAGCCCGGTGGCCTGCAAGCCGGCCGCCGCGCAGCAGACGGCGACCAAGTTCGAGGGCTGGGACTATGAGCCGCCGCTGGTCCAGTTGAACATCGACCGCTTCCAGTGCATCAACCCGGACATCAAGGTCAACTACACGCCGATCACCAGCGCGCAGTACCGCGAGAAGTTGGTCGCCGAGTTCACCGCCAGCGCCAACCCCGACGGCCTCTATGTGCGCGACGACTACTTCGCCGGCTGGGTCACGGCGGGCTACCTGCAGGACATCGAGGGCATGCCCGGCCTCGACGACGTCTACAACAAGCTCTACAAACTCAACGCCGACGCCATGACCTACAAGGGCAAGCGCTACGGCATGCCCTACTACACCGACTGCGCGACCTTCGTCTACAACGCGGACATGCTTCAGAAGGCCGGCATCACCGCGCCGCCGAAGAGCCTGCAGGAGTACGAGGACCAGGCGCTCAAGATCCAGAAGGCCGGCATCGTCAAGTACCCGCTGGCGCTGGGCCTGGGCCTGACCAACGACTTCTGGACCGACTGGTGGTCGCTGATCTATGCCAGCGGCGCCAAGCTCTTCGACGACCAGATGAACCCGATCCTCGACAAGGATCCGGCCGTCAAGGCGGTGCTGACCTGGATCAACAAGGGCATCAACGAGACCAAGATCATCGACCCGGCCTCGCTGGAGACGGCGACCGTCCCGCGCGACAACTTCATGGCCCTCCAGTACGCCTTCCTCCACATCGCCCGCTACGACGTCGAGGCGGTCAACAACCCCAGCCGCTCGAAGGCCGCGGGCAAGGGGAAGTTGGCGCTCGTGCCGAGCGTCGACGGCACCAACAAGGGCACGGTCGGCTGGACGCGGCAATATAGCCTGGCCAAGAACACCAAGGTGAAGGACCAGGCCTACAAGCTCAACTACTACCTCGGCGGCCTCGACCAGAGCGGCAAGCCCTACACCGCGAAGTTCTGGTTCATCAACCGCGGCCTCGGCTTCGCCTACAAGGAGTTGGGCGACGACCCCGACGTGCAGGCCAAGCTGAAGAAGTTCGCCGACCCGGTCGAGATCTACAGCAAGCAGATCGAGTCGGCGCGCACCCGCGAGGCGATCACGGAGCCGTGGTACTCCGAGTGGGAGAGCGGCAACCAGAAGCTGATGCAGCAGGTCTTCACCAAGCAGATCGGCATCGACGACTGCCTGAAGGGCATGGCCGACAGCGCCAGGAAGCTCAAGCAGCAGAACTCGTAGGCGGCGTCGGGCAGTCGGGCAGTCGGGTAGTGGCGGCTTTGTGCAGTGAGCGGTCAACGATGGCACGGCCGGCACTACCCGACAATCCGACTACCCGACTGCCCGACTAGGCGCGGTCGCTCGCCTGTGCGATACTGGTGAAACCCGGTATCCCGGCACACCCGCGACCCCGCCGACCCGGCAACCGCACGAGGAGCGCAGCCCATGAGAACGGAACAATTGGCCGCCCGGCCCGACGCGCTCGCCGGCCGGGGACGCGCCCGGCCGCGGGGCGGGTTCTTCAACGAGACGATCTTCGCCTACCTGCTGAATATCCCGGCGCTCGTCACCATCTTCCTGCTGGTGGCCTACCCGATCGCGTATTCCTTCTGGCTCAGCCTCCAGAAGTACAACCTGAAGCGGCCGGACCTGCGGCGCTTCATCTGGTTCGACAACTACCGCCAGCTCCTGACCGACAGCACCTTCCTCAACTCCGTCAAGGTCTCGGTCATCTTCTCGATCTTCTCGGTGATCCTGGTCGTCGTCATCAGCGTGGGGATCGCCCTCCTGCTCAACGAGTCCTTCCTCGGCCGCGGCTTCATGCGCAGCCTGATCCTGCTGCCCTGGGCCATCCCCGGCGTCGTCAACGGCCTGATGTGGAAGTGGGTCTTCAACGCGCGGGTCGGCGTCCTCAACGGCTTCCTCTACGACGTCGGGCTCATCAAGGACTACCACGCCTGGCTGATCGACCCGAAGATCGCGCTGGCCTTCGCCATCTTCGCCAACGTCTGGAACGTGGTCCCCTTCTCGGTCATCATCCTGCTGGCCGGGCTCTCGACGATCCCCGGCGAACTCTACGACGCCGCGCGGGTGGACCGCGCCGGGGTCTTCCAGCGCTTCCGCAACGTCACCATGCCCTGGCTGCTGCACCCGCTGCTGATCGTCCTGATCCTCCAGACGATGAATGCCTTCCGCACCTTCGACACGATCTACATCCTGACCGGCGGCGGCCCGGGCGAGGCGACCAACGTGATCGCCTTGCAGACGGTGCGCACCGTGCTCGACTTCACCGACTTCGGCAAGGGCAACGCCTATGCCTATGTGATCATGCTGATCACGCTGGTGATCTCGATCGGCTACGTCGCCACCCTCTACAAGCGCGGGAGTTTCGAGGTATGACCGCCGTCTCCACCGCGCCGCCCACGGAAGCGCCGGCCGCCGCCGCGTCGGTTCGCCGGCCGCTGCGCGCCCGCATCCCCTGGCGCAAGATCCTGATCTACGCGCTGGCGCTCCTCGTCGCCGTCTACATCGTCGCGCCCTTCCTCTGGATCGTGGACACCAGCTTCATGTCCGAGGTCGACGCGCTGACGGTGCCGCCCCAGTGGATCCCGCAGCACCCGACGCTCCAGAACTACGAGGGCTTCTTCCACCCCAACCTGACGCAGAGCCTCCTCGGCTCGCGCGCGATTCAGGATACGCCGTACGCGCTGCGCAATAGCGCGATCGTGGCGATCTCGACGGCGTTGCTCAACCTCCTCCTGGCGACGCTGGCGGCGTACTCTTTCGCCCGCCTGCGCTTCCGTGGCAGCAACGCGCTGATGATGCTCTACCTGGCCTCGCGGATGGTGCCGGGCGTGGCGATCATCATCCCCTTCTACCTGGTCCTGCGCACGCTGCACCTGCTCGACAGCTACCTGGGGCTGATCCTCGCCTACACCACCTTCACCCTGCCCTTCACGATCTGGATCCTCAAGGACTACTTCCGCACGATCCCGCGGGATCTGGAGGACGCGGCGCGGGTGGACCGCTGCAACTGGTTCTCGATGATGTGGCGCGTCTTCCTGCCGATCTCGGCGCCGGGGCTGGTGGCAGCGGCGGTCTTCGCCTTCATGACGGCGTGGAACGAGTTCCTGTTCGCCCTCTTCCTGACCTCGACGATCAAGACGCAGACGATCCCGATCATCGTGGCGAACTTCGCCAACGACCTGGACGTGCAGTACACCTTCATGGCCGCCGCCGGCGTCCTGGCGGTGATCCCGCCGCTCGTCCTGGCGCTGCTCTTCCAGCGCCTGATCGTGCAGGGCCTGGCGGCCGGGTCGGTCAAGGGCTGAGGAGTCGGCAGGCGGCAGGCGGCAGGCGGCAGTACCGGCTTACTACTGCTGACCGGTTGGCCTGCGGGAGCCGCCTCTTCCGACTGCCGACTGCCGACTCCCAACTGCGAACGGAGTGAGCCATGGCGCAGGTACGGTTGCAGAACATCCGCAAGCAGTTCCTCAACGTCGTCGCGGTCGACGACGTCTCGCTGGCGATCCAGGAGCGCGAGTTCCTGACGCTGGTGGGGCCGTCCGGCTGCGGCAAGACGACGACGCTGCGCATGATCGCCGGCTTGGAGCAACTCACCTCCGGCGAGATCTACTTCGACAACGTCCCCGTCGGGCACCTGCCGGCCAACCAGCGCGACATCGCGATGGTCTTCCAGAGCTACGCCTTGTACCCGCACATGAGCGTGGCCGAGAACATCGGCTTCGCGCTGAAGATGATGCGCGTGCCGAAAGCGGAGATCAAGGCGCGGACCGACCGCGCGGCGCAGATGCTCGGCATCGCCCACCTGCTCGACCGCAAGCCGAAGGAGCTCTCCGGCGGCCAGCGCCAGCGCGTCGCGCTCGGCCGCGCGATCGTGCGCGATGCCGCGGCCTACCTCCTCGACGAACCGCTCTCCAACCTCGACGCCAAGCTGCGTGTCTTCATGCGCGCGGAGCTGAAGAAGCTGCACGACGACCTGCAGAAGACCTTCATCTACGTCACGCACGACCAGGCCGAGGCGATGACGATGTCCGACCGCATCGCGGTGATGAGCGACGGCCGGGTCCAGCAATGCGCCTCGCCGCTGGAGATCTACAACCACCCCGCCAACCAGTTCGTCGCCGGCTTCATGGGCAGCCCGCCGATGAACTTCATCGACGGCGAGTTGCGCCGCGACAACGGCACCCTCGACTTCGTGGCCGAGGGCGTCCGCCAGCCGCTGCCGGCCCGCCTCACCGCCGCGGCCGACGGCGCGCCGGCCGGCCCCGTCGTCTTCGGCATCCGCCCGGAGGACATCGCCCTCTCGCCGCAGCCGGCCGACGGCTTCCACCCGGCGCGCGTCTTCATCGAGGAGCCGATGGGCGCGGATGTGCTGGTCACGCTCAGCCTCGGCCAGACGCTCCTCAAAGCGCGCGCCGACGCCGAGTTCAGTTCCACCCCCCAGCAGCCGATGTACGTCAAGTTCGCCGAGCGCAAGATGCACCTCTTCGCCGCCGCCGACGGCCACGCCCTCACGAGCGATGAGCGATGAGCAATGAGTGGCGAGGGGGAGGGCGGCGGACGGTAGGGCGTTGCGTCGGGGTAGGGGGCCTGGCGGCTGAAGCCGCGGCTCTCGGCCTCACGGCCACGAAGCCCGGCCAAGCCGGGCTGGATCCTGGCCCGACGTTCTAGCCCGCGCAGGCGAGCTTCGTGGCGCCCGCGAGCGCCGATAGGCGCGACTTCAGTCGCCAGCGCCTCGCTCCCCAAAGCAGGCGCCCCACTCATCGCTCATCGCTGACTCAGCACTCAGCACTCAGCACTCAGCATTCCCCTCGTCACTCGCCACTCGTCACTCAAAACAGACCGGCCTGCCGGCGCGTATAGGATAGGAAAGCGCGCGGGGTGGGGACGGCGCGGCCGTCGGCCGCATTGACCCCACTACCCGCATGGGGTATCGTTGTGGCCGTGGCGCCGGACGGTCCGGGCGAGCCGGATCGGGGCGCCGCATCCTCACGGCGACGGCGGCCGGCGCACCCTGGCGGCCGGGCCGCCCTCATGCCGGGAATCGCGAGCTACCAGACTGCCAAAGGGAGGACGGAATGGCGGTGTCGAGCGGAACACGCGCGCGCGGCGGCCGGCGAGCGGCCAAGGGCACCGCCGCGACCACCGACGGGCGCGGGGCACGGCAGGACGAGCCCGGCGTCGAGCAGTTGCTGGACCTCTACCGGAAGATGATCCTGATTCGCCTCTTCGAGGACGCGACGGGGCGCGGCTTTCGCCAGGGCAAGATCGGCGGCTACCTCCACGTCTACAGCGGCCAGGAGGCGATCGCCACCGGCTTCCTCGCATCCTACCGGCCGGGCGACGTGGTCATCACCGCCTATCGCGACCACGCGCACGCGCTGCTCCTCGGCAGCGACCC
>DASSSV010000372.1:0-11874 GCA_035708265.1 Thermomicrobiales bacterium | reverse complement strand
CCGGCGAGCTGCGCCGCGGTGAGGAGGCGGCAGAGCGCGCGCCAGCCCTCCCCGTCCTTGACCAGCAGCGTCAGGTGCCCCAGCCCCGGCACGGCGACCTCGGCGCCGAAAATGGGGCGCACGCCGGCCGCGCGGCAGGCGCGGTCGAACGCCGGCGCGGCGTAGAGCCCCGCCCAGTCGGTCAGCGCCAGCGCCCCCTGGCCGAGGCCCGCCGCCGCGGCGGCCAACTCCTCCGGCTGGGCGCAGCCGTCCAGGAACGAAAAACACGAGTGCGCGTGGAGGTGGACGTAGGCCATGGCGCCGCCGCTCAGTCGAGGATTTCATCGAGGTGCCAGCGCCCGGCCGCCAGGTCGCGGTAGACCACGCACCACAGGCCGGACCGGGTGACCAGGCGGTAGTAGCGCCGCCGCGCCGCCTCCCCGCGCCACCAGCCCGCGACGACGTCCCAGCGCTCCGCCACCCGCGCCACCCGCTCGCCCCGGCCCCGCCAGCGCAGCGCGACGGGGGCGCCGTCGCGGCCGGCCCGCACCGCGATCGGCCGCGCCGGGCGGAAGCGCCGCGCGCTCACGCCGACCCGCCCTCGCCGTCGCCGGCGACGTCCGCGAAGGCGTAGCGGCACTCGGGCAGCGGGTGCGCGGGGTCGGCCAGCCGGTAGCGGCCCAGCCGCCCGGCCGCGCGGCGGCGGGCCTCGCCGACCCCCGCGCGCAGCCGCGCCTCGCGCCCGGTCGGCACGTCGAAGAAGCTGGCCTGCCGCGCCTGGGGGACGCGCGGCGCCGCCAGCGCCAGCGCCACCGCCGTGACGCCCGCGCCCGCCTCGTCGGCGTCATCCTCGCTGCCGTCGCCGGCCGCCGCGGGCAGCGCGGCCAGCAGCGGGGCGAGGAGCGCGGCGGGCGTCGTCGCCGGCGTCGCCAGCGCCATCTCCGCCGTCAGCGGCCGACCCGTCCCGCGCTCCAGCGTCAGCGTCGCGCGCGTCGCCCCCAGCCCGCGCCGGCGCAACTCGGCCAGGGGCGGGGCGAGGAGCCGCCCGAGCAGCGCCGCCAGCGCCCCGCGGTCGTCCAGCGCGAAGTCGAGTTCCCGTCGCGCGGTCAGCGCGAGCGGCGGGCGCCAGGGGCGCAGCGGGCGGCCGTCCTCGCCGCGCGCCACGGCCTCCAGCCCGGCCGCCGGCGCGCCCAGGTAGTCGCCCAGCGCGCCGCGGGGCAGCGCGGCCAGGTCGCCCAGCGTGCGCAGCCCCACCAGCGCCAGCCGCGCCGCGAACTCCCCGTCCAGCCCCGTCGCCATGACCGGCAGCGGGGCGAGGAAGGCGGCGACGTCGCCCGCGAGGAGGACGGCGGGGTTGGCGGCCCCGTGCGCGGCGGCGAGGCGGGCGACGCCCGGCGTCGGCGCCACGCCGAGGCGCGCGCCCGCGTGGCCCCACGCCCGCGCCGTCGCCAGCACCGCCGCGGCGCGGGCGGCGGGGGGCGGGCCGCGCCGGCCGCCCCGCAGGTCGAGCCAGCAGCCGGCCGGCGGGTCGGGCTCGAGCGTCGGGCTGTGCACCCCCAGCGCGTCGAGGAGCGCCGCGACGCCCGGCCCCCGGCCCGGCTCCTGCTGCTCCCGCTCGACGTCGTCGGCCAGGAGGAGGTACCCGACGAGCGGGGCGGCGGCGGGCCGGGCCATGGCGCTACGCCGCCGCGGCCGGCCGGGAGGCCGCGAGGAGGGCCGCCGCCAGCCGGTCGGCCAGCGCCGGGTCGGCCGCCAGCCGCCGCCGCGCCGCCCGCCCGTCGCCGCCCAGCGCCTCCGCGCCCCAGGCCAGCCCGTACGGCCCGTCCACGACGAGTCCGGCCGTCACGCCGAGCGCCAGCAACTCCGCGGGGCGGTCCACGCCGCGGCCGGGCAGGAGATCGACTTCCGCGCGGCCACCTGGCCGCCCCACCTTGCTCTTGACGACGGCGAGCGCCACCCGCAGCCCGCGCCAGCCGCCCGCCCCATCCGGCAGCGGGGCCAGCGGGTCCACCAGCACCCGGAGCGCGGCGTGGTGCCGCAGCGCGCGCCCGCCCGGCGAGGGATACCCGGCGCCCGGCAGCAGCGCGTTGGTCGCCACCACCGCCGTCGGCCCGTCGACGAGGGACGCGGCCAGGACGCGCAGCCCGCGGGCCAGGAGGCGCGCCACCGCCTCGGGGCGCTCGGCGGCGAGGCCCACGGGCGCGGCGCGGCCGTAGGGCAGGTCGCGCAGCGCGGCGACGGAGGAGAGGGCCAGCAGGTCGAGCGCGCCGCAGCGCGCGAGGATGGCGAGGGCGAGCACCGCGTCGCAGGCGCCGGCGGGCAGCACGACCAGCAGCGCGTCGAGGTCCACCCCGCAGCCCGCCAGCGCGGCCGGGTCGGCGCTCCCCTCGGCGTCGACCAGCGCGACCAGGCCGCCGGCCCGCTGTGCCGCGGCGAGCGCGCCGTAGAGGAGCGTCGTCTTGCCGGAGGACTCCGCGCCGACGAGTTCGGTGAGGTGGCCGCGCGGGTAGCCGCCGACGCCGGTGGCGAGGTCGAGGCCGAGCGAGCCCGTGGGCACGGCGGGGCAATCGGGCCGGGGGCGGGACGCCGCCAGCCGGCGCGCGACCTCCGGGCCGCAGCGCGCCGCGATCAGGCGCCGCGCGCGGGCCAGGCGTCGCTCTCGCGCCGCCACGCCCCTCGACGTCTCCTGCCCGTCCATCCCGCCTCCGCCATGGTCCGGCCACCAGCGCCACGGGCGGGGTACCCGCGCTCTCATTCTATAGAACTAATGTTCTATTGACAAGAGGGCACGAACGCCCCGCTACAGTGTGGAGAGCGAGATGTGACTGGCGAGAGCGGCCTCAGCGCGCGGGGAGGGGTGCGTGGTGCGCGCGCCAGATCACCACGAGGTCGCGCGCGAAGGGCCGGGCGACGAGGAACGTCGACAGCCAGATCGTGTCGAGGTGGGGCCAGTCCCGGCGGGAGTCTTTGCTCGCGATCACCTTGAGGACGTCGCCGTCGACCGTTGCCAGATACCAGATCCGGGTCAACCGGCTGATCCGGCCGGCAGGCGTCTTCGGGGAGACGGCCGAGCGGCGTGCGCGGGCCATGGGCGAGCGGGGGCGGACGGTCGACCGCCGGGCCGCCTGGCGATCGACCGCGGGGACTGGCGGGCGTAGCGGCCCGGCGCTACCGCTTCAGTCGGGGGTCGAGCGCGTCGCGCAGGCCGTCGCCGAGCAGGTTGAAGCCGATGGTGACGAGCAGGATCGCCAGGCCGGGGATCGTGGCGAGCTGCGGGCTGCTGGTCAGGTAGTTCCGGCCGGTGCTGAGCATCGCGCCCCACTCCGGCGTCGGCGGCTGCGGCCCCAGGCCGAGGAAGCTGAGGCCGGAGGCGGTCAGGATCGCCGTCGCCAGCCGGAGCGTCGTCTGCACCAGCAGGGCCGAGGCGACGTTGGGGAGGATGTGCCGCCACATCAGCCGGCCCTGCCCCGCGCCGAGCGCGCGCGCCGCCAGCACGTAGTCCTCCTGCTTGACCGCCAGCGTCGAGCCGCGCGCGATCCGCGCGAACGCCGGCATCGAGCCGACGCCGACCGCCACGATCACGTTGCCCGTGCCGACGCCGAGCGCCGCGACGATGGCGACCGCGAGCAGGAAGGTCGGCAAGGCCAGCAGGACGTCGATCGCGCGCATGATCGCCGTGTCGGCCCAGCCGCCGCGGAAGCCGGCGACGATCCCGAGGACCGCCCCGACGACCAGCGCCAGCGCGACGGCCCCGGTCGTGATCAGCAGTGTGATCCGCCCGCCCCAGATAAGCCGGCTGAGGATGTCACGCCCCAGCTCGTCGGTCCCCAGGAGGTGCGCCGCCGACGGCGGCAGCAACTGGTCGCCGAGGGAGAAGCCGATCGGGCTGTAGGGCGCGATGACGGGCGCCAGGAGGGCGACCAGCAGGAAGACGGCGATGATCGCGAGGCCGAGCAGGGCCGTCCGGCTGCGCCGGAACTGCCGCCAGACCGGCGAGGCGAAGCCGCCCCGCCGCCAGCGCGGG
This sequence comes from Thermomicrobiales bacterium, assembly GCA_035708265.1. Taxonomy (GTDB): domain Bacteria; phylum Chloroflexota; class Chloroflexia; order Thermomicrobiales; family CADCWN01; genus DASSSV01. Next base: position 7,871 of record DASSSV010000372.1, on the reverse strand, counting down.
CGCGCGAGGGCGAGGGTCGGCCGTTCCGCGGCCGCCAGCGGCAGGCGTTCGTCGCCGCTAGTCATAGCGGATCCGCGGGTCCAGCCGCAGGTAGAGGAGGTCGACCAGCAGGTTGATCACCACGAAGATCGCCGCGAAGAGCATGATCGTCCCCTGCACGACCGCGATGTCGCGCGACTCGATCGAGTCGACCAGCAGCCGCCCCAGGCCGGGCCGCGCGAAGACGGTCTCGGTCAGCACGGAGCCGCCGAGGAGGTAGCCGACCTGGAGGCCCACGACCGTCACCGTCGGGATCAGCGCGTTCGGCAGGGCGTGGCGCAGGAGGACGGCGCGCCCCCTGAGCCCCTTGGCGCGCGCGGTGCGCACGTAGTCCTGCCGCAGCACCTCCAGCAGGCTGGAGCGCGTCTGCCGCGCGATGATCGCCGTCGACGCCGAGCCGAGCGTCAGCGCGGGGAGGACGAGCTGGGCCGGCGTCCCCGCGCCGGTGCTCGGCAGCCAGCCGAGCCGCACCGAGAAGAGGAGCATCAGCATCAGGCCGAGCCAGAAGATCGGCATGGAGATACCGACCAGCGAGACGAGCGTCGCCAGGCTGTCCCAGACCGTGTATTGCAGCGTCGCCGACACGACGCCGCTGAGCAGCCCCAGCACCAGGGCGATCGCGAGGGCGGCGCCGGCGAGGTCGGCCGTCGGGCGGATGCGGCTGGCGATCTCGGTCGTCACCGGCCGCTTGGTCACCGCGGAGTTGCCGAGGTCGAGCCGCACCAGGCGCCCCAGGAAGCGCCCGTACTGCACGTAGACCGGCTGGTCGAGCCCGAGGGTCTGGCGCATCGCCGCGACGTCCTCGGCGGTCCCGTCGGTGCCGACGAGCGCGCGGGCGACGTCGCCGGGCATCAACTTCATGATGCCGAAGACCAGGAGCGACACGCCGAGCAGGACCGGCCCGAGCCAGAGCACGCGCGCGACGATGTAGCGGGTCATGGTCGGCCCCTCCCCCGCGGGCGCCGGGTCAGCCCTTCTGCAACCGCTGCGGCACCAGGTCCTTGGTCGGCAGCACGGTGAAGCCTGAGACGTTCTTGCGCTGCCCCCAGAAGTTCGTCTGCTGGAAGAGGTAGACGAAGGGCTGGTCGTCCCAGATCACTTGCTGGGCCTGCTTCAGCACGGGCAGGCGCTTCGCGGGTTCGAAGAGCGTCCGCTCCTGGTCGATCAGCTTGTCCACCTCCGGGTTGCTGTACCCGGAGCGCTGCGCCGCGTTGGCGTGCGTGGCGACGGAGTCGTACATCCGGTAGAGGTGGTAGTCGACGTAGGAGCTCGTCCGGATCGGCATGATCGCCAGGCCCGGGTTCTGGTCGGGGTCGGCGGAGAGCGTGGCGTCGAGCCCGGCGTTGTCGAGCTTCTTGATCGTCGCGCGCACGCCGACCTGCGCGAAGTAGCCCTGCACCGCCTCGACGACCTGGTCGTCGCCGGCCCAGCGCCCGCTGACGTAGGCGAGCGTCATGTCGAAGCCGATCGGGTAGCCCCCCTCGGCGAGGAGTTGCTTCGCCTTGGCCTGGTCGAACGGCAGCGGGGCGAAGTCCGCGGTGCCGTAGAGCCCTTCGATGGACGGCGTTGTGAGCGGCGCACCCTGGCCGTGCATGACCTTCTGGATGATCGCGTCCTTGTCGACGGCCTGGTTGAGCGCGTAGCGCACCTGCTTCACGCTGAAGGGCGGCTTGCTCTCGCGCAGTTCGACCATCACGACGGTCAGGCTCGGCGAGACGTGGACGGCGAGGTTCTGGTCCTGCTGGAGGCTCGCCTGGTCGGCCGGCGACAGGCTCATCACGACGTCGGCCTCGCCCGTCCGCAGCACGACCGTGCGGGTCGCCGCCTCGGGCACCGGCTTGTAGACGAAGCGGCGGACCAGCGGCATGGGGCCCCAGTAGTCGGGGTTGATGACGGCCGAGACGTGGTCGTTGGGCACCCACTCCTCGAACTTGAAGGGGCCCGTGCCGACGGGATTGCGCCCGAAGTCCTTGCCGTACTTCTGGAGAGCCGCGGGGCTGATGATCTTGGCCGACCCGTCGGCCAGCAGGAAGGGGAAGTCGGGGTTGGGCGGGTCGGTGGTGAAGATGACGGTGTCGGGGGCGGGGGTGGCGATGTCCTTGATCAGCGTGTAGTTGGCGCGCCGGGTGGAGAGCGTGTTCTTGTCCAGCAGGTGCTCGATCGTGACCTTCACCGCGTCCGACGTGAAGGGCGTGCCGTCGTGGAACTTCACGCCCTGCCGCAGCTTGAAGGTCCACTGCTTGCCGTCGGCGCTCGGCTCCCAGGAAGTCGCCAGCGCCGGCTGCGCCTGCATCTTCTCGTCCCAGGCGACCAGCCCCTCGTACAGCGCGTTGACGATGTGCTGGAACGGCCCGGTGCCGACCGGCGGGTCGAGGCTGTTGGGCTCGGACCCGTCTACGACGGTGAAGCTGACGTCCCGCACCGCCCCACCGGCCGCGCTGGCGGGCGACGCCACCGGCGAGGCGGCCGGCGAGGCCGCCGCCGGCCGCGCCGCCGGCTGCGGGGCCTGCGTCGGCAGCACCAGCGGCGTCGCGGTCGCCTGCGGCGGGGCGGTTGGGGTCGCCGCGCCGCCGCAGGCCACCAGTAGGCCGGCCGCGGCGCCTGCTACCGGCACGCCGCCAGCCAGGTAGATCAGCGCTCGCCTGGTGATGCGCCGCGTCATGCTCTCCTCCTTCGACCAGCGCCCGGCGACATCGCCGGGCCGACACTCAGGCCACCCCGACCGGCGCGGCGACGCGCCGCGGCAGCTTGAAGACCTCGCGCGCGCTCTCCGCCATCACCCGCCGGCGCAACTCCGCCGGCAGCGGCGGCAACGATTCCTCGGGCGAGTCGAAGTCGAAGTGCGGGTAGTCCGAGGCGAACAGGAGGGTCCGCTCCGCCCGGGCCCACTCGAAGACCGTCAGCAGCCGGCTCGGCGGCTCCGGCGACTCCAGCGGCTGCGTCGTGAAGCGGCAGTGCGCGAAGACGTACTCGCTCGGCGGCCGCGTCACCCACGGCGTCTCGCTGCGCAGCATCTTCCAGTCGGCGTCCATGCGCCACAGGAAGGCCGGCAGCCAGACGAAGCCGCCCTCGACGAAGACGACCTTGAGGGTGGGGTAGCGCTCGAAGAGCCCCTCGAAGACCATGCTCGCCAGGTGCCCCATGTACCCGACCGCGCGGTTCTGCCGCTTCTCGATGTAGTACGACTCCTGGCCGTTCATCCCCGGCCCCTCGCTGCCGGTGTGCAGCACCAGCGGCAGGCCCAGGGCGGCGCAGGCGTCGTGGAGCGGGTCGTAGAACCGCTGCCCGTAGGGGACGCGCGCCCCGTTCGGCACGAGCACGCCGACGATGCCGGGGTGGGGGCCGATCCGCTCGACCTCCTTCGCCGCCAGCCGCGGGTCCTGCGCCGGGACGATCGCGCAGCCGCGCAGCCGCTCCTCGCGGTCCAGCCAGTGCTCGACCACCCAGTCGTTGTAGGCGCGGGCGAGCGCGGCGGCGTAGTCGACGTCGGGCAGGGTGGGGATCGGGCGGTACTCCTGGCCGAGGAGGATGCCGTACTCGACGTGGTAGGGGTCGAGGTGCTGCGCGCGCAGCAGCTCGAGGTCGGAGCCCCAGGGGCGGCCGTCGGCGGGCCAGGCGTCGGCGCGGCCGCCGCGGTCGCCGCCGTTGGGGTAGCCGACGCGCTGGCTGAGCCCGGTGCCGTAGAGCCGGATGCGCTCCTGGTAGGCCCTGGGCAGGTAGGGGAAGAGATCCTGGGGCCCGGTCGTCTGCTGGTGGATGTCGCAGTCGATGATCGGTTCCGCCCGCTCAGCCGGCATCGCGGCCTCCTTTCCTGCACCCCCCTCACAGATGCACGACCACCAGCCCATCCTCGACCGTGACCGGGTAAGTCTCGATCGCGGGGTCCGCGGCCGGCGGCTCGACCGTCACGTCGTAGGTCCGGACGCGCACCCGATGGGGGTTGAACACCGAGCGGCCGGTCGCCAGCTCGAACTCCCAGCCGTGCCAGGGACACTTGATGATCTCGTTCTCCCGGCCGTAGGTGCATTCGTAGGGCCGGGCGGCGACGGTGGTGCCGCCGACCCGCCCGAGGCAGAGCGGCGCGCCCTGGTGGGGGCAGCGGTTGCGCAGAGCGTAGAGCGCGCCGGCGACGTTGAGCACGCCGATCGAGCGCCGCCCCACGGTGATGATCCGGCGCTCCCCGGGCGGCAGCTCGCTCAGTCGGCAGACGACGTGCCTGGTCGCCATCGCGACGCTCCCCCGCGCTACGGCTCGACGGCCGGGTCGATCGACTTGAACCACTCGACGAAGGCGACCAGCCCCTCCACCGCCCGCGCGACCAGCCGCTCGCCCTTCTCCGCCGACGCCAGGCGTGGGTCCGATAGGCTCCCCGACGGCGGCGTGATGTCCCCCATGTTGAGCGCCATCAGGACCTGCTGCCCGCGGAAGGTGATCCCGTTCAGGTTCGCGGCCGGCTGCCCGCGGAAGGGCCGCGCGCCCCAGTCCTCCGCGCGCGCGAGGTCGACTAGCTCCGGCCGGACGTGGCTCATCATCGAGCCGACCGGCTCGCCGCCGTGCCCGGTGGGACTGTCGCCGTACAGCTCGCGCAGCAGCGCGGAGTCCTGGGCGAACCCGAGCGGGGCGACGGCCGGGACCAGCACGCCGCGCTCGCGCCGGAACTCCCTGAGCACCGGCTGCAGGATCGGCTCGTTGCCCTTGTGCCCGTTGAAGAGGATCACGTGGCGGAAGCCCTGGTCGAGGAGGCTGCCGACGACGTCGCGCACCAGGAGCCGGAGCGTCTCGGCCCCGACCGTGATCGTCCCCGGGTAGTGCCGGAAGTACTCCGAGTAGCTGAAGGGGATCGTCGGCGTCATCAGGTCGCCGGTCGCGCGCGCGACTCGCTCGGCGATGGCGTCGGTGATCAGGTAATCGCCGGTCGGCGCGTGCGGGCCATGCTCCTCGGTCGAGCCCATCGGCACCAGGACCGCCGCCCCGCGCGCCAGGGCCTCCTCCACCATGCGCCAGGACATCTCGGCCGTGCGGACCTTCGTCATCGGCACTCCTCCTCTCGCTCTCCCTGGCCCCGGATGCTATCACATCGGTAGACGGCGGCAACCCCGGCCGGTCATGCCTTGATGGGCTCCGCGAACCCGAGCACGTCGACCGGGCACTCGTGCCGGTCGATCGGCGTGAGGCCGGCGGCCCTCACCCCCCGACCCCCTCGCCCGGGATTGGGAGAGGCGGGTGCGCTCTGGGCGCGGGGGTGAGGGCTACCCCGCCGCGACGCGGGCTGTAGCGGCTACTTGGGTCATCCGTGCGGTCCGTGGCGGTGTCGGGTGGTGCGGGCAGGACGACGCGAGCGGTAGAATCCGGCGCGGCGGCGTGATTGTCTGCCGCCGCGCGCCGACCGGAGGAGCCTGCCATGATCGCCACGCCCCTCAAGCGGCTGTGTCACCTGGCGCGCCGATTCCTCGCTGCTGCGCGGACGCGAGTCACGCGGTGGACGCGGCCGGCCCCAATCGCCGTCGCCGCCGGGGCGGCGGCCGACGCGACCCGGAGCCGGTCGGCGCTGCTCCTCGAGAACGCGCTGCTGCGCCACCAGCTCGTCGTCCTCAACCGTTCCGTCAAGCGCCCGCGGCTGACCGCCGCCGATCGCGGGCTCCTGGTCCTCCTGGCCAGCCGACTGCGCGCCTGGACTGGCGCGCTGCTCATCGTGCGCCCCGAGACCGTCCTGCGCTGGCATCGCGCGGGCTTCCGGCTCTTCTGGCGCCGGAAATCGCGGCCCCGACCATCTGCCAAGTCGAGAATGGCGGCCGAGACGATCGCGTTGATCCGCGAGATGGCCGTAGCGAATCGGCTGTGGGGCGCGGACCGGATCCGTGGCGAGTTGCTGAAGCTCGACATTCGCGTGAGCAAGCGCACGATCCAGCGCTACTTGCAGCAGGCCCGCCCGCCGGGCCGCTCTGGCCAGGCGTGGTCAGCCTTCCTGCACAACCACGCCGGCGAGATCTGGGCCTGCGACTTCCTGCCGGTCACCGACCTGTTCTTCCGCCCGCTCCACGCCTTCTTCATCATCGCGCTCGGGTCGCGTCGGGTGGTCCATGTGGGCGTCACCCGCCATCCGACCGACGCCTGGGTGGCCCAGCAACTGCGCGAGGCCACGCCGTTTGGAGAGCCACCTCGATTCCTGATCCGCGACAACGACCGCAAGTACGGGCCGCGCTTCGACCGCCTCGCCGCCGCGAGCGGCATCCGAGTGCTGCGCACCCCCGTCCGCGCCCCGCTGGCGAACGCAACCTGTGAGCGCTTCCTCGGCAGCGTGCGACGGGAATGCCTGGATCACATGCTGGTCGTGAGCGAGGCACACCCGCGGCGCGCGCTCCACGCGTATGTCGCGTACTTCAATGGTGCCCGGCCGCACCAAGGGATCGACCAAGCCATTCCGGCACGATCGGGGCCGGTGGCCTGCGCACATGTGGACCGGGGGCGCATTGTCGCCTTCCCGGTGCTGGGTGGTCTCCACCACGACTATCGCCGCGTCGCCTGACCCATCCACGCGGCAAGAATAGCGTGGACGGGTGAAGTAGCCGATACAGGACCGTGACGGGGAATCGGCAGCTGGGGGCGCGCGGCGACAGCCCCCTCTCGGGGGCTCAGGCCTGGCCGGTGACCGGGGCTCCCGGGGGGCTACCGCTTGATGCCGGCCAGCCCATGCTTGATGCCCTCGGTCGCCCAGCGCGCCCAGGGCACGGTGAAGAACTTGAACCCCTTCTCCACGAAGAAATCGGGCTCCATGGCGGGTGGGACGAAGTACATCCCCGGCACGACGCCGTGTCGCTGGCACGCCGCAGCGATGGTATCCAACCCGTCTTGGTAAATGTCGGACGTATAGTCGAGCGGGACCTCAAGTTCGATGGAGAGATCGGACGGGCCAACCAGGAGGACATCGATCCCCGGGACGCCGAGAATCGCATCGACGTTCGCGATCGCTCGCCGCGTCTCAATCATCGGGACGATCAAGAGCTCATCATTCACCGTGTCCATGTAATGGCGGTAGTCCCGCGTCTCGCCCCAGTCACCGCGGACGCCCGCGTTGCTCCGCTCGCCATCGGGGGAATACTTGCAGGCCCGCACCATCGCCCGGGCCTCTTCCGGGGTGTTGACCATGGGCACGACGATGCCCCGCGCACCGGCGTCCAACGCGAAGCAGATGAGATCGGCGCGGTTCGCACTCACGCGGACGATCGGCGCCGCCTGCTTGCCGCGCAGCGACGCGATCGCGGGGATGAGCTGCTTGACCTCGACGGGCGAGTGCTGCGTATCGAACAGCAGGAAGTCGAACCCGGCATCCGCCAGCATGGCCATATCGCCACTCGCCGACCCGGCCGTGCCGATCGCGGTCTTCCCCGATTTGACCAGCTCTTTCACCGCGTTCAATGGGCTCTGACCTCCCGGCTCCACCATGACGATGCGGGTCCGCGCTGTTCCCAGGGGGCCGGCACGATCGCCCACACTGCACGCTGGTCCCACCCGGGCCTGAGCCACGCCGCGTTTGACTCCGCCCATTCTACCAGACGCCGCCCCGCCCTCGCGCACGCCCTCCGCGGACGATCTCGGGCCGCGGTGCTGGCCATTCACTCCGCCCGCGGGGCTATCCTGGCGCGCTTGCCCGCCAATTGCCCCAGCATCAGGTCGAAGGCAGCCAGCGGCTGGCACGCGGCGACTCGACCGCCGCGCCGGCGTGCCGATCCGCGGTGGAGCGTCCATTGGGAGCGCATCGTGAGCGCATCGCGAGTACACCGCGAGTACATCGCCGCAGCACCTTGGGACCGCGGCTGGGACCGGGCCAGTCG
>DASSSV010000371.1:0-16976 GCA_035708265.1 Thermomicrobiales bacterium | reverse complement strand
GGCGCTCGGCGTGCGCGAGGTGCCCGACCACCCCCTCGCGGCGACGCTGGCCGCCGTCCTGCGCGACCGGCTGGCCCTGCTGGTGCTCGACAACTGCGAGCACCTGGTCGACGCCTGCGCGGCGCTGGCCGAGGCGCTTCTGCGCGCCGCGCCGCGGCTGCGCGTCCTGGCGACCAGCCGGGAGGTGCTGCGCGTCGGGGGCGAGGTCGTCTGGCCCGTCCCGCCGCTGGCGTTGCCCGCCACGGACGCGACGAGCGCCGCCGCGGTCGCCCGGAGCGCGGCGGGTCGCCTCTTCGCCGAGCGCGCGCGGGCGGTCCGGCCCGACTTCGCGCTCACCGACCGCAACGCCCCGGCCGTCGCCGCAGTTTGCCGCCGGCTGGACGGGCTGCCCCTGGCGCTCGAGCTGGCCGCCGCGCGCGTGGCCGCCGTCACGGTCGAGCAACTGGCGCCCCGCCTGGATGACCGCTTCCGGCTGCTGGACAGCGGCAGCCGGGCGGCCCCGAGCCGCCAGCAGACGCTGCGCGCGACGGTCGAGTGGAGCTACGCGCTGCTAGGCGCGCAGGAGCGCCGCCTCTTCGCCCGGCTGGCGGTCTTCGCCGGCGGCTGGACGCTGGAGGCGGTCGAGGCCATCTGCGGGGGCGACGACGGCGAGGACGGCGCGATGCTCGCGCCCCTCGCGCGGCTGGTGGACCAGTCGCTGGTGGTGGTCGAGGCGGGGCCCGGGGGGGAGGCGCGCTACCGGCTGCTGGAGACGCTGCGCCAGTACGCGGCGGAGCGCCTGGCGGCGAGCGGCGAGGCGGCGGCGGTCGGCGCGCGACACGCCGCGCACTACCTGGCCCTGGCCGAGGCGGCGGCCGGCGCACTGCGGGGGCCGGAAGTGGCGGCCTGGCTGGACCGGCTCGAGGCCGACCACGACAACTTGCGGGCGGCGTTCGCCCGGGCGCTGGCGACTGGCAAGGCCGCCACCGCCCTGCGGCTGGTGGGAGCCCTGCGGTGGTTCTGGCTCTACCGCGGGCCCTACAGCGAGGGGGAACGCTGGGCGGCGGCGGCCCTAGCCGCCGGGGCGGCACCCCTGGCCCTGCGCGCGGGGGCGCTGCTCGTCGCCGGCCACCTCGCGGCGGAGCGGGGGGACGACGCCGCCGGGCAGGCGGCAGTGGAGGAGGCCCGCGCGGCGTACGCGGCGTTCGGCGACCGGCGCGGGCAGGCGGAGGCCGTCCGTGTGCTGGGCCTTATCGCGCAACATGGGGACGACGTGGCCGCGACGCGGGCCTACCTCGGGGAGAGCCTGGCACTTTACCGGACACTGGGGGATCGGCTCGGCGCCTCGAGCGCCATGTGCGGTCTGGCGACGCGGCTGGCGCGGGACGGAGCCGCCGGCCCGGCGCGCGAGTTAATCGAGGAGGCCCTGGCGCTGGCGCGGGCGGTCGGCCAGCCCCACCACGTCGCGTGGTGCCTACGGATAGCCGGCATCGTGGAGGCGCTGGCGGGGGACCTGGCGGTGGCGCGCGCCCACACGGCCGAGGCCCTCGCGTACTTCCGGGCGCTCGGCAGCCGGGTGGAGGTCGCCATGGCGCTCAACAACCTCGGGGCGATGGCCCTGCATGCGGGGGATCCGGCCGCCGCCCGGCCGCTCCTCGAGGAGGCCGTGGCGATCCACCGGGAGCTGGGGGCCAGGGGGGGCGCGATGGCCCTGTGGGGCCTGGCGGAGGTCGAGCACCGCGCGGGCGACAGCGCGCGGGCCCGGCCCCTGCTGGCGGCGGCGCTGCGGGAGGGCGCGCCACTGGGGGTCGAGTGGGGGCTCGCCGACGGCATCGAGCTGGCGGCGGGGGTGCTCGGGGCGGGCGGCGAGGCCACCGCGGCGGCGCGGCTCTTCGGGGCCGCAGCCGCCTGGCGCCGCGCGTCGGGCGGGCCGCCGCGCGCCCCGGACGACGAGACCGACTACCAGCGCAACCTGGCCGCCGCCCGCACCGGCCTCGACGCGGCGGCCTGGGCGGCGGCGTGGGCGGCCGGGCAGCGGCTGACACTGGAGCAGGCCCGCGCCGAGGCGCTGGCCGCGCTCGAGGCGGGCGACGTGGCGGCCCCGCCCGCATCCGGCCGTAGGTAGCCCCACGGTCGATAGCCACCGCGCCGTGCCCCCTCGTCACTCGTCGCTCGCTGGCGTACCCCGGCCGGATGCGGTACGGTATGCGCCTACCAACGGTGCGCGCGTCCGCGGGGAGGCGATTGCCATGGCCGACGTCGAAGTCCTGCGCCGGGTGCCGTTCCTGGCCATCCTGCCCGAGCCCGACCTGTTGCGCCTGGCGGAGCAGGCCCGCCAGCGCCAGTACCGGGCCGGCGCGACGATCTTCCACCGCGAAGACCCCGGCTTCAACCTGCACATCCTCCGCGAGGGGCGAGTCAAACTCGTCCTCGCGTCGCCCGAGGGGCGCGAGGTCACGGTCGGTCTGCTGCGGCCGGGCGACTTCTTCGGCGAACTGGCGCTGCTGGACGGCGGGCCGCGCTCGGCCAGCGTGGTGGCACTGGAGCCGGTGGAGACGGTCACGCTGGAGCGTCCGCCCTTCGTCGCGGTGCTGGAGCAGCACCCGGAGGTGTCGAGCGCCCTCCTGGCCGTGCTGGGCGACCGCCTGCGCCGCACCGACGAACTGATCCAGGACATCCTCTTCCTCGACCTCCCGGCGCGGCTCGCCAAGCAACTCCTCGCGCTCGCCGAGGGGCACGGCCACGCCGTCCCGGAGGGGCTGCGCCTCGACCTCCACCTCAGCCAGACCGAACTGGCCGGCATGGTCGGCGCGACGCGCGAGAGCGTCAACCGCTGCCTGAGCGCCTACGCCGACCGCGGCCTGCTCGCGCTCGACCGCGCCGGCATCACCATCCTCAAACCGGACGACCTGCGCCGCCGCATCTATTGATGTCGCCGCCGGCACGGGTTGTGCGCAGCCTTCCCATAGCCCGCGCCCCTCGCTATACTCCGAGGGGTATCGCGGACCGCTGAAACCGCCAGGCGCCGTCGCGCGTACTACGGGCGGGGCCGCGCGGTCGTGCGCGGCGTCGCGCCCGCCGCCGGGCGCGCGACGACGGTGTACCGGGAGGGAGGAAGGATGCCGGGACAACGGGGTTGGTTCGCCAGGCTCGCGCGCGTCGGCGCGGTCGTCGCGCTCTGCGGTTCGCTCGCGCTGCTGGTGCTGCCGCGACTCGGCGCGGCCGCGCCGTGGGCGCCGCCGACGTCGGTCTTCTTCCCCCAGACCGGCCACAGCCTGGGCGGCGAGTTCCTGAGCTACTGGCGGTCTCACGGGCGCGAGACCGCCCTCGGCTCGCCGGTGACGGAGCAACTGAGCGAGAACGGCGCGGCGGTCCAGTACTTCGAGTACGCCCGTGTCGAATATCACCCCGGCCAGACCGGCGACGCCGCGTTCAGCCTGAACCGCCTCGGCGCCGACGACCTCGCGGCGCGCGGCATCGACCTGACGCGCGTGGGCCAGGGCTACGGCCCCGGCTCGGGGCCGATCCTCGACGCCTTCGCGCGGCTGCCCTTCGCCATCTTCTCCGACGGCACCGACAAGCACCGCTTCTTCCCCGAGACCGGGCACACCCTCTCCTACGCCTTCCTGCTCTTCTGGCAGAACGAGGGCGGGCTGGCGCAGTTCGGCTACCCGATCACCGAGGAGTTCCCGGAGATCAGCCCGATCGACGGGCAGGTCTATACCACGCAGTACTTCGAGCGGGCCCGCTTCGAGTACCACCCCGGCATGGCCGCGAACTATAGCGTCGTCCTGACCCCGCTCGGCCTCACGGCCGCGCAGCAGGCGAGGGTGAGCACGGCCGCGGTCGCGCGCCCGTCCGGCGTGTCCGACTACAGCGAGACCCTCTTCTCGCCGCCCCCGACGCCGACGCCGACCGCCGTGACCGTCGCCAATGGCCGGAGTGCCCGGCCGAGCAGCATCCCGGCCGGCGTCAAGTGGTTCGACATCGACCTGTCGCAGCAGTACCTGACCGCCTACAGCGGCGACACCGTCTTCTGGCAGGGCTACATCACCAGCGGCCGCAAGGGCCACGAGACGCCGACCGGCACCTACAGCATCTTCGAGAAGCTGACCTCGCAGGACATGACCGGGCCGGACCCGTCCCTGCCCAACGGCGAGTACTTCCAGCCCGACGTGCCCTGGGTGATGTATTTCGCGGACGGCGGCTACGCCATCCACGGCAACTACTGGGTCTCCGACTTCGGCGCGCCGTCGAGCCACGGCTGCATCGGCGTCCCGGTCGGCGCCGCCGCCCAACTCTACCAGTGGGCGCCGATGGGCACGCTCGTCTACGTGCATTACTGACGTGGAGCGTAGAGCGCAGAGCGTGAAACGCTGCCGCGCGGTGCCCGGGGTCGGGCGGTCGCTTCCGCCTCGTCGAGGCCGGCCCTTGCGAATGCACGGCGGTCACCCGATCCCGCGTGGATCGGCAGTTCCGCACACTTCGGGCTCCCCGATAACAACCCTGAACGGCGGTTGCTCCGTTCGGAGTCTGGAAGGACGGTACACGCGCTCCCGGTGTTAGGCGGACTCCGCCGCGCCTACCACCGCGTGGCCTTAGCCAAGGGGACACGGGCGGACGAGCCAACCAGCCACTACACGATATCCGCCCGCGACGCACCTGCGATTGGGAAACCTGCCGCCGTGGACTCGCACGGTTATGTCGGGTCAGGTCGCCGGCACGGGTTTTGACACAGTACGCCACTCTGCCCCCGATCCCCCGCGCTGGCTTCGCGTCAGCCCGGGGGATCGCGCTCTATTCGCGCCCGGGGCGGCGGGCCCGGGACTTCCTGTCCCCGTCGCTCGGCGGTGGGCGGGGACAAAGCGTCCCCCCGATCGCGGACGGCTGTCTCTCGCCGGCGGGACGGTGGGACCGCTAGGCTGGGCCCAGCGGTGTCGGATTGTACGGTTTCGAAAGGGAGGTCGGGCGATGGCAAACGAGAGTCGCGTGCGGCAAGCGGGTGTCGCCTGCGCGGTCGGCGGAGCCCTATGGACGATCGCGCTCCTGCCGGCCGTGCCGTTCCACGACGCGATCTACGGCAGCACGACGGCCTATCGCGCCTGGGAGGGCCTGCTCGTCGTCGTGGACGTGCTGCTCCTCGTCGGCGTGGCGGGGCTGGCCGGCTCGGGGGCGGCGGGCGCCGGGGCGCTCGGGCGCATCGGCCTGGGTATCGCCCTGCTGGGGCGCACGTCGTTCCTGGTCGGCGAGATCCTCTCCTTCGCCCGGGGCCGGGACGATGCGATGTTCGTGCCGCTGGGCGCGCTGGTGACGGCGGTCGGGATGACCGTGGCGGGCATCGCCGTGGTGCGGGCACGCCGCTGGGACGGCTGGAACCGCGTGCTGCCGCTGCTGACGGGCGTCTATCCCTTCGTCGCGATGTTCCCGGTCCTCGCGATCACGCACCATAAGTCGGACCTCATCATCGCGCTCTGGGGCATCGTCTGGCTGCTGCTCGGCATCGCGCTCCAAGCCAGGAGGAGTCCGGCAGGGGCCGCGCAGCGGGCCGCGAAGGCTGCGGCCTACTCGTGATCCCCCGGCGGCCCACCCGCCCCGCCGTCCATCGGCGGGGCGGGCGGGGCTGCGCTATACTCCTCGCCCAGGGAGATTCACGATGGCGACTCGGCATACCAGCTATCCCGCGACCGGCCTGCCGCGCGACGCGGCGCCCGGCGCACGCCCGCCGCTGGCGCTACGCGGGCGCTGGCTATGGCTCGGGCGCGCGGTGTGGGCGCTCTTCGCGGCGCTGGCGATCGGGCTGGCGATCGCGAAGGTCCCGCGCGAGCTCACCGGGTCCATGGCCTTCCCGGGCCTCGGCGCGCCCCAGTCGGACATCCTCGCGGGCCTGCGGCAGCTCGGCATCGATCCGGCGCTGTATGTCGCCTACCGGGTCGCGCTCGAGCTGGCGCCCACGCTGATCGGGCTGGTGACCGCCGCGGTCCTGGTCTGGCGCCGGTCGTCCGACGGGGTCGTCCTGCTGCTCGCCGTGTTCCTCGTGGCGGGCATCGCGCTAGTCGATCCCCATTCGCTGGTCGCGCTGGCCGCGACGCGGCCGCTCGAGGCGACCCTCGGCAAGGTGCTGACGACCACCCGGATGACCCTCCTCCTCGCCCTGTTCTTCGTCTTCCCCGACGGGCGGCTCATCCCGCGCTGGGGCTGGCTCCCGGTCGGGGCCTGGTGCGCGGATCTGATCGGCATCATGTTCTTCCCCGGTACCGTGCTCGACAGCTGGGGCTGGCCCCCCCTGCCGACCGCGCTCGGCTTCGCGCTCCTCTTCGGCCCCGCGATCTACGCGCAGGTCTATCGCTACCGGCGCGTCTCCGGGCCGGTCGAGCGGCAGCAGACCAAGTGGGCGGTCGGCGGGCTGGTCGTGGCGCTCGTCGGCTTCGCCGCGCTGAATGTCTGGCTGGCCGGGCAGGGGAACAACTGGGCGGGGATGTCGCCGGCCCGCGCGGTCGTCGCCGAATTCGCCTTCGGCACCGCATTCACCCTGGCCTTCGCCCTCATCCCGGTGACCCTGGCGATCGCCATCCTGCGGCATCGCCTCTTCGACATCGATGTCATCATCAACCGGGCGCTGGTCTACGGCGGCCTGACCCTCGCCGTGGTCGGCGGCTATGCCGTGCTCGTCGGGTATCTCGGCACCCTCCTGCGCACCGGCACGGACCTGCCGATCTCCCTGCTCGCCACCGGGGTGATCGCGATCCTCTTCCAGCCGCTCCGGGAACGCCTCCAGCGCGGCGTGAACCGCCTGCTCTACGGCGAGCGGGACGAGCCCTACGCCGTCATCTCCCGCCTCGGGCGGCGGCTGGAGGAGACGCTGGCCCCCGACGCCATCCTGCCGACGATCGTCGAGACGGTCGCCGGGGCGCTGAAGCTGCCCTACGCGGCGATCGCCCTCAGAAGCGGCGCAGAGCGCACGATCGCCGCCGCCACCGGGGCACCGCCGCCGGATCCCGTGCGCCTGCCGCTGGCCTACCGGGGCGAGCCGGTGGGCGAGCTGCTGCTGGCCCCGCGCGCCCCGGGCGAGCCCTTCTCCCTCGCCGACCGCCGCCTGCTCGACGACCTCGCGCGGCAGGCGGGCGTCGCCGCCCAGGCTGTGCGCCTGGCCGACGAGGCCCGCCACCTCGCCGCCGCCCTCCAGGCGTCGCGCGAGCGGCTGGTGACGGCGCGCGAGGAGGAGCGGCGGCGCCTGCGGCGCGACCTGCACGACGGCCTCGGCCCCGCCCTGGCGAGCCAGGCGCTGACGGTGGACACCGCCCTCTTGCTGCTGGAGCGCGACCCGCCCGCGGCGGCGGCGCTGCTCGAGGCGGTGAGGGAGCAGTCGCAGGCCGCCGTGGCCGAGATCCGCCGTGTCGCCTATGCGCTGCGCCCGCCCGCGCTGGACGACCTGGGGCTGGTGGGGGCGCTGCGCGACGCGGCGAGCAAGTATGCGGGGACCGAACTCGATGTCACGGTCGAAGCGCCGGAGACGCTGCCGCCGCTCGCTGCGGCCGTGGAAGTTGCTGCCTTCCGCATCGCCCAGGAAGCGGTGGCGAACGTCGCGCGGCACGCGCACGCCCGGCGCTGCACGGTGACCCTGGCGGTCGGCGCGGCGTTGGAGGTCGCGATCGCCGACGACGGGGTGGGCATCGCGGCCGGCCGCCGCGCCGGGGTCGGGCTGACCTCGATGCGCGAGCGGGCGGAGGAACTGGGCGGCACCTGCGCGTTTGAAGCGAATCCGGGCGGCGGGACGCGCGTGATCGCGCGCCTGCCGCTCTAGGGGCGGGGGAGACGATGGAGCAGATCGCGATCCTGATCGCCGACGACCACCCGATGTTCCGCTTCGGGCTGCGCGCCCGCCTCGGGGCCGAGCCGGATCTTGCGGTGGTCGGGGAGGCGGGGAGCGGCGAGGAGGCGGTCGAACTGGCGGCGAAGCTCGCGCCCGACGTGGTCCTGATGGACATCAACCTGCCGGGCATGAACGGCATCGAGGCCACGCGCCTGCTGCGCGAGACCGCCCCGGCGGTCGCGGTGCTGGTGGTGACGATGTTCGACGACGACTCGGTCTTCGCGGCGATGCGCGCGGGGGCGCGCGGCTACCTGCTGAAAGACGCCGAGGCCGAGGAAACCGTGCGCGCGATCCGCGCCGTCGCCAACGGCGAGGCGATCTTCAGCCCCTCGGTGGCGCAGCGGCTGCTGGGCTTCTTCGCCGCGCCCCACCCGACCATCCCCGCGCCGACCTTCCCGGAGCTGACGGAGCGCGAGCGCGAGGTGCTGGACCTGCTGGCGCAGGGCTACACGAACGCGGCGATCGCCCAGCGCCTCTTCCTCAGCCCGAAGACGGCGCGCAACTACGTCTCCAGCATCTTCGGCAAGCTCCAGGTCGCCGACCGCACCGAGGCGACGTTGCGCGCCCGGCAGGCCGGCCTGGGTCGCCGCTGATGGCGGTGGCGAACGTCTTTGCTCCATGTCGTGGCGGGCGATCGGCATCCTCGTCGAGCGTCGCTCCTGCCTGGCCGTTTACGCCGTCCGTGGTTCGGTCCTGGCAGGCTTGCCTGCAACTCGTGCCGCATGCGGTCAGCGGCCTGCATAGGCCGACCCAACCGTGCCATCACGCTCCACGCTCCACGTTCACCGCCCGGATCGCCGCCGGGTCGAGCTTCGGCCGGCGGTCGGCGGTCAGCAGGCCGTTGGTCTCCTGCTCGGTGTCGGTCAGTTGCGTGTAGCAGTAGCCGGCGAGCGGCACGCAGGCGTGGACCGCCCCGGTCAGTTCCGCGTACTTCGCCAGGTAGTCGGCCGCCGAGCCGACGGTGCTGTAGCCGTACCACTCCTCGCCGGGCGCGGGCGCGTAGCTGATCCCGCCGTACTCCGTCAGCATCACCGGCTCGTCGCCGCGGCGGTAGTCGTCGAGCACGATCGCGCGGTGCCCGGGCCAGGACTCGCGCAGCGTCCGCGCCAGCGCCTCCGGCGTGCCGTAGCGCGCCAGGAGCGTCGCGCCGTCGCCGGCGTAGTCATGGACGCCGAGGATGTCCCCCGCGACGTGCTCCCAGCCCTCGTTGTCGAGCGCCGGGCGGGTCGGGTCGAGCGCGCGGGTCAGGTGGTAGAGCGCGCGGACGAAGTGCCGCTGCGCCGGGTCGGCCGGCAGGTCCGGGACGCCCCAGCTCTCGTTGAGCGGTACCCAGGCGACGACGCAGGGGTGGCTGTAGTCGCGGCGCACCGCCTCCAGCCACTCGCGCGTCAGCCGCTCCACCACGGCGGGCGAGAAGACGTAGGCGTTGGCCATCTCGCCCCAGATGAGCAGCCCCAGCCGGTCGCACCAGTAGAGGAAGCGCGGGTCTTCGACCTTCTGGTGGATCCGCGCGCCGTTGAAGCCGAGTTCTTTGATCAGTTCGACCTCGCGGCGCAGCGCCGCCGCGCCGGGCGCCGCCAGGTGCGACTCGGGCCAGTAGCCCTGCTCCAGCACCAGCCGCAGGTAGTAGGGCCGACCGTTGAGCAGGAACCGCCCGCCGCCGCAGGCGACGTCCCGCAGCCCGGCGTAGCTGGCGACCCGATCGAGCGCGCGGGCGCCGTCGAGGAGCGTCAGGTCGGCATCGAGCAGCGTCGGCGTCTCCGGCGACCACAGGAAGCGCTCGTGCGGCGCGGGCAGGGCGAACTCGTGGCGCGCCGTCCCGCCCTCGACCGGGATCTCGGCCTCCGCCAGCATTGCGCCGTTTAGCGACAGGCGCGCGCGCAGGCGCGCCCCGCGCGGTGTCTCCGCCGTGCAGGTGGCGTCGAGCGTCAGCGCTCCGCGCGTGGCGGCGGGCGTCCAGCGCAGCGCGGCGAGGTGGGCCGGCGCGACCGCCTCCAGCCAGACCGGTTGCCAGATGCCGGTCGTCCGGTGATACCAGATCCGGTGCGGCCGGGGCTCCCAGTCCTGCTTGCCGCGCGGCTGCGCGCGATCCTCGGGCCGGTCCTCCGCCCTGACGACGATGACCTGCTCGGCCGCGCCGTCGCGCAGCGCTGGCGAGATGTCGGCGCTGAACGGGGTGTGCCCGCCCTCGTGGGCGGCGACGAGGCGCCCGTTCACCCAGACCCCCGCGCGGTAGTCCACCGCGCCGAAGTGCAGCAGCAAGCGCCGCCCGCGGTCCTCCGGCGCGACCCGGAACGCGCGGCGGTACCAAGCGATCGGGTGGAACGCGGGGTCGGCGACGCCGCTGGCGCGCGACTCGGGCGGGAAGGGCACGACGATGGTGCGGTCGAAGACGTCCTCCCGCTCCGGCCAGCCCTCGTCAAGCCCGCGATCGGCGTCGTCGTGGGCGAAGCGCCAGGGGCCGCCCAGGTCCGTCCACCGCTCGCGCACGAGCTGGGGCTGCGGGTGATTCTCCGCGCGCTGCACTGTCATCAAACACTCCTCCTCAGTGTTGGCGGGCTGAGTGCGCCGGATGGTCTTTCGTCGGGTCAGGGGCCTGGCGGCTGAAGCCGCGGCTATCGGCGCCCGCGGGTGCCACGAAGCCCGCCTGCGCGGGCTCGAACACTGGGGCAAGACCCAGTTCGGCTTTGCCGGGTTTCGCGGCGTCGCGGCGTCGAAAGGCGCGGGTTCTGTCGTCGGTGCGCGAGCCGAGCAAGACTCCGGCGCCCGCCCGCCATGCCATGCGCCGGAGCGAGCCACCCCGGGATGCGGTATACTCGCCTTGACGTCTCCTGCCGTCAACTGACCTCGACTCAGGGGATGCCATGCCGCGAGGCGGCCGCCGGGCGCACCCGGCGCATGCGGGCGCGCGGGGGCGGGGCCTCGGCGCGCGCCATCAGGGGAGAGGGCGGATGACCGTTGACGTGAGTTGCTGTCACTGTGGCCGGGAGCCGTCGCACCCGCAGGTCCGGCACCGCTTCATCTACGCCGCCTACTACCAGGCGGAGCGGGCCTACGTGCCGGGGCCGCGCTGCTACATCGCGGCGCTCTGCGAGTCCTGCTACGAGGCCGATCGCCGGGCGGGGACCGGCACGGCCCGCGCGCGCTTCTTCCGCCACGTCGGCCGCTGGAGCGGCCAGCCCGGCAACCGCGAGCGGGTCGTGCGGCTGCTCGAACACCCCGAGAGCATCACCGGCAACGAGTGGGAGGCCGACAACTGCTTCCACGCCGGCGTGGCCGTCCCCTTCAGTTCTCTGGACACCGCGGAGGGGACGGCCTGAGACGCCGGAGTTCCCATTCACAGCGGCCGATGGGAGTAGCGGCCCCACGCACATGCCGGAAGTAGACGTCCTCGCCGGCCAGCACCGCTTTCCAGCCCAGGTCGAGGTTGAACCGCGCCAACTCCGGGTCGTCGTTGGGGATCAGGACCAGCGTGACGCCGTCGGGAATCTGCTCCACGAGCGCCGGGTCGTCGAGCACGGCTTGCAGAAACTCGCTGGCGAGCGACAGGTTTCGGTCGGGCGCGTTCATCACCTGCTCTAAATGAAGTCGTCGCGGTACTGGGGCCAGTTCGCGCGCAGATCACGCATCGCGCACTGGAGCGCGGCGTTGAAGGGCCAGCCGGGCAGCCAGTCTTTCCCCACATTATGACCGCTGGCGACGAGAATGTCACGATGAGCGTCGTCGTGGCTCGTGTCGTAGCGCACGACCGGGTAGAGCCGACCATCTTGAACCATGAATGCCGCGACCGTGCCGCGCTCCGCGGCGATCCTCACGCGCAGCCGATTCTCCTCGTCCAATCGGATGAAGAAGTCTTTCTGCCCCACGGTCCTCCTGCTGGGCCGTCGTCATCGCGCCAATCGGCATCCGCGTCTCCATGAAGGATGGCGGGCGGGCCCAACATGCGCCGACCCTGCCCGCCATCTCCCCGCCGCTCACCCCACGCGCGTCACGCCGACGGTGACCGGCTCGCCGCCGAGCGCGTGCTTGAAGGTCTCCTGGTACGCGCTCGCGTCGAGGTCACCGGGGGCGAGGTCCAGCGCCAGGGTCTCGGCCTTGATGAAGTCGGCGAAGGCGGCGACGGCCGGCTCGGCGTCGGCCGGGACCGCGTAGTTGACGCGGACGCGGTCGGCGATCTCCAGCCCGGCGTTCTTGCGCGCCTCCTGCACCACGCGGACGAAGTCGCGCGCCAACCCCTCGCGGACCAGCTCGGGCGTGAGGGTCGTGTCGAGCGCGACGACGTAGCCGGCGTCCTCCGCCACCGCGAAGCCGCCACGCTGGCGCGTGTCGACCAGCACCTCCTCGGGCGCCAGCGTGACCGCCTCGCCATCATCGAGCGTGAGCGTCACCCCCTGCCCGGCCGCGACGCGGCGGGCGAGTTCGCCGGCGTCCGCCGCGGCCAGCGCCGAGCGGACGGCCGGGACGCGCTTGCCGTACTTCTTGCCGATCAGCGGCAGGTTCGGCCGGATCTCGTAGGCGATGTAGTCCTCGGGCCGCGCCATCGGCGCGACCTCCTTGACGTTCAGCTCGTCCAGGATCTGCTCCCGGTGGCGCATCAGCGCGGCGAACTCGGCCTCGCTCGGCGCGTGGACGAGGATGCGCGGGAGGGGCTGGCGCACGCGGACGCCCGCCTCCGTGCGCGCCGCGCGGCCGAGTTCCACCACCCGGACCACCGCGGCCATGTCGCGGACGAGGTCGGCGGTGTCGCGCGCCAGCGCCTCGTCGTAGGCCGGGTAGTCGCAGAGGTGGACGCTCGCGGGAGCGTCCGCGGCGCCGCGCGCGAGGTTGAGGTACATCTCCTCCGTCACGAACGGGATCAGCGGCGCGAGCGCCTTCGCCAGCGTCAGCAGCACCTCGTAGAGCGTCGACTGTGCGGCCGTCTTGTCGGGGTCGCGCCCCTCCTTGCTGGAGCGCCAGAAGCGCGGCCGGCTGCGCCGGATGTACCAGTTGGAGAGGTCGTCCACGACGAAGGACTCCGCCGCCTTCGTCGCGCCCTGCGCGTCGTAGTCGTCGAGGCGGTCGCGCATGACGCGCACCGTCTCGTTCAGCCGCGCCAGCACCCAGCGGTCGAGCGGCGCGCGCTCGGCCACCGGGACGTGGTGGGCGCGCGGGTCGAAGCCGTCGAGGCGCGCGTAGGTCGTCCAGAAGGAGTGGCTGTTCCAGAGCGGCAGGATGAAGCGGCGGCGGACCTCGTCGCCGAGGTTGTAGCCGAAGTTGAGGTTGACCGACGGGTTGCTGGCCATGAAGAGCCAGCGCATCACGTCGACGCCCATCGTCTCGGCGCCTTCC
This sequence comes from Thermomicrobiales bacterium, assembly GCA_035708265.1. Lineage (GTDB taxonomy): Bacteria > Chloroflexota > Chloroflexia > Thermomicrobiales > CADCWN01 > DASSSV01. Next base: position 3,799 of record DASSSV010000371.1, on the reverse strand, counting down.
TCGAACTCGATCGCGTTGCCCCAGCTCTTGTGCATCTCGCGGCCGGTCTCGTCGCGCAGCAGGCCGTAACCGAGGACCGTCTTGAAGGGCGGGCGGTCCACCAGCGCGGTGCTCTGGGCCAGCAGCGAGTAGAACCAGTTGCGGAACTGGCCGGGGAACGACTCGGTGATGAAGTCGGCCGGGAACCACTCCTCCCAGTAGGCGCGGTTGTGTCGGTAGTCGAGCGTCGAGAAGGCGACGATCCCGGCGTCGAGCCAGGGGTTGCCGACGTCGGCGATGCGCGGCACGACGGCGCCGCAGTTGGCGCAGGCGATCTTGACCGCGTCGATCCAGGGCCGGTGCGGCGTGTGTCCCGCGAACTCGTCCCAGCCCTCGACCGCGCGCTCCTGCAGTTCGGTCTCCGAGCCGATCACCTCGAAGTGGCCGCACTGGGGGCACTCGTAGATCGGCAGGGCCAGCCCCCAGTAGCGCTTCTTCGAGATCATCCAGTCGTCCATGTTGCGCAGCCAGTCGAGCTCGCGCTCGCGCCCGAACGACGGGAGCCAGCGGATCCGATCGACCACGCGCATCATCGGCTCGCGCAGCGCATCCATCGCGATGTACCACTCGTCCACCAGGCGGAAGACGAGGTCGGTGTCGCAGCGCCAGCAGGTCGGGTAGCGGTGGCTGCAGGGCTCCAGCCGGTAGAGGAGCCCCTTGCGCTCCAGGTCCTCGGCGATGGCGAGCGGCACGTCGCCGACGTAGCGCCCGGTCAGCCAGTCGAAGCCGGGCAGGAAGACGCCGAACTCGTCGATCGGCGCGACGACGGCGAGGTCGTACTCCTTCGAGAGCGCGAAGTCCTCCTTGCCGCAGCCCGGCGCGATGTGGACGATGCCGGTCCCCTCCTCGGCGCTGACGTCGTCCCAGGCGATCACGCGATGGGCGACGCCGGCCTCGGCCGGCAGCTCGTCGTAGGGGCCGCGGTAGGTCAGGTCGAGGAGGTCGCACCCCGGCAGTTCGGCCAGCGTCTCGTAGGTCCCCTGCAAGGCCGTGGCGACCGCGCCCTGCGCCAGGTAGTAGACGGCGTCGCCCTGGCGCACCTTCAGGTAGGTCAGGTCGGGGTGGACGGCGGCGGCGACGTTCGAGGTGAGCGTCCAGGGCGTCGTCGTCCAGACCAGCAGGTACTCGCCCTCGTGCCCCGGCGTGGTGACGGGGAAGCGGACGTAGAGGCTGGTGTGGGTGCGCTCCTGGTAGCCCTCGGTGACGATCTCGTGCTCCGAGAGGCCGGTGCCGCAGCGTGGGCACCAGGGCATGACGTCGTGGCCCTTGTAGATCCAGCCGCGCTCGTGGCAGGTCTTGAGGAAATACCAGATCGTGTAGTTGTTCTCGTCCGACATCGTATAATAGGAGTGGTCCCAGTCCATCCAGTAGCCGAGGCGCTGGGACGCCTTGGTCTGGAGGTCGGCGTATTTCCAGACCCGCTCCTTGCACTTCTGGACGAACGCGGCGATGCCGTAGCGCTCGATGTCGCGCTTCGAGCCGAGCCCCAGGTCCTTCTCCACCCCGACCTCGACCCACAACCCCTGGCAGTCGAAGCCGTTCTGGTAGCGCTGCCGCTCGCCGAGCATGGTGTGGTAGCGCTGGTACAGATCCTTGTAGGTGCGGCCCCAGGCGTGGTGGACGCCCATCATCCCGTTGGCCGTGATCGGGCCGTCGAGGAAGGAGTAGCGGCGCGGCGAATCATCATTGCGCCGCAGGTATTGCTCGACGGTGTTCTGCTCGGCCCAGTGGCGCAGCAGCGCCCGCTCGCGCGCCGGGAAATCTACCTTCGCGGGCGCCTCCGCGAAGAGCGGTTCGGCCGTGGTCGCGACGTTCTCTGCCATGTCGTGATCCTCAGCAATCAGCAATCAGCAGTCGGCGGTCGGACGGTTCTCGCTCGCCGGCAGCGCGTCAGCCCATGCGCATGCTGACGGCTGATGGCTGACTGCTGACGGCTCCACAAACAAAAATCCCGTCCTCGATCGAGGACGAGAATTCCGGCCGGTGCCTGCTTCCCGCGGTGCCACCCCGCTTGGTCGCCGCTCGGTCGGGGAGGGCGACCCGCTCGGCGAGACGCTCTCGCCCGCGCGTCAAGCCCCTGGCGGGGCGCCGCGCGGCGTTCCACGTCTCCGTCGCGATAACGGGCGACGACACCGGCCATGCTTACTGGGAGCGCGAATTCGCTCTGTTCAGCCGGCGGCTCGGGAAGGATCTTCGGTGGGCGCGGACCGTCCCGCTTCGCACCGGCCGCGGGCTCGCTGTGCGGCCGCCCCCACCTACTCGTTTCCGTCGCAGCCGCTCACATTCTCCATGCAACGATAGCAAAGGGCGGGGGCGGTGTCAACGGCGGCGCGGCCGTCTTTCAGCCGCCCGGACGGCGCGCGGCCCGCGGATCCCGTTCCTCGATCGGGGTCTCGGCCTGGCCCGTCGTGATGATTGTCTCCTCCTGGAGCTCCACGGCCAGTTCCGTCGCCATGGCCGCCGCCTCGACGGCCGTCGTGCCGGCCGCCTCGTGCGCGTAGACCGCCTCGGCGCGGGCGTCCTGGAGCCGCTGGGCCCGCTCGGCCGGCTGGTCGCCCGGCAGTTCGATCCGAAACTCCTCGACGGCCGCGCGGATGCCCGCCGCTATCGGCAGCGCCAGCAGCGCCCCGATAATCCCCAGCAGCGCCCCGCCGATCAGTAGCGACACGACCACCGCGACCGGCGAGAGGCGCAGCGTCTGCCCGTAGACGCGCGGGATGATGAGGTGGCTCTCGAGTTGCTGGTAGGCGATCAGGGCGACCAGCACGATCAGCGCGGTCGCGGGGCCGCGCTGCAGGGCGGCGATCACCGGCAGCACCGTTGCTATCACCGGGCCGATGAAGGGGATCAGGTCGGCGAAGCTGGCGAAGACGCCGAGCGCCAGCGCGTGTGGCACCCCCAGGATCACCAGCAGGACGAAGGTGAAGCCGCCGATCAGGAACGAGGTGATCGCCTGCCCGCGCACGTAGCCGCCGACGATCGTCTGCAAGCCGAGCAGGAGCCGCGCGGCGCGCAGATGGAAGCGGCGTGGCAGCAATGCGAAGCCGAAGCCCTTGACCCGCTCCTGGTCCGCGAGGAGGTAGAAGGCCAGGACGACCGCCGTCAGCCCGTCGAGCATCCCGCTCGCCGCGGTCGGCGCGTAGTCCAGCGCGGCCTTGCCGATCGGCGTCAGGTAGCGGTCGGGGTTGGCCCGGCGAATCGCGGCGGCCTGCGACGACAGCGGGCCCACGTGGGACGCGGTGTCGGCCAGCCGCTGCTGCCAGGCGGGCGCGTTGGCGACGAGATCCTCGACCTGGCCGACCAGCGCGGGGATGATCAGCACCCCGAGGCCGACCACCGCGGCCACCAGCGCGAGCAGTACGAGCACCAGCGCCAGCGGCCGGCGCACGCGATGGCGCTCCAACCAGTCCAGTGCCGGGGCGAGCGTACCGGCGAGCACCAGCGCGACCAGGATCAGGACGATGATCTGCCAGAGGCGCACCAGGAGCCAGAGGCTGACGACGAGCGCGAGGAGTCCGAGGAACGTCCGCCAGGAGACCTCGACCCGGATGGTGTGCGTGCCGCCCGACTCGCCTGGACGCTGAACCACGACCGCCCCTCCCCCGCACTTGATTGCTCCGGCCCGACGTGCCGGCCAGTGCAAGAGACGTGCCAGCCGGGGCGGCGGGTGCTGGCACGCCCCTTGCTCTAGTCTCTGCCAACGTAGGCCGCGGCGCTGCGGCGCAGAGCGCACACGGAGGGCGGAATGGCAGGAATTCTC
>DASSSV010000370.1:0-4051 GCA_035708265.1 Thermomicrobiales bacterium | reverse complement strand
TCCCCCTCTCCCAGCATTGGGAGAGGGGGCCGGGGGGTGAGGGCCCAGTCGCTACGCCACCCGATACACCCGCGCCGCGTTCCCGCCGAAGAGCGCCGCGCGATCCGCGGCGGCGAGCGGGCCGAGGGCTTCCACGACGGTGCGGTAAGTTTCCGCGTAGCCGGCCGCGAGGAGACAGACGGGCCAGTCGCTGCCCCACATCAGCCGCGCCGGGCCGAAGGTGTCCAGCGCGAACCGGACGGCCGGGCGGATCGCGGCGGCGGTCGGCGCCGGGCCGGCCTCGGTCAAGAGGCCCGAGACCTTGCACCAGATCCGGGGGTAGGGCGCGAGCGCTTGCATCCCGCGCGACCACTCATCGAGGTCGCCGGCGGCGAGGGGCGGCTTGGCGAGGTGGTCCACGACGAGCGGCAGGTCGGGGTTCTCCTCGGCCAGCCGCGGGACGTGGGGCAGGTGCGGCGTGCGGACGAGGAGGTCGAGCACGAGGCCGCGCCGGGCCACTTCGCGGACGCCGCGGCGCACCTCCGGGCGCGCCAGCCAGTCGGGGTCGGGGACGTTCTCGGCGGTGGCGCGGACGCCGCGGAAGGCCGGGTGGCGGCGGTACTCGTCGAACGCGGCGCCGACATCGGGCGCTTCGAGGTCCACCCAGCCGATCACGCCGCCGATGAAGGAGTAGCGGTCGGCCAGGTCGAGCCACCAGCGATTGTCCCAGCGCGCCCGAGCGGCCTGGACGACGATGGTGCGGTCCACGCCGACCGCGCGGAGGGCCGGCGCGAGGTCGGGCGGCGTGAAACTGCGCTGGAGCGCCGTCAGGTCGGGTGTCATCCAGTAGAGGTCGGACCGCGCGATGTCCCAGAAGTGGTTGTGCGTGTCGACCACGAGCGGCCGGGCCGTCTCCGCCATCGGCTACCTCCGCGTCGTCGCCGCGCGCCGCGCCCAGGCGCCGAGGAGCGCGCGGTCATCGAGGATCTCGGGGGGCACTTCGTAATACGAGGTCAGCGTCTGCCGCGGGGATGGCTGGAACGGTCTCATGCCGCGCGCGCGATAGTCCTCCCGGCTCGCCTCGTCGGTCTTGAAGTAGAGCCGGTCGTCGGACACGATCGCGAAGAACGCGCCGTCCAGGTAGAGCCCGTGGGCGCCGAACATGCGCCGGGCGGTCACATCGCCGGCCATGCCGAGCTGGTCGAGCACGTAATCGAGGAACGAATCGTCGCGCATCCCGCCCCCCTCGCACGCGGAGGATAGCGCGCGCCGGGCCGGTTGACCAGCGTGGGCCGTGGGGTGTGGGCCGTGGGACGTCGAACCGGTACCTCTTCGTCGGGGCTGGCCCCCTGCCGGTAAGTTCCGACCCGCCGGTTGCTGCACGCGGCGCAGCGACCTAGCCGACTGCGCTCGGAACATCGCCGCTCTTCCAGATCGCGGGCCAGACGGGAGCAGGAGGCGCCTGCGTGGAGATCTCCCCCTCTCCCAGGATTGGGAGAGCGGGTGCCCTCCAGGCGTGGGGGGTGAGGGCCGCCGGTCAACCCGCGCTATACTCCCCCCGACGGCCGGCCGGTCGGCGGTAGTGGAGGGCGATCATGGCGCGCTACGACTTCTCGCGGTTCCTCAACGTCCGCAACGCCCACAGCCCCAGCCCCAGCCCCGACGGGGCGCGCGTGGCGTTCCTCAGCGACATCACCGGCGTGCCCCAGGCGTGGAGCGTGCCCGCGGGCGGCGGCTGGCCCGACCAATTGACCTTCTCGCCAGAGCGCGTCTCGACGCTGGCCTACGCGCCGGCCGGCGACCGCCTCGTCTTCGGCATGGACACCGGGGGCAACGAGCGGCAGGGCCTCTACGCCCTCGCGCCCGACGGCGGCGAAGCCCGGCCGCTGGCGGCCGACCCGCGCACGATCCACTCTTGGGGCGCCTGGAGCCCGGACGGCGCGGCGGTCGCCTACGCCGCCAACGCGCGCGACCCCCGCTTCTTCGACGTCTACGTCCGCCCGCTCGACGGCGAGCCGCGCCGCGTGCTGGAGCAGGACGGCACCAACAGCGTCCGCGGCTGGAGCCCGGACGGCCGCTTCCTCCTCGTCGCGCGCGCCAACAGCAACCTCGACAACGACCTTTACTTGCTCGAACTGGCGACCGGCGACCTGACCCTGCTGACCGCGCACGAGGGCGAGGTCAGCCACCAAAGCCCGCACTTCGCCGGCGACGGCGCGCTGCTGCTCGTCACAAACCGGGGCCGCGACTTCGCCGCGCCGGCCCGGCTCGACCTGGCGACGAAGGAACTGACATTCCTCGCCGACCCGGCCTGGGGCGCGACCGAACTCGCCGCCAGCGCCGATGGCCGGGTGGTCGCCTACACGGTCAACGAGGAGGGCTACGGCCGCCTGCACCTGACGGTCGATGGCCGGGAGGTCGCCGTCGACGGGCTGCCGGCCGGCGTCGTCGCCGGGCTGGCCCTCACGCCGGACGGCTCCTTGCTCGTCTTCGCGCACTACGCCGCGACGCGCAACGGCAACGTCTGGGCGGTCGAGACCCCGACCGGTCGCGCGCGTCAGGTGACGCACGCCTCGCGCGCCGGGCTGCCCGACGACGCCCTGGCCGAGCCCGAACTGGTCCACTACCGCAGTTTCGACGGGCTGGAAATCCCCGCCTTCCTCTACCGGCCGCGCGGCGCGGCGGGGCCGCTGCCGGTCGTCGTCCACGTCCACGGCGGGCCGGAGGGGCAGGCGCGTCCGACCTTCAACCCGACGATCCAGTTCCTCGTCCACCGCGGCTTCGGCGTGCTCGCGCCGAACGTGCGCGGCAGCACCGGCTACGGCCGCGCCTACGTCCACCTCGACGACGTGCGCAAGCGGATGGACTCGGTCGCCGACCTCGCCGCCGCGGCGCGCTGGCTGGCCGACTCCGGCACGGCGCGGCGGGACGCGATCGCGGTGATGGGCGGCTCCTACGGCGGCTTCATGACGCTGGCGGCGATCACGACCTACCCGGACCTCTGGGCCGCCGCGGTCGACACCGTCGGCATCGCCAACTTTGTCACCTTCCTCGAGCACACCGGGCCGTGGCGCCGCCGGCTGCGCGAGGCGGAGTACGGCAGCCTGGAGCGCGACCGCGACTTCCTCGCCGCGATCAGCCCGATCGCCCACGTCGACCGCATCGCCGCGCCGCTGCTGGTCATCCACGGCGCGAACGACCCGCGCGTGCCGGTCGGCGAGGCCGAGCAGATCGTCGCCAGCTTGCGCGAGCGCGGCCGCGAGGTCAAGTACCGCCGCTACGAGGACGAGGGGCACGGCCTGGTCCGCCTGCCGAACCGCCTCGACGCCGCCGAGGCCACCGCCGCCTTCCTGGAGCGCCACCTGCTGAAGGCGTGACCCCGCTGGCACGCCTCCTGCGGCGCCCACCCCGTCGCGATCCGGCGACGCAGGCAAGGAGGCGGCGATGGCCGCGGAGCACACGGAGACGACCTGGCGGCCGCACACGGCGCACGGCGACCTCGACACGCAGGAGCGCGACGCGCTGCCCAACAGCGCCTTCGCCTTCCCGGAGCGGCGCAAGGAGCCGCTGACCGACGCCGCGCACGTCAGGGCCGCGCTGGCCCGCTTCGACCAGGTCGAGGGTGTCTCGGACGCCGACCGCGACCGCGCCTTCGCCAACATCAAGCAGGCGGCGGCGCACTATGGCGTGGACGTCGCCGAGGACGACTGGCGCCAGCTCGGCGAGCGCCCGCACACGCGCAACCCCGCGCAGTGACCGCTTCCCGGCCAAATGGCTCTGCCCGATAGGAGACCCGTCCCCGCCCGTTCGGGACCAACGGGATATGGCCTGCTGCGCCGCACGGGCGTATAACGGTATCAGCGAGACCAACCCAGACCTTCCCCATCCCTTCCTCTTCCCCCCCACCTCCAGGGCCGACCGGCGACACGCCGGCCGGCCCTCTTGTGCGCGCCACGGCTATTGCGGTCGTGCGGCGCCAATTTACGTCATCTTCATCAGCGCGGCGTAGAGTGCGCGTGTCACAGCACTGGTCCCAGCCCCAGAGCGCGACGAGCCACCGGTAGCGGACTCC
>DASSSV010000369.1:0-4232 GCA_035708265.1 Thermomicrobiales bacterium | reverse complement strand
CGTTGAGGCGCGCCGGCTACCGGTCGCGGCGCGGGCCGCCGATGAAGCGGCGCTCGTCGGAGAGCGGGTAGAGCAGCGCGTAGCCGGCCACCGCGTCGAGCAGGGCCAGCCAGCCGAGCGGGCCCAGCGACCCGCCCGCGGCGATGGCCGCGCCGAGGCCGATCATCAGCAGGGCGGTCAGCAGGCCGCCGAAGGACGCCCGCATCACCTGGCCGCGCCGCAGCGACGTCGGCGCCACCTCCGCCCACTTGCGCGCGTAGCCGCCATAGGCCCGCGCGAAGGACCAGACCAGCACCAACCCCAGCACGACGCAACTGCCGCCGAAGACCAGGTGCGCGATTTGCAGATCCACCGTCGTGCGCCCCTTTCGACGTGGAGCATGGGACGTGGAGCGTAGAGCGTGAGCGCAGCGGGGAATCCAGGCGCGCTCACCGCCCCCGGCGCACTCGCGTTCTCTGTTCTACGCACTACGTCCTACGCCCCGCGCCCCACACACTCGTATCCTCCCCCCTCTCTACGATCGCCGGCCGGCCGGCGTCACGCCGCGACGGAGGCGTCCTGTCCGACCGCCCGACTGTGCCCCGCGCCTTGCTTCACTTCGGGAAGTGGCCTATGATGGCGGGGTCCGATGGCGGATCCCGAACAGCGCGCACAGGAGGAGAAGGTCATGGCCACACAGACGCAAGACCTCACCAGGTTGCGCCAGAGCATCGTCGACGCCGGCAAAGCGCTGGTGCAGGCCGGTGTCCTGTCGCCCTCGCTGCACGGCAACATGAGCGCCCGCGTGCCCGGCACCGACACGATCCTGCTGACCTCGGGGTCGTCGCTGGCCGAGATGCATCCCGACGACCTAGCCCTGCTGACGCTCGACGGCAGGGTGCTCGAAGGGCAGATCAACCCGGTGACGCACGAGATCGTCCACATGCACACCGCCGTCTACCAGAAGCGCGCCGACGTCGGCGGCGTGATCCACACCCACTCGCCCTTCTCGACCAGTTTCGCCGTGGCGAACAAGCCGATGGGCGTCTTCGCGGAGGCGCTGGCGCGCTTCGGCATCGAGGAGCCGATCCCGGTCGCGGCCTACGCCCCGCGCGGTTCGCGCGAGTCGGTCAGCAACATCGTCGACGCGATCGGGCCGAAGACGAAGGCCGTGCTCCTGCAGAACCACGGCATCCTCACCTTCGGCGACAGCATCGAGATGGCCCGGACGCTGGTCCTGGTGATGGAAGAGGCCGCGCAGATGGCGATCAACGCCACGATCCTCGGCGGCGCGACCGTCATCCCGCCCGAGATGATGCGCTACACCCAGGAGCGTCCCAGGGAGTTCGCGTCCCAGGGCGCCGTCAGCGGCGGGGCCGTCCGCGACGACAAGTAGGCGCGCCCGCCGCGCGGGCGAACCGAGCGCCCCGCCCGGGACCCGGGCGGGGCGCTCCGCGGTAACGCTGGCGGTGCGGCGCGGTTAGCGCAGGAGCCCGTGGCGTCGCGGCTCCCGGCCGCGCTCGTCGACCCGGCTGTCGACGCCCCAGCGGAGCGCCGCGAGGTCGAGCGCGATCAGCAGGGCAACGGCGATGATGAAGGGCATGTCCGGCACACCTCCTTCCGCCCGCGCGTAGCGCGCTACGCCGCGCCGGTGGGCTTGCGCGGCGCGACCGCGACCGGGCGCGGGGCGCGCGGGAGTCGATCGAGCGGCGCGGCGGCGCGCGGCCGTGCGACCCGTCGCGCCGCCTCCGCCTCCGCCAGCAGCGCCCGCTGGCGCTGACGCGCCATCTGTTCGAGATCGAAGTGGTTGAGCAGCATCGTGTCGTCACACCTCATCGTGTCGGGCGATCGTGTCTGACGCGCCCCGTCGCGCGTCAGGCCGCGTGGGTGATCGCGCGCCCCTCGCCGCTCGCCGTGCGCAACGACGGCGCCAGCCTCAGGGCCAGCGCGAGCAGCGCGGTCGCCAGCCGCTCCCTGAGGGCCGGGCCGGCGACGGCGGAGCGCTCGGCGGCGCGCCGCAGCTCCTGCTGCCGCTGCATCGCCAGCATCTCGCGCTCGTACAGGGTCAGCATAGTGGCCCTCCTTTTGCTCGCGGCGAGGCCCGTCCCCGCCGCTCTGCCACCAGTCTAGGGGTCGGGGCGCCCGGCAACACCCGCCATCCGGCCGGATTGTCGCGGGAGGAAAGGCCACCACCGCGATGCCCCGAGGGCCAGCGCGGTGCTCAGCCATCCGGCCGATGCCTCGCGGCTTCACACGGCGGGCGATAGACCACGGGCGGTAGGGGGCTGGCGGCGATGCAGGTCAGGGCGCGGGCGCTGATCGCGGGGCGCGTGCAAGGCGTCTACTTCCGCGACTCCACGCGGAAGCGGGCGGAACTGGCCGGCGTGACCGGCTGGGTGCGCAACCGGCCGGACGGCCGGGTCGAGGCGCTCTTTGAGGGCGAGGAGGAGGCCGTGCGCGGCCTCATCGCCTGGTGCCACACCGGCCCGCCACACGCGCGCGTCGCCGACGTCGCGGTCGAGTGGGAACAGCCGACCGGGGAGTTCGGGCGGTTCAGCATCGTGTGAAGTACGAGGGACGAAGGACGAAGGACGAATGAGGGCGGGATAGCCGAGGCTGGCAGAGGCCACCCGCCCGGCCCGGCATCACCCCGGCGAACATTCCGGTCAGGTGGAGGGGGGGACGCGGCACCCGCGTAGGGGGGCCGACTGCGCGGCGGGCGCCGGTGGCGCGGTCGATGCCCTGCCCGCATGGCGAGCGCCCGCGTGAACCGGGCGAGACGCCGCCTCGCCCATACCCTCACCCACGCCCGTGGCCGGCCGCCCCGATGCTGTCCAGTCAGACGTCGGTCGCGCTTCGTGCGCCCCGGACGCCCCCGGCCGCGGACCCCGGCGCCCCGGCGCTTCATGCGTACTTCGTACCTCGCACTTCGTACTTCCCCGCCTCCGCCTGGCATGCGTTTTGCCCTACGCACGGTAGGGCATGCCGCGACGCACGCCGGGGACCGATGCCAGGGAGGAGATGGAAGCATGACCGCGGCGGAGGCGACCGATCCGGCCGCCGCGGCGCGGGAGGCCGGGCTGCGCTACGTCCACGACAGCCAGCCCGGCCTCCGGCGCCGCCGTGCCGGCAAGGGCTTCAGTTATGTCGACCTCGACGGCCGGCCGATCCACGACCCGGACGTCCTGCGCCGGATCAAGGCGCTGGCGATCCCCCCGGCTTGGACCGACGTCTGGATCTGCCCTAACCCGCGCGGTCACTTGCAGGCGACCGGGCGGGACGCCAGGGGACGCAAGCAGTACCGCTACCACCCCAAGTGGCGCGCCGCGCGCGACGAGACGAAGTACGACCGGATACTCGCCTTCGGCCGGGCGCTGCCCACGATCCGCGAGCGCACCGAGGCGGACCTGGCCCAACCCGGCCTGCCACGCGAGAAGGTCCTCGCCACCGTCGTGCGCCTCCTGGAAGAGACGCTCATCCGCGTCGGCAACGAGGAATACGCCCAGCGCAACAAGTCCTACGGGCTGACGACGATGCGCAACCGGCACGTCGACGTCGAGGGCGCGACGCTGCGCTTCTCCTTCCGCGGCAAGAGCGGAGTGAAGCACGAGGTCGACATCCGCGACCGCCGCGTCGCCCGGATCGTCAAGCGCCTCCAGGATCTGCCCGGCCAGGAACTCTTCCAGTATCTCGACGAGGGCGGCGAACGCCGCTCGGTCGACTCCGCCGACGTCAACGACTACCTCCGCGGGATCACCGGGGAGGAGTTCACCGCCAAGGACTTCCGCACCTGGGCCGGCACGGTCCTCTGCGCGCTGGCGCTGGAGGAGTTCGCCTCGTTCGACTCGCAGGCCGAGGCGCGCAAGAACATCGTCCGGGCAATCGAGTCGGTCGCCTCGCGGCTCGGCAACACCCCGGCCGTCTGCCGCAAGTCCTACGTCCACCCGGCCGTGCTCGACGCCTACCTCGACGGCACGATGCGCGACATCCTGCGCCGCCGCGCCGAGCGCGAACTGACCGAAGCCCTCCCCGACCTCACACCTGAGGAAGCCGCCGTCCTCGCCCTCCTGCGCGAGCGCCTGGCGCGCGACGAGTGACGAGTGGCGAGTCAGTGCCGAGCGCTGAGCACTGAGTGAAACCGACTCGCGCGGAACACCGGCAAGGGAGCACCGGATCGCCGCCCGCGGTGGCATGAGACGGAAGATGGAGGGCAGAAGAAGGCGCCTCGCCTCTGCACTCCGCCTTCCGTCCCC
>DASSSV010000368.1:0-4063 GCA_035708265.1 Thermomicrobiales bacterium | reverse complement strand
GGGGACGCGCTGATAGAGGTCGCGCCAGAGCGGGTAGAGCCGGCGATAGGCCCGGTAGAGGACCGCGAAATGCCCGAGGCTGATGAAGCCGCCTCCCAGCAGAAACAGCACGAAGGCGCTGAGCAGCAGATGCTCGATGGCTGTATGCACGGGAGCCGGCAACGCGACGCCGAAGTACCTGGCGACGGGGTAGATCGCCTCGTGGACCGCGTAGGCCGCGCCGCACCCCCAGCCGACCGTCTGGAGCTGACTCCGCAGCCGCAGCCAGCGCTGGCCCAGCGTCCGGGTCGGGGCACGGTGCCGCCAGCCGGCGTAGCACAGCTGCCCCATGACGGCGCCGACGTAGGCCATCAGCACGAGCCGATAGGCGACCACCGCCGGCGAGGAGCCGTAGCGTGCGGCGAAGTTGCCGGGCTCCGAGGCGCCCACCGGCGCGACGGCGAACAGCCCGGCGAGCGCGGCGACGGTGAGCAGGAAGAGCCAGGTGCTGCCGAGGAGGTCGTGGCGCCGCGGCCGGTCCAGCACGCGCTCACGGATCGGCGAGATCGCCCAGCCGCTGGCGACGCCGAGGCAGTTGGCGAGGAGCCGGCTGATGTTCGGCACGCCGGTCCAGCGATCGACGGCGAGGTAGAGCGGCGGGATCAGCAGGGTCATCGTGAGCGAGAACAGGCCGAGCGCCAGGCAGTTCCGCTTGTGCGCGGCGCTGTGCGGGCGCTGGTGGAGCGCCCCGAGCTGGTGCAGGAAGCTGGCCCAGAGGATCGCGGCGAGGATCAGGGAGAGCAGATCAGCCATCGCGTCCCTCGGTGCCCTCGAGGAACTCCAGCAGCTCCGCGGCCTGCGGCTCCGAGGCCGCGAGCCGCGCGCCGGCCGAGCTGGCGTGCAGGAGTATCAACTGACCGAGCAGTTCGGCCTCGTACTCCGCGCGGGTGCGCCGGCCATTTCGCGCATACACATGCCGGATCGTCGCCCCCGGCGACAGGCGGCGCGCCTGGCGTTCCAGGTCGCGCCGGGATAAGCCGCTGCCGGCGTGATCGAGGATCAGGTGCGACGCCTCGTGCGCGACGATCTGCTGCTGATGCAGGCGCCTGGCGTCGCGCTCATAGTAGATGACGTCGTGATCGCGCTCCACGGCGACGAACCCGTAGAGGACGTCTTGGTCGGGCTCCTCGGCGACGAACTCGTGGAGGACGGCTTGCCGGCTCTCCGCGCGCAGGGGCCAGGGTCGGAGGGCGATCGGCCGGCCGCGTTGCTTCCCGTACAGCGCGCAGAAGCGACGCTCGTCAAACGGTACGGGGATCGGCAACTCGCGCACGAGGCGCTCGCAGCGAGCACGGAAGGCACGAGCCTCGGCGGGATCGTCCCGGGGGTCGAACGGCTCGTCGGTGTTCATGGGTCACCCTGTTGCCGGCGCTAAGGCTTGTCCTGGTCGTCGTCTGGCGGCTTCCTCTCCTCACCGTTGCCGTTCGGCAGGCCCTCGATCTGTCGCATGCGCTCGATCACCTGGGCGATCGTCGCCAGCGTCGCCGGGGAGAGGCCGCTGGCACGCAGGGCGATCCGCTCGATCTGGCTGTCGCGCATCGCGGCCAGCAGCTTCAACTGCGCGTACAGCTGCCGAGTCTCCTCGTCGTCGTCGAAGAAGTAGGTGATCGGCGCGCCGAAGAAGCGCGCGAGCGCCTGCAGGTGGTCCTTGCGCGGGTTGGTCTTCACCCCATGCCGGAGCTCCCAGAGCTGCGTCGTCGAGATCGTCGGCCCGCCGAGTCGGCGGATCCCCTCGGCCACCTCGGCGTAGGTGTATTCCTCGCGGCCGGGCGCAGAGCGAAAGAGGGCGTCGATCTTCTCGGCCAGCGTGAGCGGCCGGTCGGGCGTCTCGTCGGTCATCAATCCCTTCCATAGCGTCGCCGCTCCCGCCTACTGCGCCGTGGCAGGGCCACCATCCGGGCACTAGACAAACCGCCGCCGGAGGTGTATCCTCTCATTCAAGAATGAATCGTACACGGTCATTCTTGAACGAGGAGATGCGTCGCGGCTCACCCGCTAGATTCTTGAATGAGAACCGCGCGACTGTCAAGCGGCGGGAATTAAGAACAGCGGCGTGGGTCCGTGGCAAGCGCCCGCCGGTGCGCGACTATCCGGTGGGACAGCAGCGCGGGACAGGAGGCGGATATGGAACTCCGCTCGATCGAGCAGCCACCGCTCGACGGAACCCGACCCGCCAGGGCCCGCACGAAGCGACGGGCGCGGCCTCCGGCCGGGAACACCGCTGCGCCGGTAGAGGAGTGCAGCCCGCCTGCGGAGGCAAGACGGGACGCGACAGAGGCTGAGCCCCTGACGTCCGACGAACAACTCGTCTTGTCGGAGGCCCCAGCACACCCCGACCTGCGCCGGCGCGAGCCCCGCCCGGTGGTCCCCTGGCCCGCCCGCGCGGCCACCTGGCTCAAGCGGCGCACCGCTCCCGGCCGGCTGGAGGCCGACCACGACGCCGCCCTCGCCGAACTCCTCGCGGCCCTCAGCACCGGCGCGCACACCGTCGCGGTCATCGGGCCCAAGGGCGGCGTGGGCAAGTCCACTCTGGCCCTCACGGCGGGGCTGGTCCTGGCCCAGGTGCCGCTGGCCCGCCCGATCCTGGTCGAGCTCAACCCCGACTGGGGCACCGTCGACGAGCTCCTCGGCCGCGCCAACCCCCGCACGATCCAGGACCTCCTCCGCGACTACACCGCGATCGACCGCGCCGGCGTCGGCCTCCTGCAGGGCTACGTCACCATGTGGGGCCGACTCCCGGTGCTCACCGCCCCATCGAACCCGGACGAGATGGCCCGGATCACCCCGCGCGACTACGACCGCGTGCTGCGGCTCCTCGCCGTCCACTACAACGTGCTCCTGCTCGACTGCGGCACCGCCTTCACCCAGCGCCTCAACCAGTTCGCCCTCCAGCGCGCCGACCACCTGGTCGTCGTCGGCTGGCCCGAGCAGGCCACGCTGCGCAAGACGCTGCTGGCGATCCAGTATCTGGCCAGCGCCCGCTACGCGGCTGATTACCGCGGCATGCTGGCCGAGGTGGTCGGCGGAGACGGCGCCGAGGTCCGTGCGCGCGCGCTCGACGACCTGACGCTCGCCCTCAACGGCGTGGGCCACGCCCGGCCGGAACCGGTCGATCTGCGCAAGGTCCGGGCGGCGGCCGGCGCCTGCAACGCGCTGATCGACGTGCCGTATTCCGCCACCCTCCGGGCGCTCCTGGCGGACGGCACACTGACGATGGACGTGCTCCCGGCGGCCTACCGCCGGGCGGTCAAGGCGGTGTTGGTCGCGGTCCTGGGCCGGCTCGCGCGCGCCGGGGACCGCTAGCACAGGAGGTGCGCGCCATGCTGATCGCCCCGTTGGAGATGGCGACGTTCTTCACCAGCATCTACAACCAGCTCCTGGTCCCGCCGATGCTGGCCCTCGGCATCGTCCTCTTCGCGTTCGCCGCGGTGCGGTTCTTCATCGGCCAGCGCGAGGGCGCCGAGCACATGGCCCGCGTGGCGCTCGGCCTCTTCTTCGTGGCGTTCGCCCCCACGATCGTCACGATGCTCTGGGCCGCGCTCACCAGCGCCGGCGGCGGCGTGGCGAAGTAAGCGAGTGGCGCGATGCCCGGCACGATCAAGCGCTCCCCGCGCCACCTCGACGAGCCGCTGCGCATCGGGCCCTTCACCCTGGCGCAGTGGGGGATCGCCATCGTCGTCGTGGCGCTGGTCTGGCTCGTCCTGACCCAGCTCTGGTTCCTGCCCGCCGTCTGGCGGGCTGCGCTCGGCGGGCTGCTGGTCGGCGTGCCGCTCAGCTTCACGGAGAGCGGTCGCGGCGGGTCGGTGGTGGAGCTGCCGCGCCGGCTCTGGCGCTCGCTCGCGACGCCGCGCGAGTACGTCAGCGGCCCGCCGCGGCGCCACCCGCTCGCGCTGCAGTTGATCGACGAGGCGCCGGTCGAGGAGGATCTGCCCGATGCGTAGCCTGCGCGGCGCGGTCGCCGACCTGCTGCCGGTCCTCGCCGTCGAAGAAGACCACTTCGTGACGCTGGGAGGCCGGGTGGGCC
>DASSSV010000367.1:0-5753 GCA_035708265.1 Thermomicrobiales bacterium | reverse complement strand
CCGCGCC
The DNA here is from genome assembly GCA_035708265.1 of Thermomicrobiales bacterium. Classification (GTDB taxonomy): domain Bacteria; phylum Chloroflexota; class Chloroflexia; order Thermomicrobiales; family CADCWN01; genus DASSSV01. The sequence continues at coordinate 5,746 of DASSSV010000367.1, read as the reverse complement.
TCGCCCCCCGCCGGCGAGGGGGACCGCCTCGCCGCTCGCCCACCCGGCGAGCCGCACCCGCACGACGCCCTCGCGCTCCGCGTTCCGTGGCTCCCATTCTACGCTCGCCTGTCAATCGCCGGGCGGCGGCCATGGGGCCATCCCCGTGCTGGGTGGGCGGCACCGCGACCACCACCGGGCGGCCTGACCGCCGTATGCCGCGACGATTGGCACCGGATGGCGACGAGAGCCAGCACACCGATTCGCGGGGCACACGCCACTACCTCACCCCCCGATTCGTCGGACACGCCCGCCCAGCTCGCCTGCCCACTTCGGCCGCGCGGGCACAGAAAATGCCCTCCGGGCCGCCGCCAACAGCCCAGAGGACCAGAGAAGGGAGGATGGAGTTTGACCCGCCGCCCGCAGGATACGCCCTGTACGTACGCGTGTCAAGCCCCGGCGGCCCCTCCTGCGCGCCGCTCCCCCAAGCAGGCCGTGGCACCGGCCGCCGACCGCGGTGCCGGCGACGTGCTCCGTCCAGCCCAGTCCGTTATCGTCTACGGCGGGGAGTGGGAGACGTCGACTGCGCACGGGCAGAGTAGCCAGCACCGGTGTCCCCCCGCGCCGCCCGCGCGGGCGGCGGGGTCCCGCCCGGCGCTACGCGCGCCGGCGCTCCACCTCGGCGACGTGCCGGAGCACCGGGATGACGCTGTCCGGGTTGAGCGACATCGAGTCGATCCCGACCTCGACCAGCCAGGCGGCGAAGTCGGGATAGTCGCTGGGCGCCTGCCCGCAGATGCCGACCGGGGTGTCGGCCCGGTGCGCCGCCTCGATCAGGTGGCGGATCATCCACCGGACGGCCTCGTTGCGCTCGTCGAAGAGCGCCGTCAGGGCGGTCGAGTCGCGGTCGACGCCCAGGGTGAGCTGCGCCAGGTCGTTGCTGCCGATGGAGAAGCCGTCGAACCGCGCGGCGAATTGCTCGGCCAGGACCACGTTGGCGGGGATCTCGCACATGACGTAGACCTGGAGGCCGTGCTCGCCGCGCGCGAGGCCGTTGTCGGCCAGCGCCGCGAGCACGCGATCCGCCTCCTCCAGGCTGCGGCAGAAGGGGATCATCACGACGACGTTGTCCAGGCCGATCTCCTCGCGGGCGCGCTTGATCGCCCGGCACTCCAGGGCGAACCCCTCGCGGTAGCCCTCGCTGTAATAGCGCGAGGCGCCGCGCCAGCCGAGCATCGGGTTCTCCTCCTCCGGCTCGAACTGCCGGCCGCCGATGAGCGCGGCGTACTCGTTGGTCTTGAAGTCGCTCGTGCGCACGAGGACGGGCTCGGGATACCGCGAGGCGGCGATCTTCGCGATGCCGCGCGCGAGGTGCTCGACGAAGTAGGCCGTCTTGTCCGCGTAGCCGCGCGTCAGGTCGCCGATCTGCCGGCGCGCGCGCTCGTCGGTCAGGTCGTCGAAGTGGACCAGCGCCAGGGGATGCACCTTGATGACATTGGTGATCAGGAACTCGAGCCGCGCCAGGCCGACCCCCCGGCAGGGCAATTGCCACCGGCTCAGGGCCGCCTCCGGGCTGGCGATGTTCAGCATCAGGCGCGTCTTCGTCTCGGGCAGGGCGTCCAGGGCGACCTCCGTCGTCTCATACCGCAGCGTGCCCGCGTAGACCGCGCCCTGCGCGCCCTCGGCGCAGGAGAGCGTGATCGGCTGGCCGTCGCGGAGCAGGGCGGTCGCCCGCCCCGTCCCGACCACGGCGGGCACGCCCAGCTCGCGGCTGACGATGGCCGCGTGGGAGGTGCGCCCGCCGTGGTCGGTGATGATGCCGGCGGCCCGCTTCATGATCGGCACCCAGTCGGGGTCGGTCATCCGGGTGACGAGGATGGCGCCGTCCGCGAACCGCTCGCGCTCGTCGGCGCGGTGGATGACGCAGGCTCTGCCCGTCGCGATCGCCTCGCCGATGGCCAGCCCGGTGAGCAGCCGTTCGCCCGCCTCTCGCAGCGTGTAGGTCGTCAGCGCGCCCGCCGCCTTCTGCGAGTGGACCGTCTCGGGGCGGGCCTGCACGATGAAGAGCTGGCCGGTCCGGCCATCCTTGGCCCATTCGATGTCCATCGGCTGGCCGTAGTGGCCCTCGATGATCGCGCCCCAGCGGGCCAGCTGCAGGATCTCGTCGTCGGTCAGCACGAACGCCCGGCGCTCGTCCGGCGAGGTCGCGACCTCCGCGGTGGCCGCGCCGCCGTCGGCGGTGTAGACCAGCTTGCGGGCCTGCCCGCCCCGCGTCTTCCCGATGATCGGGGCGCGGCCCTCCCGCCGCAACAGGGGCTTGAAGACCTGGTATTCGTCGGGCGTCACCGCGCCCTGCACGACCGGCTCGCCCAGGCCCCAGGCCGCGTTGATGACGGCGACATCCGGGAACCCGGTCTCGGGGTCGATGGTGAACATCACCCCGGCGCCGCCGCGGTCGGCGCGCGCCATCTTCTGCACGCCGATGGAGAGGGCCACCTCCCGGTGCCCGAAGCCCTGCTCGTCGCGATAGCTGATGGCGCGGTCGGTGAAGAGCGAGGCATAGCAGTCCCGGCACGCCGCCAGCAGGGCCTCTTCCCCCGCGACGTTCAGGTAGGTGTCCTGCTGGCCGGCGAAGCTCGCCGTCGGCAGATCCTCCGCCGTGGCGCTGCTGCGAACCGCCACGTCGACCGCGTCCGTCGCGTACCGCGCGCTCAACTCGCGGTACGCCTCGCGCAGCGCGTCGGCCACCTGCCGCGGGATGGTGGCGTCCTGGAACCGCCGGCGAATCGCGGTGCCGGCCTGCTCGAGCGACGCGTCCTCGCGCCGCAAGGCGGCCAGCTGCTCGCGGATCACGGCTTCGAGGCCGTTGTCCGCCACAAAGGCCCGGTAGGCGTCCGCGGTGACCGCGAAGCCGTCGGGCACCCGGATCCCCGTGCCCCGTAAGCCCCGGATCATCTCGCCGAGCGACGCATTCTTGCCCCCCGCCAGCGCGACGTCGTCGGCCGTGAGGTCCGCGAACCACCGGATGTACCGCTGCGCTGGCGCCATCGCTGCCCGCCTTTCCGACTTGCGGCCACGGCGCGGCGGCGGCCACCGCCGCCGCCTCACCGCCCCGCCGGGATGCCCTGAGCGCCGCGCGAGCCGCCGCCGGGGCCGCTCGGGTCGGCGCGGCGGACGGGCCGGGGCGGCGGCGCCCCGGGGCGCGCTTGGCGCCGCGCGCACGCAGGATGCGTGCCCACGCCCGCGCCGCGCGGCCAGGGGGCCTGCCCCGGCGAGCCTGGCGCTCCGCGGCGCCGCGCCCGGCGGATGGCGCGCTCGGGCCGGGGGCCCATGGCCGGTGGGGGTGGATGCCCGCGCGGCACGTTCTAAAGTAAAGCCAAGGTGGGTTCTGCATGCCGGGGCACCTGATGCGTCGGAGCTGCTGCTTTCTCGATCGCTTCGGCCTCGGCCTGTAGGGCGGTGCGGCAGCGGCGCTTGACCTCCTCGGTCCGCGCGCCGAGCGTCGTCAGGAAGGCGCCGACCTGCTCGCGGACCTTCGCCTTGGCTCCCCCTGGCTCGCCCGACCCGATGGCACGCGGTCTGCCTATGCTCCTGGTAGCGCTGCCGTACCTTACCGACGCGTCGAGGGGAGGGCGGGCATGGACATCGGCGTTTATCGGGGTGTACTGGCTACTTGGGTCATCCGCGAGGCGTTGAGCGATGTCGCGTGGGGCGCGTGATGCGCGACACGAGCGGTAGAAGCCGGCGCGGCGGCGTGACGGTGCGCCGCTACCGCGGTCTACTGCCCAGAGGAGCCCGCCATGTTCGCCACCCCCCCTCCCGCGTCTGCCTCCCCTGGTGCGCCGGTTCCTCGCCGCCGCGCGGGCGCGGGTCAACCGGTGGACCCGGCCGACCCCGCTCGCCGTCGTCGCCGGGGCGGCGGCCGACGCGACGCGGAACCGGGCGGACGTGCTCACGGCGAACGCGCTGCTGCGCCACCAACTCGTCGTCCTCGACCGCACAGTCGAGCGTCCCCGGCTCACCACGGCTGATCGCGCGCTCCCGGTGCTCCTGGCGAGCCGCCGGGATACCTGGGTGAACGCCCTGATCATCGTGCGACCCGAGACTGTCCGGCGCTGGCATCGTCAGGGGTTCCGGCTGTTCTGGCAGCGGAGATCGCGCTCCCGGTCAGCGCCCAAGCCGCGGGTGGCGGCCGAGACGGTCGCGCTGCTGCGAGAGATGGCCGCAGCGAATCGGCTGTGGGGTGCGGACCGGATCCGCGGGGAGCTGCGGAAGCTCGCCATCCGCGTGAGCAAGCGCACGATCCAGCGCTCCCTGCGGCAGGCGCGGCCGCCGCGCCCGGGCGGGCAGACCTGGGCGGCCTTCGTGCGGAATCACGCCGACGCGCCCTGGGCCGGCGACTTCCTGCCGGTCACCGACCACTTCTTCCGCCCGCTCTCTGCCTGCTGCAGCATCGCGCTCGGGTCGCGCCGGGTGGTGCACGTCGGCGTGGCGCGGCACCCGACCGGCGCCCGGGTCGCCCGGCAGCGGCGCGAGGCGACACCCTTCGAGCGGCGACCGCGCTTCCTCATCCGGGACAACGACGGCAAGGACGGGCTGCGCTTCGCCCGGGTGGCCGCCGCGAGCGGGATCCGGGTGTTGCGCGCGCCCGTCCACGCCCCGCGGGCCAACGCGACGGGCGAGCGGTTCCTCGGGAATGTGCGCCGCGAGTGCCCGGACCACCTCCGTGTCCTCGGCGAGCGCCATCCCCATCGCGCGCTCCGCGCGTCTGGCGCGTACTGCAACCGCGCCCGGCCGCGCCGAGGGCTCGGTCAGGCCATCCCGGCGTGTCAAGCAGCCGCAGCACGCGATAACGCGGGCACCGGGCGCATCGTGCCCTGCCCGGTCCTGGGCGGCCTCTACCACGGGTACCAGCGTGTCGCCTGACTGGCCCACTGGGTCGAAAGCGCGCGGATGCGTGAAGTAGCTGGAACAGCACGCCTCCGAGCCGCGCCAGCCGCTCTCCCTGCTCGCCGCCCGCCGGCTGCTGGGCGAACTCGCCGCCGAGGCGGGTGACCGTGCCGAGGCGGCCGCGCACCTGGCTGAGGCGCTGGCGCTGGCTGACGCCTGCGCCGCCCCCTACGAGCGCGCGCTGACCTTGCTGGCCCTGGCCGAACTGCGCGCCGCCCGAGGCGAGCGCGGGGCCGCCGACGCCGCGCTCACGGAGGCGCGCACCCGCCTCGGACCGCTGGGTGCCAAACCCGCGCTCGCCCGCGCCGAAGCAATCGCAGTGCGGCTCACCGCGCCCGCCGCACCGTCCGCGACCTACCCCGCCGGCCTGACCGCGCGCGAGGTCGAGGTGCTGCGACTGGTGGCCCAGGGCCTCTCCAACGCCGACGTGGCCGCGCGCCTCTTCCTCAGCCCGCGGACGGTCAACACGCACCTGACCAGCATCTACGGCAAGCTCGGGGTCGAGAACCGCGCCGCCGCCGTCGCCTTCGCGATCGATCACGGCCTGCGCTGACCGGCTCGCTTCCTGGCCCATGGCCCGCGTGCCGGCTCCGAACCGATGAGAATCGGGCGCGGTGAGTCCCTTCGCCGCAGTGCTCGGCCTCCCACACCCGCATCGGCGCCCGCGCTCAACGTGCGCTCTGCCACGGCGCCTCAGCCAGTCTGGCCGCTTTGGCCGCACTACAGGTCGGCGGGGCCACCGCACTACGGGCCTACGCGCGCGCAAGGCGCCGACGCCGTCAGCTTTTCCAGGATAGCCCGGAAGGTATCTTGGGTC
>DASSSV010000366.1:0-5030 GCA_035708265.1 Thermomicrobiales bacterium | reverse complement strand
CGCAGGTCCCCCGGTACCGCCCGGTCGCCCTGGACGAGCCGCACCCCGGTCCGGGCTAGCGCACGTGCCCCGCACTTCCACCGCCGCCGCGCCGCGCGCCGGTCGGGCCGGTCAGCCGGTCGGGGGCTCGCCGGCCCAGGGCACGGGCGCGCCCCAGCGATTGAGGTACGTCGTCTCGGCGGTCGGGCGGCGGCGCGTCGGGCCGAACCGCCCGCGCGGGTAGCCGAGCGGGATGCACAGGTGGAACTCGGCCGTCGCCGGGATCCCCAACAGGGCGTACACCCGGTCCATGACCTGCGGGTGGAGCGTCGTCGGCACCGAGCCGATGCCCAGCGCCCGCGCGGCGAGCATCAGGTTCTGGACGCCCGGCAACACGGAACTCGCCTGCCCCCGCCCCTCCGTCAGCGCCAGCACGATGCACGGCGCGGCGGCCATCTCGTCCGCCAGCAGGGCGGCCGAGCGCGCCACGCGCTCCTCGGCCGGGATCTCCTCCCGCCGCGTCCACGGCCGGCCCTCGTCGCGCCGCTTCGCCCACCACGCCTCGCGATAGAGCGCGCCGAACGGCCGGATCACGTCGGGATCGGTGAGGACGAGGTAGCGGGCGGGCTGGGCGTTGCCGCCGCTCGGCGCCTTGCTCGCCGCCTCGACAATCGCGCGGATGTCTGCGAGCGGGATCGGGTCCGGTCGCAGCCGGCGGACCGACCGCTGCGTGTAGATCGCCTCGCCGAGCGGCATCGCGAGCCGCCCGCGCGCCGTCTCCGTCATCGTCGTCCTCCCCCGGTGACGCCCGGTGGCTCGTCCGTCTCGGCGCCGCGCCGGCGCCGCTCACCGCCCGAGGTCCCGCCGCACCTGCGACAACGCGGCGCCGTACGCTCGGATGGTCTCGTCAAGGTCGGCGTCGCTGTGCGCGAGCGAGACGTAGACCTTGCCCGGATTGCTGGCGATCCCGCGCTCGAACAACGCGCGGCCGAGTCGCGGCAACAGCGCCGCGTCGTCGCCGTCCTCCGTCGCCACCACGCCGTTGACCGCGCCCTCGCCGCGCATCGCCAGCGGCAGCGCGTACTCCTCGGCGGCGTCGTTGAAGCCGCGGCGCAGCCGCTCGCCGGCCTCGTCGAGCCGCCCGTAGGCGCCCGGCCGGCGTAGCTCCGCCAGGGTCGCAAGCCCGGCCGCCGCGCCGACCGGGTTCCCGCTGAGCGTGCCGCTGATGAAGACGTAGTCCGGCCGGCCGCCGCGCCGCGGACTGGCCTGCTCCATGATGTCGCGCCGGCCGCAGATGGCCGAAACCGGGTAGCCCCCGCCGATGATCTTGCCGTACGTCGCGAGGTCGGGCGTCACCCCGTAGCGTTCCTGGCCGCCGCCCCAGGCCAGCCGGAAGCCAGTGACGACCTCGTCGAAGATGAGCAGCGCCCCGGCCGCGCGGGTCACGCGGGCGAGGTCGGCGAGGAAGCCCGGCGCGGGGCGGACGATGCGGTGCAGCGGCTCGACGATGACGGCCGCGACCGCGCCGGGGTGCGCCGCCAACTGCGTCTCGACCGAGGCCAGGTCGTTGAACGTCGCGGTGAGCACGGTATCCCGCGCCGCCCGCGGCACGCCGGCCGACTGGGTGCTGGCGTAGTCGTGGTGGCCGTGGTAGCCGCCGGCGAACCGCAGGATCAGGTCGCGGCCGGTCGCGGCCCGCGCGAGGCGCAGCGCCAGGTAGGTCGCCTCGGCGCCGCTGCTGGCGAACATGACCTGCTCGGCGCACGGCACCGCGTCGACGATCGTCTGGCCTAGACGAATGATCGGCTCATTGAGCGCGTAGAACGTCGATCCCTGGCCCGCCTGCTCCCGCACCGCCTCGACCACCCGCGGGTGCGCGTGGCCGAGGATCAGCGGCCCCGAGCCGAGGATGTAGTCCAGGTAGCCCTCGCCGGTGGTCGCGTAGAAGCGGCTGCCCCGGCCGTGGGCCACGACGGTGTCCTGCATCCAGGGCGGCACCGCGTACGACCCGCTGCTCCGGCCGGGGAAGATCGCCTCGGCGGTCGCCCGGAGCGCGTCGGTGTCCGGGGAGAGGGGAGCCGCGGTGCTCATCGGACCAACTCCTTTCGTCTGGCCGCCGGGGCCCCGCTCGCCGCGCGGGGCCGGCACGCCCGCGCCGCGCTCAGCAGCGGCCCGCGTCCACGTCCTGGATGAACTGGATCAGGCCGCGAAAGTAGGCCGCCTGGTCGTCGTAGAGGGCCATGTGGCTGCCGTTCGGGCACGCGAGGTACCGCCCGCGCTGCACGGCCGTCGCCATCCAGGCCAGGTGCCGCGGGTCCATCGTGTCGTGGGCGGCCCCGATGACCAGGGTCGGCACCGCGATTCGCCCGAGGTCGGCCGTGCGGTCCCACGTCACCAGCTTGCCGCTCGCCCCCAGCTCGCTCGGCCCCTGCATCGGGACGTAGATGGCGGGGTTGATGTGCTTGAAGGCGCGCTGCACCGGGTCCGGCCACTCCGCGGCCGGCAGGCGCAGCACATGGTGGACGTAGTGGTGCTCCATCAGGAGGTCCATGTAGCGCGGGTCGTCGTAGTCGCCCGCCGCCTCGTAGCGCTGGATCTCGGCGAGCGCCGCCGGGTCCATGCCGGGCATGAGGGCGGTCCTGGCGTACTCGTTGTACTCGGGGATGCTGGCCACCATGTTCGAGATGATCAGCCCCTTGAGGTGCCGCTGGTGCTGCAGGGCGTATTCGAGCGCCAGCGCGCCGCCCCAGGAGTGCCCGTAGAGGTAGAAGTTCTCCCGATCCAGCCCGAGTACTTGCCGGACCTGCTCCACCTCGTCGACGAACCGGGGCACGTCCCAGAGGTCCGGCTCGTCCGGCTGGTCGCTGTAGGCGGAGCCGAGCTGGTCGTAGTAGTAGTACTCGATGCCGGCCGCGGGGAAGTAACTGTCGAACGCTTCGAGGTACTCGTGGGTAGCCCCCGGGCCGCCGTGGAGGAGCAGGACCTTCATCGCCGGCCGATTGCCGACCCGCTTGGTCCAGACCCGGAAGGTGCCCTTCGGCGTGGCGACCGGGATCAGCCGCACGCCGCCGCCGAGGACGTCGTCGCGGCCGGTGTAGTCCAGGTAGTCGCCGGGCATCGCCGCCTCCTTCGCGAGCGCTCGCGCTCGATCGCGGGCCGGCACAGCCGCCGGGACAGGCTGGGGCCTGGACCCTGCGTAGGTCGCGACGGCCCGGCCCCGGGGCTCGCCGCCCCGCCCCGCGGCTACGGCGCCACGCCGGTCGCCGGGATGTGCGCCAGGAACCAGTCGCGCAGGCGGCGGTGCGCGTCGACCTGGGTGCTCGGGCGGCCGCGCGCGATGAAGCCGTGCGCCTCGCCCGGGTAGCGGACCAGCTCGACCTCCTGGCGCCGCTTCCTGAGCGCGGCGAAGAGCATGTCCGCCTCGCTGACCGAGCAGGTATAGTCGCTCTCGCCGTGCAGGATCAGGAGCGGCGTGGTGATCCTGGTCACGCGGGTTAGCGGCGAGTGCTCGCGATAGTAGTCCGGGCGCTCGAAGGGATAGCCGCCGTTGTCCCAGTCGATCGACTCCCAGTGGTCGGTCAGGTAGCTGAGCGTCTCCAGCGTGCTGATCGTCGACATCGTTACGGCGGCGGCGAAGCGGTCGCTATGAGCGACCGTGTAGTTGGTCATGAAGCCGCCATAGCTGCCGCCGTAGACGCCGAGGCGCGCCGGGTCGGCCAACCCCCGCGCGACCAGGTTGTCGACGGCGGCCATCGCGTCGGCGAACTCTTTGGCGCCCCAGTCGCCGAGGATCACATCGGCGAACGCCTGCCCGTAGCCGCCGCTGCCGCGGAAGTTGACCGCGACGACGGCGTAGCCGCGGCTCGCCAGGAGCTGGGTGCGCGTGGCGAACGCCGGGCCGACCGCGCCGTGCGGCCCGCCGTGCAGCTCGAGGAGCGTCGGGAAGGGGCCGTCGGCGACGGTGGCGCCGGGCGGCAGCCAGAGCCAGCTCTCGACCGCCAGGCCATCCGGCGCGGGCAGGGTGAAGGATTGCGGCCGGCCGAGGGCCAGTTCCGCCATGAGCGGGGCGGTGTGGTCGGTCAGCCGGCGCGCGCCGCCGCCGTCAGGCGCGCAGGTCCAGACCTCGGGCGGCGACGTCGCGTCGCTCCAGGTGTAGGCCAGCCGCCCGGCCGCCGCCGCGACACTGGGCGCGGCGGCCGTCCCCTCGCCGCCGACGACGAAGGTCGCCGCCCCGCCGTCCGCGTCGACGCGCGCGATCCACACGAAGCCGCGGTCGCGGACGGGCCAGGCGAGCGCGCGGCCGTCGGGCGCCCAGCGCGGCGGCGCCGTGTCGCCGGGCAGCATCGTCGTCACCGCGCCGCGGTCGAGCGCCGCGCTCAGCTCGCGCGGCTCGCCGCCCGCTGCCGGGACCGCCCAGAGGTGGTAATCGACCGTCGTGCCGGTGGTCGGGCAGCGGTTGTCGAAGTAGGCGATCGTCGCGCCGTCCGGCGACCAGGCCGGGGCGAGGCAGACGCCCCGGCTGCCGGTGAGCCGGCGGAGGTCGGACCCGTCGGGACGGCAGGTGTAGAGGTCCCAGACCCACTCCAGGTCCCAGTCGGGCCGGCGCGTCGTCACCAGCGCCAGGCGCGCGCCGTCGGGCGACCAGGCGGGCTGGAAGTGGTGCCAGTCGGGGTCGCTGATCGGGGTCGCCTCGCCGCTCGCGACGTCGAGGACGTAGACGCGCCAGACGCCGTCGCCGACGTAGCCGGTGCCGTTGTGCCGGTAGCGCAGGCGCCGCACGACCTGGGGCCGGCGCTCGCGGTCGCCTTCCGGCACGGTGCGGCTGGTGAAGGCGAGGCGGCGCCCCTCCGGCGCCCAGGCGAGCCCGCCGATGCCACCCGGATACGCGCCGCCCAGCCGGCGGGGCTCTCCGCCGGCGACCGCCTGCAGGCAGAGTTGCTGCCCGCCCTCGCCCCCGGTCACATAGGCCAGCGTCGCGCCGTCGGGCGACCAACGCGGGCTGGCGTCCTGCTCGCCGACGCCGAAGGGGCGCGGCTCGCCGCCCTCGATCG
>DASSSV010000365.1:0-28257 GCA_035708265.1 Thermomicrobiales bacterium | reverse complement strand
GCCGTGCCTTGCTGCCGCGCGGCGCGGCTGGCGCCGGCGCGCATCCGCGGAGAGGATCCATGGTCGTAAGTAACCCCGTCGCCTTCTCCATCGGGCCGCTCGCGGTCCGCTGGTACGGCATCCTGATCATGCTCGGCGTGCTGGCGGGCGCGCTGCTGGCCGCCCGGCTGGCGCGCCGCAAGGGCGTCAACCCCGACTACGTCTGGGAGATGCTGCCGATCGTCGTCTTCTCGGCGATCGCCGGCGCGCGGATCTACTGGGTCTTTCTCGACTGGAACACCTGCTGCGCGCAGGACCCGCTCCAGGCGTTCAACATCCGCGGCGGCGGCATCTCGATCCAGGGCGCGCTCGCGGCCGGCATCCTGAGCCTCTGGCTCTACACGCGCTTCAAGGGCGTCCGCTTCTTCCGCTGGGTCGACATCCTCGCGCCCGCCTTCGCGCTCGGCCAGGCGATCGGCCGCTGGGGCAATTTCACCAACCAGGAGGCGTTCGGTGGCCCGACCAGCCTGCCCTGGGGCATCTACATCAGCCCCGACCGACGCCCAGTCGGCTACGAGCAGTACACCCACTTCCACCCGACGTTCCTCTACGAGTCGCTCGCCGACCTGCTGACCAGCCTCGTCCTGACCTGGTTCGTGCTGCGCATCGACCGCGACAAGCGGCTGCGCGACGGCGACGGCCTCTGGGTCTACCTGATGATCTACGGCGTCGTGCGCTTCTTCATCGAGGGGATGCGCACCGACAGCCTCTACCTCGGCCCCTTCAAGGCCGCACAGGTCATCTCGGTCGCCGCGATCGCGCTCGGGCTGATCGGCCTCGGCCTGCGCCACATCGGCTGGCGCGGCGATGATGAAGAGGCCGAACCGGCGCTCGCGGCGGCGGGCGCGCCGGCCGCGGGCCCCGAGGGCGACGAGGCGGCCGAGATCAACGGCGCGCCCCGCGCGGCCGGCCCGGCGCGCCACGAGCGCGCCACCGAGCCGACCCCGCCCGGGACGTCGTGAGAAGGACTCAGGACTCAGGACTGAGTGGGATGCAACTCCAGGCAGTCAGCCAACCCGGTGTCGGTTGAGCGGGTGCGCCGGCGGTTGATACCACCGGCGTGCTGCTCGCCGCGCATCTGCCCACCCTCGCAAGCCGGCGCGGGGGTAAACGAACGGCCGGGGCCGGGAGGGTGATCCTCCCGGCCCCAGGTCTTGGACGTGACGAGTGACGAGTGGCGCTACTGCCCTTCGGGGCGCGGGGTGCCGTCGCCGCTCGGGCGCTCGGCGCCGCCCTCCGGGGCGCCGGGGAGGGCGCCGATCCGGGGGGACTCGGGCGTCGAGTCGGGCACGTTGGCCCGCGCGGTCGTGCTCGTCGGCGGCGCGACCTGGACGTCGCTGGCCGGCAGCGTCGCCCCGCCGGCCGTGCTCGCGTTCGTGCCGGTCGGCGGCGTGGTCTCGGGCGCCTCGGTCGTCGCCGTGCCCGGCGCGGTCGCGGTGCCCTCGCGCTCGAGCCGCTCGGTCAGGCGGCGCAACTGCTCGTTCAGTTCGCGCAGGCCCGACGCCAGCGTGCCCCGCGCGTCGTCGACCAGGTCGCCGGCGCGCCCCGCGCCCGTGACCTTGCTCACGCGCTCCTTCATCGACTCCTTCACGGAGTCGGAGCGCGGGTTGAGGCGCACCGACTCGACCGCCTCGTTGAGCTGGTCGGCGACGGAGCGCAGGCCCATGGTGATGTCCTGCTGCAGTTCGCGCCGCTGCTCGCTCTGCCAGGCCGCGCGCGCCGTCGTGACGAGCTGCCGGCCGAGCTCCTGCAACTCCCCCGTGATGCTCGACTGCTTCCGCTCGCTGAAGGGATAGTCCTCGCCCGTGTCGCCGGGCTGGGTCCGCCGCGTGTCCTCGTCGTGCGTATCCTGCGTCCCGCTCATGGCCTCTTCCCTCGCTTCACCTGCCTGCCGGGCGGTCGCGCCGCCCGCCAGCCATCACCGCCGACCGGTGTCAGCACCAAGATCTACGCACCGGGCATGCCGCGGGTTGCAACGGCGTGGGCCGTGGGCTGTAGGGCGTGGATCCGGGCGCGCTCTGGCGACCGCCACCCCCCTCGTAGGGGCCGACCTCGACGAGGTGATACCCGCTCTCCTCCCCCGACAGCCTACGCCCCACGGCCCACGGCCCACGGCCCACGTCGTCAACCACGTCGTCGGTGGCGGCCGCCGGCGCGGGTGCGGTCGGCCTCGCCCTCCTGCTCGCCCCAGACCAGCTCGTAGTCGCCGAGGTGGACGGCGTCGCCGTCCTGCACGCCTAGTTCGGTCAGGCGCTGGGCGATGCCGGAGGCGGCGAGCACCTTCTGGAAGCGCTCGGCCGCCTCCTCGTTGGCGAAGTCGGTCATCGCGGCCAGGCGCTCGATGCGCACGCCCGTGACGAGGAAGTGGTGGCGGGACAGCCGCTCGACCGCGTAGTGGCGCTCGTCGGCCCCGTCGTCGAGCGTGTAGCGCCGCGGTGCCGCCTCCGGGGCCGCGGCGGGCGACGGCGCGGGCAGGGCGGCGAGGCGCCGGAGCGTCTCGCGGGCCAGTTCGCGCACGCCCTGGCCGGTCGCCGCGGAGATGGCGAGCACGTCGAAGCCGCGCGCCTCCAGCGCGGCGCGGAGCGCGGGCAGGCGCTCCTGCGCCTCGGGCAGATCGAGTTTGTTGATCGCGACGAGGCGCGCCTTGCCGGCGAGGTCGGGGTCGTAGGCGGCCAGTTCCGCCTCGATCGTCGCGAAGTCGTCCAGCGGATCGCGCCCCTCCAGCCCGCCCGAGCCGTCGAGGACGTGGATCAGGAGGCGGGTGCGCTCGACGTGGCGCAGGAACTCGTGGCCGAGGCCGGCGCCGGACGCCGCGCCCTCGATCAGGCCGGGGATGTCGGCCAGGACGAAGGTCTGGTCGTCCACCTCGACCACGCCGAGGTACGGCTCCAGCGTGGTGAAGGGGTAGTCGGCGATCTTCGGCCGCGCGGCGCTCAGGGCGGCGAGGAGGGTGGACTTGCCGGCGTTGGGGTAGCCGACGAGGCCGGCGTCGGCGATGAGTTTCAGTTCGAGCGCCAGCCAGCGCTGCTGGCCCGGCTCGCCCTTCTCGGCCAGGCGCGGCGCCTGGCGCACCGACGAGACGAAGTGCGAGTTGCCGAGCCCGCCGCGCCCGCCGCGCACCGGCACGAACTCGTCGCCCGCGCGCGTCAGGTCGGCCAGCACCTGGCCGGTCTCGTCGTCGCGGACGATCGTGCCGGCCGGCACGGGGATGACGAGGTCGACGCCGCGCTTGCCGTGGCGGCGGGCGCGGGCGCCGCGCCCGCCGTTCTCGGCGGCGTAGCGCATGACGTACTGGAAGCGCTGGAGGGTGTTCTCGCCCGGGTCGACGCGCAGCACCACGTCGCCGCCGTCGCCGCCGTCGCCGCCGTCCGGCCCGCCGCGGGGCACGTACTTCTCGCGGCGGAAGGTGATCGCCCCGTTCCCGCCGTCGCCGCCCTTGACGTCGATCCTCGCGCGGTCGTACACGCCGCCTCCTTGCGGAAGTGAGAAGTCAGAAGGATGAAGTTAGAAAGTAGCCTGCCGCCGCAGCGTGACTGCGTGCCATGCCGCCCGCCGCGCAGGAAGTATGCCAGGTGAAGTGAGAAGTGAGAAGTGAGAAGTGAGAAATGGGGGCGCGGGGGGCTGGCGGAGACTGTGCCACCCGGCCCAACCGCGCTGCCTCCGGCGCGCGACCGCGGCGGGGCGTGGTAGGGGCGACGCGGCGCGTCGCCCGGTTGACGCGGGCACCCGCCATCCGGTCGGCGTCCCCACGCGGGCGACGCCGTGCGTCACCCCTTCTACCCGGCCCGCGATGTCGCCCGGATGAGGTCAGGCCGCGCGGCGGCCTTCGTGCGCCGCAGGCGCTCCAAGCCGCGGCTTCAGCCGCCGGCCCGCGCAATCTCGTGGGCTACTCCCGGGAAGCACGCCAGCAACGCCGCGAAGTCGTGGACGAGCGCGGCGGGGCGCTCGGCGGCGAGGTCGGCGGGGAGGCCGGCGCCCCAGGTGACGCCCACCCCAGCCATGCCGGCCGCGCGGGCCGCCTGGAGGTCGAAGACGCTGTCGCCGACGTAGCAACAGGCGCCGGGCGGCAGGCCGAGGCGCGCGGCGGCCGCGAGGAGCGGGTCGGGCGCGGGCTTGTGGCGCGGCGCGTCCTCGTGGCAGATCGTGACGTCGACCAGCGGCTCCAGGCGGCAGAGGCGGAAGGCGAGTTCGGCCTGCGCGCGGCTCTTGGCGGTGACGATGCCGAGTCGGTAGCCGCGCGCCCGGAGTGCGACCAGCGCCTCGGCCGCGCCGGGGTAGGCGCGCACCAGCGCGTCGTGGTGTTCGAGGATGAACGCGCGATAGGTGGCCAGCAGGCGCTCTCCGTCGCCGGGCGCCAGTTCCTCCAGCACCGTCGGGAGCGGCCGGCCGATCGTCGCGACGATCGCCGCGCGATCGAGCGCCCGGCCGAGGTGCCGGGCGGCGGTATGCTGGAAGGCGCGGACGATCAGCTCAACCGAGTCGACCAGCGTGCCGTCCAGGTCGAAGAGGAGTGCCGAGTGCTGAGCGATGAGCGATGAGTGGGGCGAGCGGCCAGCCATCAGCGCTCAGCCGTCAGCCATGCTTCCTGAAAGCTGATGGCTGACGGCTGACGGCGTACTCATCGCTCAGCACTCGTCACTCCAGATAATCCTTGAGTTTCTTGCTGCGGCTGGGGTGGCGGAGTTTGCGGAGGGCCTTGGCCTCGATCTGCCGGATGCGCTCGCGGGTGACGCCGAACTCGCGGCCAACCTCTTCGAGCGTGCGGCTGCGGCCGGTGTCGAGGCCGAAGCGGAGTTCGAGCACCTTGCGCTCGCGCTCGCCGAGCGACTCCAGCACATCGTCGACCTGCTCGCGCAGCATCTGGTGCGAGGCGGCGTCGGCCGGGGCGAGGGCCTTGTCGTCGGGGATGAAGTCGCCTAGGTGCGAGTCGTCCTCCTCGCCGATCGGCATCTCCAGCGAGACCGGCTCCTGGGAGATTTTCATGATGTCGCGGACCTTGTCGGCCGGCATCTCCAGCGCCGTCGCCAGTTCCTCGCTGGTCGGCTCCCGGCCGAGGTCCTGCATCATCCGCCGCTGCGTACGCACCACCCGGTTGATCGTCTCGACCATATGGACGGGGATGCGGATCGTGCGCGCCTGGTCGGCGATGGCGCGGGTGATCGCCTGGCGGATCCACCAGGTCGCGTAGGTGCTGAACTTATAGCCCTTGTTGTGCTGGAACTTCTCGACGGCACGGATCAAGCCGAGGTTGCCCTCCTGGATCAGGTCGAGCATCGACATCCCGCGGCCGACGTACTTCTTGGCCACGCTGACCACCAGGCGCAGGTTGGCCTCGGCCAGGTGCCGCTGCGCCTCCTCGCCCTTGATGACGCGCCGCTCGTAGTCGCGCGCCAGCGCGTCGGCGCGCCGACCGACCAACTCGAGTGCGCGCATGTCGTCGGGCCAGTCCGGCTCGCGGTCGAGCGCGCGGCGCAGGCGGTCGGGCAGGAGCTGGTACTCGACGGCTCGCAGGCGCACCGCCTCCTCGAGCCGCTCCTGCGTGCAGCCCAGCTCGGCGGCGACCCGGTGCAACACCTCGATCGGGATCTTGTTGGTCGGCGTCAGCCCCTCGATGATCGTGCCGAGCGGCACCCCCGCGGTGGAGCACTCGTGGACGGCGGCGTAGAGCCGATCGAGGAAGTGCCAGCCGTCGCGCAGCGTGCGGTAGACGCGCAGGCTGACATCCGCCCAGGGCGGCTCGGCCCCGGTCTCGCGCTGCAGCGCCGCGCGCGTCTCGGTGAGACAGCGCCCGAGTTCCATCGCGGTCGCTAGCTCGACCTCGCGTTCGGAGGTCAGGAGCGGCACGCGGCCGATCTCGCGGAGGTACATCCGGACCGGGTCGTCGAGGCTGACGCTCTCGTCGGCGGCGGCCCAGGTCGCGGCGAGCGAGGCGAGCGCCTCGGGGTCGGGGACGTCGGGGACGAGCTCGTCCTCCTGGTCCTCCTCGACCACGTCGGCGCCGACCTCGACGTCGGCGACGTCGACGCCCAGCCGGTTCAGGTCGACGGTTAGATCGTCGAGCGGCTCCTCCGCCTCGTCGGCTCCCGCCCCGTCCTCGCTCTCGACCACCGGCACGTCCAGTTGGACGAGGTGGACCGTCAGCTCTTCGAGTTCGTCGGGGTGGTCGTCCGCCTCGGGGATGGCCCGCTGCAGTTCATCCAGTGTCACGTACCCATGCTCGTGGGCCCGATCGAGCAACCAGTCTGGCGCTCCACCGGCATGGCCATTCGCGCGCACACCCGCCGCGTCGGCGGTGAGGTCCGCCGCGGGCGGCGCGGGGCGCGCCGGGACTTCGGGCGCTGCCTGCGGGATGCCGCTTCCCTCGGGCGGTTGGTGAGACGGACGCGCGCGCATGCTACCCTGATGGTCCGGTCGGGCCGACGCCGCGCGGCGCGGCCAACTGCAAGGGACAGGCGCGAGATGCAGCCACCAGACACCGCGAGCCCCAGGCGTGCGTGGCGGTGGTGCGCGCTCCCGATTGGTGCGCTAGTTGTACTACGCTTCCGTGCCTCCGTGCAAGGGAATGGCCCTATTTTCCTACGTCCGCATGCCACATTCGTCGCGACGCCCGCCGGCCGGGCGTCCCGCCCCGGATTCCTTCCGGAGCGCTGCGCAATTATGCCCGGGAGTGTAGATACAGTCAAATCGCCCGAGCCGTCGGCCGCCGGCCCCGCGCAGCCCCGCATTGCCGCCCCACGCCGCCCCTGCTACGCTTGGCGTATGCCGGCCCGAAACCGTCACGGGAGGGGCCGGGAGCGAAGGGGCGCCGCGGGATGCCGCTGGAACTGCTGCTCGACGACGCGCCGGGCCCGGCGCCGCTGGCGCTGGCGGTCGAGCTGGGCTGGGCGGCGCTCCCCGCGCCGCTGCGCACGGCGCCCGACCTGACGGCCCAGGTCGCCCGCGCGCACCCCGACGCGCTCGCCCTCGTCCCGGTGGCCGAATACGCCCTCCTGCAAGACGACTACCTCGTGCTGCCGGACCTGGCGGCCGGCGGCGCCCACGGCGCGGCGGCGGTGCTGCGCGCCGACCGCCGGCCGGACGAGATCGACCACGCGCTCGTGGATCTCGACGCGGTGTCGCGCACGACCGAATGCGTGGCGCGCGCGACGCTGCTGAAGTTCTACGGCATCGCGGCGGCGACGTGGTCCCGCGGCGACGCCCCACCGGAAACGACCGGCGCGGACGCGGCGGAACGCCCCGCCGTCGAGGTGCAGGACGGCGGCGCGGCGCTGCACCTGCTGGACGAGCCGGGCAACGCCGTGGTGGAGGACCTAGGCCGCGCCTGGTTCATCCTGACCGGCCTGCCGTGCGTCACGCACCTCCTGGTCGCCCGGCGCGACCTCCTGGCCGCCGAGGCGGGCGGGGTGCGGGCGCTGCTCGACGCGCTGCCGGCCGCGCTCGCCGTCGCGCACGAGCGGCGGCGGGAACTGCGGCGCGAACTGAGCCGGCGCTACGGCGTCTCGCGCGACCTGCTCAACGACTTCTACAACGACCAGTTCCACGCCCTCACGGCCGACGCCGAGAAGGCGGCGGCGGCCCTCTTCGCGCGCGGCGCCTGGGGGATGAACCTGCCGACCGTCACGGGGCTGGGCGTCGTGGGCCGTGGGGCGTAGGCCGTGGGCCGTCCGGGTGCGGGGGCGCGGGAGTCGGGGGTAACGCGGAGCCTCGCTATCGCCCCACGGCCCACGCCCCACGGCCTACGCCCGATAGCCCTTCCCCAGCGCCGCGTAGAGGTTCTCGCCGAGGTGGTGCAGCAGCGGCGCGCCCCCCTCGCCGGCCCTCCAGGTCGTGTCGAACGCGGCGTCGTCGGCCGCGGCGGCGAGCACCTGGCCGACGAAGAGGTCGTGGTCACCCAGGCGGACGCGCTCCACGACGCCGCACTCCAAGTGGCCCAGGCACTCGGCCACCAGCGGCGCGTCGGTCTCCGCCGCGTCGGCCGGCGTGAGGTCGAGGGCGACGAACTTGTCGCCGTCGCGCCCGGAGACGAGGCCGGCCTGCTGGACGGCGGCGATGAGGTCGATCGGCGGCAGGTTGAGGGTGAACTGGTCGGACTTCGAGACGAACTCGTGCGTCAGGCGCGTGGGGTGGATCGCCACGCCGACCAGCGGCGGGTCGAGCGCGACGGTCGTGACCAGCCCGGCGGTCATCACGTTCGGCTGGCCACGGTAGAGCGACGTGAGCAGCGTCACCGGGCCGGGGCTGAGCAGGCGGTGGGCCTGGCGGACGTCGAGCGCTTGCTTGGGCATGGCACTGTTCTCCGCTCGTGGGCCGTGGGCCGTGGGGCGTAGGCCGTAGGCCGCGGAGCCGGCCCGCGCTCCCGGCCGACCGCTATGCGATTCGCCATGCGTCCGCCCGGCGTGTCGCACCGCCCCACGCCAGGTACCGATCTGGATGCCGGGCGACGCAGCAACCGGGCCGGCACGGGGGCCGGCCCCGACGAATGGGCAACGTGCGCCCGACGGCGCCTCAACCCGGGTAGAGTTCGCTCAGCCGGTCGATGCTGAAGTCGGGCGATTGGCAGAGCTGGATGATCGCGCGCTCGCGGGCCTCGACCTGCCGCGCGCCGTCGGCCAGTTGGCGCGCGATGCCGACCGGGATCGCCGCGACGCCGTGCTGGTCGCCGTGGATGATCTCGCCCGGCTTGACCGTCAGCCCGCCGAGCGTCACCGGCGTGCCGATCTCGACGACGTGGACGTAGGCGTGCGAGACCATCACGCTGCCGGCGAAGAGGTCGAAGCCGAGCGCGCGGACCTCGTCCAGATCGCGCACGCCGCCATTGGTGACCGCGCCGACGCACCCGAGCGCGCGGTGGATATTCGCCTGGACCTCGCCCCAGAAGGAGCCAATCGGCTCCTCGTCGAGATCCTCGATCACGACGACGCGCGGCGCGGGCGTCGCCAGGATCTGCTCCCACATCGCCCGCCTCGTGACCGTGACCGCGGGGTCACGCGGCGCGGCGGCGCGGATCTTCGCCGTGCAGGCGTAGCCGACCATCGGGCGCGGGCCGGTGACGACGGCGCGGATCGTCGGGTTCATGAAGCCGGTGTTGCGCGGCTGCACGTCGAAGACCTCGATCGCGTTCGCCACGGTCGGCGTCGTCAGGCCCCGCAGGGCTTCCAGTTCCTCCGCGGTCAGCGGCGCCTGCGTCGTGTCGGCCATACAGTCCTCCCTCTCTGCCAATCCCTCACCATTGCCCGATGCCGAGGTAGAGGCGCGCGGCGGCCCAGGCGGGCGACCGGCGCTCGGCCGCCGGGGTCAGCGGCGCGGCCATGACCAGCGCGTCGGCTCCGATCGGGCGCTCCTCGCCGAAATAGGTCGCGCTGATCGGCCCGGTCAGCAGTCGCCAGCCGAGGCGCTCGTAGAACGCGCGGCGCTCGGCGTCGCAGAAGAGCAGCGCGAAGTCGTAGCCGCGCGCCCGCGCCGCGTCCATCGCCGCGCGGACCAGGCGCGAACCCAGCCCGCGCCCGCGGTGCGCCGCCTCGACCGCCACGCCGCCGAGCCCGGCGATGGCGACGGGCGCGCCGTCCACCGTGACCGTCCGCTCGATCAGCTCGCACGCGCCGAGCAGGCCGCCATCCGCGCCGACGAGGAGCACCCGCGCTACGGCGCGATGCTCCTCGGCCGGGTCGTGCGCCTCGCCGGGCACCGGCGGCCAGGTGCGCCCCCAGAGGCCGTCGCAGGCGGCGCGCTCGGCAGCCGTCACCTCGCGGTCGTCGCGCACGATCAGCCGCACCCCGCCGATTCCTCCCCCGCTCGCCGCGCGGGGCCCGCGCCCCGCGCCACGGCCGGAGTATGCCGGTAGCGGCGCGGAAGCGCAAGCCTGGCCCGCCGCTGCCGTCTGCCGTCTGCCGTCTGCCATCTCGCGTTGAGGCGGTTGTTGAGGCGGGGCCCCCATACTATGGAGAACGGTAAGCCGCCCGCGGGTGAAGGCCAGGGAGGAACCTGGCCATGAAGGAGGTTGTGCCATGCAATCCGCGACGCAGGGGCAGGTCGAAGTCCGCCGGCCGGCGCAGGTCAACGGGCAGTTCAAGATGGGCGCCGTCTCGCTCGACGACATCAAGGCGGCGCTGCGCGAGGCGGGCATCCGCGACGACCAGGTCACCGTGATCGACAAGCCGGTCGCGCACCGGACCACCATCGCCACGGCGGAGCCGAGCATGGTCGCCAAACTGCTGGGGCGCTTCCGCAAGCCCGCGGTGACGGAGGAAGCGCACGACGAGCTACAGGTGATGGTGCATCTCGGCCTGGACGATCGCCTGGCGCAGCCGGTGCAGGACGTCTTCCAGCGCCTCGGCGCGACGCGCGTGAAGTACTACCCGATGACCGAGGCCATCAAGCAGGGCAACGGCAGGAGCTAGGGCGGCGCTCAGGCGCCGGCCGCCGGCGGCCGCCCGATCACGTCGTCGACGATCTCGTCCACCAGCCCCAGTTCGAGGCATTCGTCGGCCGAGAGGAAGCGGTCGCCGCCGGAGTAGATGAAGTCGGTCCACCACTCGGCGGTGTGCCGGCCGGTGCGTCGCGCGAAGAGGCCGCCGATGAGCCGCTGGTAGTGGTTCGCCAGTTTCAAGTAGTCCTTGAAGACGCGGTCCTCCTCGCCCGAGAGCGTCCAGTGGGCGCCGTGGAGCATCATGGTCGAAGCGCGGCCCATGCTGCGCGTCTGGCCGCACTGGAAGACGATCGCGCCCATCGAGTAGGCGTAGCCGGTGATCGCGGTGTTGACGGTGACGCCGTAGTGCCGCCGCACGCGCGCCACCATCTCGATGATCGCGAGCCCGGCGCCGACCGCGCCGCCGATCGAGTTGATGTAGAGCGTCAGGGGGTCGGCGAGGGCGTTGCTCGCCTGGCGTTCGATGGCCATCAGCAGGAGGGTCTTGCAGCAGCGCTCGGCCTCGGTCTCGTCGATCGTGCCGAGGAAGTACGCGCCCATGCGGTCGAGGTCCGCCCGCCGCGAGGCGTAGTGCGCGAGCAGATCCTCCAGCCGCGGCGACTCGAATGACGTCATAGCAATCCCACCCCCAGCAACGACCGGCCGGAGAGGCGATCTCTCCGGCCTCCGCGCGTCCCGCGCCGAGTATGCCGGGGCGGCGGCGCGGCCGTCAAGCCGGTACGGGCCGGTAAACGTAGGGCCGACGCCTGAAGGCGCGCCTGAAGACGCCTCACGGCGCCACGAAGCCCGCCTCCGCGGGCTGGGACGTTGCCGGATAGGCCGTGCCGGCGGCCTTCGTGCCGCGCAGCGGCCCCGAGGCGCGCCTGTCCGAAAGGACGGCCCCGACCTTCCTGAAGGGACGGGGGCGGCGCCGCGCCGCGACGCTATACTCGTGCTCCCCGCGGCGGTCGCCGCGATGATGCATCACCGCTGAGCGAGAGGAGGGTCGCCATGCCCACCGAGCGCGTCCCCGTCCTCGTCGCCGGCGCCGGCACGGTCGGGTTGGCCGCGACGCTCTGCCTCGCGCGGCAGGGCGTCCCGGCGCTGGCGGTGGAGCGGCGGGCGGGCATATCGATCCACCCGCGCGCGACCGGCTTCGGGGTCCGCACGATGGAGATCTTCCGGGAGGCGGGCCTGGCGGACGAGATCCGCGCCGCCGCGGCGTCGCTGGCGGGACGCGCCGGGACGATCTCGGTCGAGACGCTGGCCGGCGCCGACCCGGCCGCGCTCGTGCCGCGCCGCCCACCTGCGTCCGCGCAGCCGGCCGCGGCGCAGTTCAGCCCGACCAGCGGGGTCGCCTGCGCGCAGGACCGGCTCGACCCCGTCCTGCTCGCCGCCGCGCGACGCCTGGGTGCCGCGGTGCGGTACGACACCGAGGTGGCCACCGTCGAGCAGGACGGCGCGGGGGTGACGGCGACGCTCGTCGCGCGGGACGGTGGCGCGCGGTCCACGGTGCGCGCCGACTACGCGATCGCGGCCGACGGCGCCGAGAGCGGCGTACGCCACGCCTTCGGCATCCCCAGCAGCGGGCCGGGCCTCACGGGGCACTCCCTCATCAACGCGCTCTTCGAGGCCGACCTGGGCGCACTGGTGCGCGGGCACGACGACTTCCTCCTCTGTGAGATCCGCACCCCCGCGGCCCCCGGCCTCTTCATCCGCGTCCGTGACAGCCACCGCTGGGTCTATCACTTCACCTACGACCCGGCCAGGGGCGAGTCGCCCGCCGACTTCTCGCCCGAGCGCTGCCGCGAGTTGATCCGCGCCGCCATCGGCCTGCCCGACTACCCGGTCGAGGTCCTCAGTGTCCTGCCGTATCGGGTGGGCGCGCGCGTCGCCGACCGTTTCCAAGAGGGCCGCGTCTTCCTGGCCGGCGACGCCGCGCACGTCGTCCCGCCGACCGGGGGCTACGGGTTGAACGCGGGCATCGCCGACGCGCACAACCTGGCCTGGAAGCTCGCGCTGGTGCTGGCCGGGCGGGCGACGCCGGCCCTCCTGGCGACTTACGACGCCGAGCGCCGCCCCGTCGCGCGGTTCACGATGGACCAGTCGCTGCTGCGCATGGCCCACCCCCACCTCCACTGGGATGCCAGTCGCGTGGCCGAGCGTGCGGAGGTCGGCATCGCCGAGCAGGACGTCGTCCACCTCGGCTATCGCTACACCTCGGCCGCGGTCGTCGCGCCGGAGACGGCGCCGCCGTCGCTCGACCGCCTCGCCCTCGACCTCGACGGTGCCCCGGGCACGCGCGTCCCGCACGCCTGGGTCACCTGGCGCGGCGAGCGCCGGTCTACGCTCGACCTCGTGGAGTCCCGCTTCACGCTCCTCGCCGGGCCGGGCGGCGGGGCCTGGTGCGCGGCCGCGGCCGCGGCCGCGGCGCGCGCCGGGCTCGACCTGGCCGCCTACCGGGTCGGCCCTGACGGCGACGCCGTGGACCCCGACGGCGCCTGGGCCGCCGCGGCCGGTCTCCGACCCGACGGCGCGCTGCTGGTGCGGCCGGACGGCTTCGTAGCCTGGCGCACCGCGGGCGGGGCCGAACGCCCCGCGGAGGTCATCGCGGCCGCGCTGCGGCAGATCCTGGGCGACGCCGCCCGGCTTGGGCGTTAGCGATTTGCGTGAGGGGGAAGCCGGGCGGCTGGGGCCGCGGCTGGGGGCTGGGCCGCGACTTTCAGGCTGCGCAGATGGCCCATCGGCGGCGCGGCCGTCTTCAGCCGTGGCCTTGGCCGCTCGTGCCGCGCGCCCGCCTTGACCGCGCGCTCGATGCCATGCGATGCTGAAAACACGTCGCCTCTCGGTCGTCTACGACCGAGTTATCACGCCGGGCCGCATTGCAGGAGGTCCCGACCATGGCGCGGCACCCGCATTATTGACCCTGACTACACGACGTCCGCCGCTGGTTCCGCCAGCCAGGCGGGATCGCGCTCCAACTGTATGCACCGGGCCTGACCCGGCTGTGCCCGTTCCAGTGCCCCGGCACGGGCGATATCTCTGTCAACCCGGCGCGCGCTCCCCCGTGTCCCTCTTCGTCACCATTCGCCGTGCTGATTGAAGGGGGCACATCATGTTCGTCGTCCCGGACGCGTTCATCCGCAAGCAGTTCGAGATCCACGGGCCGGCCGGCCGCGCCTGGCTGGATCGGTTGCCGGACATCCTCGCCGGCGCCGCTCAGCAATGGGGGCTGACGCTCGGCCCCCCGGTCCCCGCCCTGTCCTACCACTACGTCGGCCTCGCGACCCGCGCCGACGGCACGCCCGTCGTCGTGAAAGCCTGCTCGCCCACCGGCGAGTTCCCGCTCGAGACGGCGGCGCTGCGCCTCTTCGCTGGGCGCGGCGCGGTGCGGCTCCTGGCGACCGACCCCGCGCGCGAGGTCATGCTGCTGGAGCGGCTCACTCCCGGCACGCCGCTCGCGGACCTGGCCGCGACCGACGACGAGGCGGCGACGGCGATCGCCGCGGGGGTGATGCGCGCACTCTGGCGCCCGGCGCCGCCCGAGCACGACTTCCCGACGGTCGCCGACTGGGCGGCCGGCCTCGGGCGGCTGCGCGCAGGGTTCGGAGGCGGCACGGGGCCTTTCCCGGCCGCGCTGGTCGAAGAGGCAGAACAGCTCTTCGCCGACCTCCTCGCCACGCAGGCCGCGCCGGTCGTCCTGCACGGCGACCTGCACCACGGCAACATCCTGGCCGCCGAACGCGCGCCCTGGCTGGCGCTCGACCCCAAGGGAGTCGTCGGCGAGCCGGCCTACGAGGTCGGCGCCCTCCTGCGCAACCCGATGCCCGACATCGCGGCCTGGCCGCACCTCGACCGCGTCCTGGCGCGGCGGCTCGACATCCTGTCCGCCGAACTCGGCCTCGACCGCGCGCGCCTCCGCGCCTGGGCGCTGGCCCAGGCCGTGCTCTCGGGCTGGTGGAGTTACGAGGACCACGGCCACGGCTGGGAGCCGGCGATCGCCTGCGCGGAGGCGCTGGCCGCGTTGCGGTAGTCGGGCAGTCGGGCAGTCGGGCAGTCGGGCAGTAGACGATCGAGCGGTGGCGGCTTCCGTCGTGCCGTTCGGCTGAAGGCGGCGCGGCCGGCACATCCGTCTTCCGCCCTCCGTCTTCCGTCGCGCCCGACTGCCCGACTGCCCGACTACCCCACTGGGGGCGGCACGACGCGCGGGCGGGCCGGGGTGCGCGGGAGGCGGGCCGGGCGTTCCGGCTCGCGGTGCGGCGGCTCCTGGCGCGCCGGCTCGGGGCGCGGGACGAGCGGCAGGCGCTGCGGCGGCTCGACCAGCGCGACCCGCAGCACCTCGTCCAAATGCTCGACCTGGATCAGTTCGAGGTCCTGCTTGACCAGGTCCGGCAATTCCGTCAGATCCTTCGCGTTGCGCCGCGGCAGGATGAAGGTGCGGATGCCGGCGCGATGGACGGCCAGCGACTTCTCCTTCAGCCCGCCGATCGGCAGCACCCGGCCGCGCAGCGTGATCTCGCCGGTCATCGCCACGTCCTTGCGCACCTTGACCCCGGTCAGCGCCGAGATCAGCGCGGTGGCGATGGTGATGCCGGCCGAGGGGCCGTCCTTCGGCGTCGCGCCGGCCGGGACGTGGATGTGGATCGTCCGCTTGTCGAAGAAGCCGGGCTCCACGCCGAGCTGCGGCGCGCGCGCCCGCGCATAACTCACCGCCGCCCGCGCCGACTCCTGCATCACGTCGCCGAGCTGGCCGGTCAGGATGATGTCGCCCTTCCCCTCGGTCAGCAAGACCTCGATGCCGAGGATGTCGCCGCCGACGCCGGTGTAGGCCGCGCCGGTGGCAACGCCGACCTCGTCCTGCTGCTCCGCCTCGTCGTACTCGAAGCGCGGCACGCCGAGGTAGCCGCCGACATCGGCCGCGTCGACCGTGACCGGCTCGGCCGCGGGCTCGGCCTTGCCCGCCTCGCCCGCCTCGGCGACGCGGCGCGCCACCTTGCGGCAGACCGTCCCGATCTCGCGCTCGAGGTTGCGCACGCCCGACTCGCGCGTGTAGTCGCGGATGATCTGCAACAGTGCGCCGTCGGTCAGCGCGAGTTGTTCGCGCGCCAGGCCGCTGGCGTCGAGCTGCTTGGGCAGGAGGAAGTTGCGCGCGATCTGCAACTTCTCCAGCTCGGTGTAGCCGCTGACCTCGATCACTTCCATGCGGTCGCGCAGCGGCGCCGGGATGGGGTCGAGTTGATTGGCGGTGGTGATGAAGAGCACGCCCGACAGGTCGAACGGCACCTCGAGGTAGTGGTCGGAGAAGGCGCTGTTCTGCTCCGGGTCGAGCACTTCCAGAAGGGCCGACGAGGGGTCGCCGCGCCAGTCCGCGCCGAGCTTGTCGACCTCGTCGAGGACGAGGACGGGGTTGCGGCTGCCGGTGTCGCGCAGCGCCTTGATGACCCGCCCCGGCATCGCGCCGACGTAGGTGCGGCGGTGGCCGCGGATCTCGGCCTCGTCGTGGACGCCGCCGAGGGCCATCCGCCCGTACCTGCGGCCGAGCGCGCGGGCGATCGAGCGGCCGAGGCTGGTCTTGCCGACGCCGGGCGGGCCGACGAAGCACAAAATCGGCGTCTTCATCTTCTGGCCGGCCAGCTTGCGCACGGCGATGTACTCGAGGATGCGCTCCTTGACCTTCTCCAGCCCGTAGTGATCCTCGTCGAGGACACGCGCGGCGTGGGCCAGCGAGAGCTGGTCGTCGGTCTCGACCGCCCACGGCAGCTCGGTCAGCCACTCGAGATAGGTGCGGATGATGCCGATCTCGGGCGAGTGGGGCGGCTGCTGCTCCAGCCGGTCGCACTGGGCCAGCGCCTTCGCCTTGACCGCCTCCGGCATCCCGGCCGCCTCGATCTTGGCGCGCATCTCCTCGGCGACGGTCGCCTCGGGCGAGCCCTCGCTCAGCTCCTTCTGGATGGCGCGCAGTTGCTCGCGCAGGTAGAACTCGCGCTGCTGCTTGTCCATGCCGGACTGCGCCTCGGCCTGGATCTGCTGCCGCAGGTTGAGGACGTCGAGGCGGCGCTGGACGATCAGCGAGACCGCGCGGAGGCGCTTGACCGGGTCGAACTCCTCCAGGAGCGCCTGGCGCTGCTCGCTGGAGAACTCGGGCGAGAAGCAGATCAGGTCGGCCAGCCAGCCGGGCTCGTCGACGCTGCGCACCATCATCAGGACTTCTTCGGGCACGTTCGGCATCAGACTGAGGTAGGACTCGACCTGCTCCAGCACCGCGGCCATCGCCGTCTCAGCCTCGGGCGTGCGCGCGACGACGTCGTCGTGGCGCGTCACGGTGGCGAGCGGGAAGCCGCGGCCCGAGCCGAAGTCGATGGCGCGGCCGCGCGCGAGCCCCTGCAGGATTACGTGGGTCGGCGTGCCCGGCCGGGTGATCTGCTGTCCGACCTCGGCGATCACGCCGACCTCGCACAGCTCGAACGCCTCGTCGTCGTCGCCGTCGCCGGCGTCGCCCCCGTCGTCGCCCGCCGCGACCGGCCGCTCGGTCAGGAGGAGCACCTGCCGGTCGGCGTTGAGGGCGGCCTCGACCGCGGCGGCCGTCTCGTCGTCCTCGATCGGCAGGGGCAGGGACATGTGCGGCAGCAGGATCGTCTCGTCCATGACGATGACGGGCATGGTCAACGGCCGCTGGCTCTTGGCGCTGCGCCGCCGCACCGGCGGTTTCCTGGTCGTCATATTCGGCACACCTATCGCGAATGGGCTCACTAATGGCACGGAGCGCGCGTGGCTGTATCCCCCGCGCGCTCCCGAAACCTGTCTTAAGGATACCAGAGCGGCGGGTGTCCGAACAAGTCGGCAGACGGCAGGCGGCAGACGGCAGTACCGGCGTGTTAACGGTGACCGGGTTGGCCTGCGGAAGCCGCTTCTGCCGTCTGCCGTCCGCCGTCTGCCGTCTCACCGATCAGGGCCGCCAGCACGCGCGCGCCGCGGCGCAGGTCGGCGGCGGCGAGGCCGCCGTAGCCGAGGAGGAGTCCCTGGCGGTCGGGCGGGCCGTGGTAGTACTCGTCGAGCGTCGTGACGAGGACGCCGCGCGCCAGAGCGGCCGCGGCGACCTTGCGGGCGTCGAGGCCGGACTCGGGCGCCAGTTCGAGGCAGGCGTGCAGCCCGGCGTCGAGGCCGAGCAGCCGGGCGCGCGGCGCGAGCGGGGTGAGTTCTTCCCGCAGGATCGTCCGCCGCTCGGCGTACTCGCGGCGCACGCGCCGGATGTGGCGCTCCAGGTGCCCGCCGGCCAGGAGCCAGGCCAGCGCGCGCTGGACCGGCCAGGCGGTGTGGTAGTCGGTCAGCCCCTTCAGCCGCACGATCCGCTCCCGCAGCGGCGCGGGCGCGACGAGGAACCCGGCGCGCAGCGCCGGCGCCAGCGACTTCGAGAAGGTGCCGACGTAGGCCACCCGACCCTCGCGGTCGAGCCCCATCAGCGTCGGCAGCGGCGGCGCGTCGAAGCGGAACTCGCTGTCGTAGTCGTCTTCCACGATCAGGCCGTCGTTGGCGCGGGCCCAGTCGAGCAGCGCCAGCCGGCGCGCGACGACCAGGCGGACGCCGAGCGGGTACTGGTGCGAGGGCGTGACGTAGACGAGCAGCGGCGCCGCCGCGCCGGCCGGCAGGCGGTCCACGCGCGCGCCGTCGTCGTCGACGGGCAGCGGGACGAGCCGCGCGCCGCGCTCCAGCAGGAGGTTGCGCGCGGCCGGGTAGCCGGGCTCCTCGATGGCGACGGAATCGCCGGGGGCGAGCGTCGCGCGCGCCAGCAGGTCGAACGCCTGCGACGCGCCGGAGGTGATGACCACGTCGTCCGGGCCGCAGGCGATGCCGCGCGCCCGGCCGAGGTACGCCGCGACGACCGCGCGCAGGTCGGGGTCGCCGGCCGGCGCGCCGTAGACGTTCGGCGGCGGCTCGGCGGCCACCGCGCGCCAGACCTGTCGCCAGACGGCGCGCGGCAGCAGGCCGGTCGCCGGCATCCCCGGCCGGAACTCGATCAGGCCCCGCGAGGGCGGCGCGCCGACCTGCTCCGAGCGCGCCGGCGGCGGCGGGCGGCGGAGCCAGCGCGGCGCGCCGGCGGGGGCCGGCAGCGGCGCGCGCGGTCGGGCTGGGAGGTCGCGCTCGACGTAGGTGCCCGAGCCGTGCCGGCCGCCGATGTAGCCCTCGGCGAAGAGTTCGTCGTAGGCGGCGACCGCGACGTTGCGAGAGACGCCGAGCGCGGCGGCCAGCGCGCGCGTCGAGGGCAGGCGCGCACCCGGCGCGAGCTGCCCCGCGGCGATGGCGCGGCGCACCTGCTCGGTGAGTTGCTGCTGGAGCGGCGCCGCCCCCTCGCGATCGAGGAGGAGCGGCAGGTTGAGTTGCGGCGTCGCGCGCCCCGGCATGGTGTCCCTCGGAGTGGTTCTCATAGTTCGGCGCGGAGTGGCCCTTCTGTCCGGTCCACCTCGCCGGCATTATAGACGCTGGCGGCGTGGGCCGTGGGCCGTAGGGGCTGGCGGTTGAAACCGCGCCTGAATGGCAGGCCCGCAAGCGGGCACCCCGCCACGAAGTCCGCCTGCGCGGACTGGGACGTGGTCTCGTCCCAACCCGCGCAGGCGGGTTTCGCGGCGAGCGCCAGCGAGCCTCTAGCCGCGGTTTCAACCGCGGGCGCCGCGGCGGGTTCAACCGCTCATCCCCCCGCGCGGGCGACGACACAGGAGCGCAACAATGAGCGAGCGACAAGCGCCCGACGTCCACGGCCGGCGGCGGGTGACGCTGGCGGAGGCGCTCGCCGCGCCGGTCGAGCCGGGGCGGCTGGCGGCGACGGTGCTGGCGCACGGCAGCATGGAGGTCGAGGTCTACGCCCCGCGCGGCACCGACCGCCAGACGCCGCACGACCGCGACGAACTCTACGTCGTGGCCGCGGGGAGCGGCTGGTTCGTCAACGGCGACGCGCGCCACCCGGTCGGCCCGCTCGACGTCCTCTTCGTCCCGGCCGGCGTCGTCCACCGCTTCGAGGACTTCGGCGACGACTTCGCCGTCTGGGTCATCTTCTACGGCCCGACGGGCGGCGAGGCGGCGCGGCCGGCGTGAGGCGCGCCGCCGGGAGCGCGAAAACGCCGCCGATGTGCTATGCTAGGCCGGTGGGCACACACCGCATCGGGCCTGTGAGTGGTTAGGGCGCCACGCAGCAGACAAGGAGGTCAGGTCGTGTCGGCAACGCATCCCGCCTACCTGTGGTGGAACGGTGAGCAAGTGGCGTGGGAGGACGCGACCGTCCACGTCACCGCGATCGGCTGGTCGTCGGTCTCCGCGATCTTCGAGGGCATCAAGGCGTACTGGAACGACGAGCGCGAGGAGCTCTACGTCTTCCGCCTCGACGCCCACCTAGAGCGGTTCCTGCGCTCGCAGAAGTTGATGCGCATGGAGCGCGAGTACAGCGTCGCGCAACTCAGCGACGCGATCGTCGCTTTGCTGCGTGCCAACGAGTGCCGCTACGACACTTACATCTTCCCGCTCGCCTTCGCCAGCGGCGCCGGCTTCCGCGCGCTCTCGCAGTCGGGCGGCGCGAAGACCTCGATCACGATCACGACGCGCCCGTCGCCGTCGCACCTGCTGAAGGGCGAGGTCAAGACGGCCTGCGTCAGCTCGTGGACGCGCATCTCGGACAACGTGATGCCGCCGCGCGTCAAGAACATCTCCAACTACCGCAACAGCCAGCTCGCCTCGGCCGAAGCCGCCTACAACGGCTACGACACGCCGATCCTGCTCAACACGCAGGGGAAGGTCGCCGAGGGCCCGGGCTCCTGCCTGATGGTCGTGCGCGACGGCCAGCTCATCACGCCGGGCGTCACCGACTCGATCCTCGAGAGCATCACCCGCTCGTCGCTCCTCGAGCTGGCGCGCGACCTCGGCCTCGAGGCGGTCGAGCGGACGATCGACCGCACCGAGCTCTACATCGCCGACGAGGTCTTCATGTGCGGCACCTCCGCCGAGATCACCCCAATCGGCATGGTGGACCACTACACCATCGGCGATGGCGGCGAAGGCCCGATCACCACCCGGCTGGAGCGGGCGTTCCACGACGCCGTCCGCGGCAAGGACGAGCGCTACGCGCGCTGGGTCACGCCGGTCGGTGCCGCCAAGGCCGTCCCGGCCGACTAGCGCCGCAGCGCACAAGAGGCACGAAAGCCGCGCCGGCCCGGCGACGCGCGTCGCCGGGCCGGCGTGCGCCAGGCCGGCCGCTCAATCGTCGTCGCGCGCCGCGCGCGCCTTGATGATCGCCCGGATGGCGAGGATCAGGACGACCGCGACGATCTGGCCGCCCAGGATCACCCGGTTCACGTCCACCGCGGGCTGCCAGGACACGCGCCCCTCTTTGATCATGTAGACGCCGGCCGGCGTGGCCTGCAGGCCGTAGCCGGCGCCGCCCTGCCCCGGTTGCCCCTCGCCGGGGCGCTGGCCGATGCCGCCGCCACCCCCGCCGGCGACCTTCGCGACCGGGATCACCGTCACGCCATCCTTCTCGATCGGCTCGCCGAAGACGCGCTGCACCGTCATCGCGTCGCGCGCCTGGGCCAGCAGTTCCTGCACGTCCATCTCGCGCTCCTTGCCTTGCCCGAGGGCCGGCCGTCAGCCCGGCCGCGCCCGGCAGCGGGCGGGCCGCAAGCGTCGTGCCCGCGCGGCGCGTCAGAGGCGCGTGCGCACCGCCCAGAGGTCGGGGAAGGGCTTGGCCTTGAGCGTCTCTTCGAGGAAGGCGACGCCGCTGGTGCCGCCGGTGCCGGGGCGATCCCCGATCGCGCGCTCGGCGATCCGCACGTGGAGCGCCGCGCAGAGCCAGAAGGCTTCCGCGAGGTCCACCAGCGCCTCGGCGACGCGGTAGAGCGCGCCGCCGCGCGAGGGGTCGCGGTAGAGGTCTTCCAGCGTCAGCCCGGCCCGCGCCAGCGCGCCCTGGAAAGCGGCATAGACCGGGCTCTCGTGCCCGCGCAGGCCGAGCGCACGCTGCACCACGCGGTACTGCGCCGACTCCGCCCCGCTGGCCGTGCCGAGCGCGTCGCGGAAGGCGAGGAAATCGCGCGGCGCGAGGTGGTCGAAGAGGCCCATCTGCTGCACCAGGAGCCGCTGGATCGCCGTCGCCCGCCGCAGCGCGTCGAGCGCGGCCTCCGGGTCGGGCACCGCGCCGCCGAGCGCGTCGGCGGCCGTCTGGAGGTCGACGAGCTGCTGCTTGAACCAGAGCTCGAAGCACTGGTGGATGACGATGAAGAAGTGCTCGGCCGCATGAACGCGCGGCCCCGCGTCCGCCGGGCCACGCGGGTGCTGCGCGCCGAGGATCGTGTCGAGGCGCAGATAGCCGCCGTAGGTCACGCCGGCCGACTCGTCCGGCCCGGCCGCGGCGTCGCCCTGCTGGGCCGCACCGACTGAAGCCATATCCCCCGCTCCTTTCGCTGCGCGCCACGCGGGCACGTCGCGCCGTGGCGCTCGGGAACCACCGTCTGACCGGGAGGGCTCACCTTCCGAGCGTAGGCCATCCCCCGCGAAAGTTCAAGGGTATCGGCCGGGAACCGGGACCATAATCCCGCCCGGCGACCGCCGTGCGAGAATGGCCGGCGCGCGATCAGGCGCGCGGCGGCGTGGTAGCGACGTGGAGGCTGGCGATGATCTTCCTGGTGTTCGCCTGCGCGGCGATCGGCGCAGTGGCCTGGCTGAGCCTGCCGGGGCGGGACTTCGGCGGCGTGCGCGGCTCGGGCCACGTCGTCGCGGAGTCGCGGCCGGTGCGCGACTTCGACGCGCTCGAGCTCGCGGGCGTCGGCACCGTCGCGCTCGTGCAGGGGGACGCAGAGGCGCTGACCATCGAGGCCGAGGACAACATCCTGCCGGAGATCGAGGCGGTCGTGGAGGGTCGCCGTCTCACGCTCGGCTTCAAACGGGGCGGTCTCCGCGCCCCCCAGCCGACCAGGCCGATCCGCTTCTCCGTCACCATGAAGGACGTCAGGGGGCTCGCCGTCTCCGGCGCGGGGGCCATCGCCGCCGAAACGCTCGCGACCGCCCGGCTCGACCTGCGCGTCAGCGGGTCGGGGACGATCGCGCTCGGCCGGCTCGCCGCGGAGGACGTGACGGCCGGGCTCTCCGGCTCGGGCAGCATCGTCATCGCCGGGCAGGTGGGCCGGCAGGCCCTCACGATCAGCGGGTCGGGGAGCTACCAGGCCGGGGGCCTGGCGAGCCGGGAGACGGCGGTGACGATCAGCGGCGCGGGCGGCGCGACGGTCGCCGCGGCCGACACGCTCGTCGCGCGGATCAGCGGCATCGGGAACGTCGAATATACGGGCGACCCGCGCGTCACGCAGGAGATCACGGGCGTGGGCCGGCTGCGGAGGGTGGGCTGAGCGGGCAAGGGGCGGGCGCCGGGGCGTGAGCGAGGTCGATCGGGACGTCCTCCGCGCCCCCGCGAAACAAGCCGGGCGGCTGCGGCGTAAGAGCAGGTGACGGCGGGGACGCGGAATATCCCGCCGGGTGACGTGTTGCGGGCGCGGCGGATTGCGATCCGCGGCCATCGCCCGTATGCTCCAGGCGGT
This sequence comes from Thermomicrobiales bacterium, assembly GCA_035708265.1. Lineage (GTDB taxonomy): Bacteria > Chloroflexota > Chloroflexia > Thermomicrobiales > CADCWN01 > DASSSV01. The sequence continues at coordinate 5,247 of DASSSV010000365.1, read as the reverse complement.
TTCTGTCAACATTCCGCGCCCGGCGTCCGCCAGGGGCGCCGTGATCCCGGCGCCGCGACTCGCGCGAAGAGAGTTCGACCAGCACACCCCACGCCGCCCGCTCGCGGCGCGCGAGGGTGGAGGAGATAGTCAGGGCCGGACCACGTCGGCGAAGCCACGTATGAGGAGGGCCAGTCCATGCGCGTGACCCCACTCCGCCGCGCCGTCACCGGCGCACTCGTCGCTGCCCTCGTCCTCGTCGGGATCGTGGTGGCGCCGCTCGCGGAGAGCGGGCGCGCCCAGGGCAGCGCCGCGATGTCCACGCCCCGCGCGGCGCACACGGCCACGCTCCTGCCCGACGGCACCGTCCTCGTCGTCGGCGGCTGGGACGGCAACAGCAGTTCCGGCAACACCCTCGCCTCGGTCGAGCGCTACGACTACCGCACCAACACCTGGACCGGCGAGCAGTCCCTCGCCGCCCCGCGCGCCGACCAGACGGCCACGCTCCTGCCCAACGGCAAGGTGCTGGTCGTCGGCGGGCACGACGGGACGGCCAGCGGCGGCAAGTCCCTCAACACCGCCGAACTCTACGACCCAGCGACCAACACCTGGACCGGCACGGCGCCGCTGGCGACGCCGCGCTTCGACCACACCGCCACGCTCCTGCCCGACGGCAAGGTGCTCGTCGCGGGCGGGTTCAACAACACCGGCGGGCAGCCCGCCGTCGTCAACACCGCCGAGATCTACGACCCGGCGACGAACGCCTGGAGTTCCGCCGGCACGATGACCGCCGGCCGCGCCGAGCAGACGGCGACGCTCCTGCCCGATGGCAAGGTGTTCGTCGCGGGCGGCGACGCTAGCGGCCCAGGCACCGCGCAGGCGAGCGCCGAACTCTACAACCCGCAGACGAACACCTGGTCGGCGGCCGCCCCGCTGACGACGCCGCGCGCCGCCTTCACCGCCACGCTGCTGCCGACCGGGCAGGTGCTCGCCGTCGGCGGCGACAACGCGGCCTGCGCGACGGCCGGCATCTACAACCCGACGACGAACACCTGGACCGGCGCGACCTCGCTGCCGACGCCGCGGACCAACCACACCGCGACCGCGCTGCCCGACGGCCGCGTGGCGATCGTCGGCGGCGACTTCGGCAAGCCCGTCGCGGGCGGCGGCATCCAGACGCTGGCGGCCACCACCTCGACGATCGAGATGTACAACCCGACGTCCGACACCTGGAGTAACGGCGGCGACCTGGAGCAGCCGCGCGACCAGCACACGACGACGCTGCTGCCGAACGGCCAGTTGCTCATCGCCGGCGGCGAGGACGCCAACGGCAACGCCCTCAACTCGACGCAACTCTTCACCCCGCCGCCGGCCACGTCGCCGAGCCCGAGCCCGTCGGCCGCGCCGAGCGCGGCCCCGAGCGCCGCGCCGTCGGCCGCCCCGTCGCCGCTGCCGAGCGCCGCGCCGAGCCCGTCGCCCGCGCCGCCGCCGCCGAGCCCGAGCCCCAGCCCGAGCCCCTCGCCCGCGGCGAGCCCGTCGCCGAGCCCGGCCGCGTCGCCGAGCCCGTCGCCGTCGGTGTCGCCCAGCCCGAGCCCCTCGCCGTCGCCGAGCCCGAGCCCGTCGCCCAGCCCGTCGCCGTCGCCCAAGCCGCCGCCGCCTCCGCCACCGCTAACGCCCACCCCCACGCCGCCGACGACCGGGACGATCTCCGGTACGGTGCTCTCCTGCCAGAGTTCGACGGGCACCTGCGCGTCCGGCGCGGCCACCCCGGCGGCCGGCGCGAGCGTGACCACGAACACGGGGCAGTCCACGACGACCGCCGGGAATGGCACCTACACCCTGACGGGCATCCCGACCGGGTCGGTCACGGTCACGGCGACCTTCAATGGGTCGAGCCAGTCGCAGACGATCACGGTGGGCCGGGGCACCGCCGCGACGATCAACTTCGTCGTCATCCAGCAGGTTCCGGGGCCGAGCCCGAGCCCCAGCCCATCGCCATCGCCCAGCCCATCACCGTCACCAAGTCCTAGCCCGAGCCCGTCACCTAGTCCATCACCGTCGCCCAGCCCGAGTCCGAGCCCGTCGCCGAGTCCCAGCCCGAGCCCGTCGCCGCTCGCCGCGGCTCCCTCGCTGGCCAGTGGTTTGGCCCTCCTGACGCACGGCCCGGGGAGCCAGCCCGCCAGCACGACCACCCTGGCGTCATGCCCGCAGCAGGCGCAGGCGCCGAGGCAGCCTTCGGGGCCGGGGAACGCGCCGAACACCGGGGCCGGCGGCGGGCAGGGCGACCTGTCGTCGCCGCTGCGGGGCGCGATCCTGGGGCTGGCTCTGGCCGCCCTCGGCACTAGCCTCGCGCTCGTCCGGCGCCGCTGGGCGGAGCGCCGCTGAGCGCGCAGCACAACCCCGAGCGGAGCGCCCGCGCCGCCGGTCTCGCCGGCGGCGCGGGGCTTTTCCGGCCCGTGGTGACGCACTGGTGGCTGAAGCCGCGCATGAAGACGGCTTGCGGCCGCCACGAGGGCCGCCTGCGCGGCCTGGGACTGGGGCGAGGACCCGCGGCCTTCGTGGCGGTGAGGCCATTCAGGCGCGACTGATGGTCGTTGCCAACTGAATCGCCCTATCGGCGCCGATCGACCCAACGGCCGGTGGGGCGAGCAAGTCGGCAACCACCATCAACCGCTAAAGGGGGGTGGCGAGTGGCGGTGCTGGCCGGGGCGGAGCGGCTGCGGCGCGAGGGGTTCGCCCGGCTGCGCGGGCGGCGCGTCGGGCTGCTGACGAACCCGACCGGCGTGACCGCCGACCTGACGCCGACGGCCGACCTGCTGGCGGCCGCGCCGGGCGTAGAACTGGTCGCGCTCTTCGCGCCGGAGCACGGGCTGGCCGCGGGCGCGGCGGCCGGCGCGGCCGTGGCCTCGGCGGTCCACCCGCGCCTCGGCGTCCCGGTCCACAGCCTCTACGGCGAGCGCCGCGCCCCGGCGCCGGAGCACCTGGCCGCGCTCGACCTCCTGACGATCGACCTGCAGGACGTCGGCGCGCGCTTCTTCACCTACGCCTCGACAGTGGCGCTCGCGCTGGAAGCGTGCGCGCGACGGGGGACGCCCGTGCTGCTCCTCGACCGCCCGAACCCCATCGGCGGGCTCACCCTGGAGGGGCCGGTGCTGGACCCGGCCTGCCGCTCGTTCGTCGGGCTGCTGCCGGTCCCGATCCGCCACGGCCTGACGCTCGGCGAGCTGGCGCGCTACGCGAACGCGACCCTGGGCTACGGCGCGACGCTGGAGGTGCTGCCGCTGGCCGGCTGGCGGCGCGAGCACTGGCACGACCGGACCGGCCTGCCCTGGGTGCTCCCCTCGCCGAACATGCCGACGCTGGACACCGCGACGGTCTATCCCGGAACCTGCCTGCTGGAAGGCACCAATCTCAGCGAAGGGCGCGGCACGACGCGCCCCTTCGAGCTCGTCGGCGCCCCCTGGCTCGACGGCGAGGCGCTGACCGCCATGCTGAACGCCCTGGCGCTGCCCGGCGTCCGCTGGCGCGCGGCGGCCTTCACGCCCGGGCACGGGCGCATCCACGCCGGAGCGCCGTGCGGCGGCGTGCAACTCCACGTCACCGACCGCGCCGCGTTCCGCCCGGTCGCGGCCGCGCTGCACCTGCTGGCCGCCGTCCGCCGCCTCGCGCCGGACGACTTCGCCTGGCGCCCGCCCGCCGCGCCCGACGGCCGCCCCTTCTTCGACCTCCTCGCCGGCGCCCCGGCCGTCCGCGCGGCCCTCGACACCGGCGTCCCCGTCGCCGAGATCGTCGCCTCCTGGCAACCCGACCTCGCGCGCTTCGCCGACGAGCGCCGGGCGTACCTGTTGTACGAGTGAGGGGGATAGGTGGTGAAGGGGGTGGAGGGGGTGAAGAAGGGGCCGGGCGGCTGAAGGCGAGGCTGAAGCGGTGTGCCGCGCCGTGGAGCCCGTCGGCCTGGTCTGACCGCATTCCATCTCGGCGTAGGCCGGACTTCGTGCCGCGCGCAGCACGGCGCTAAGCCGCCAACCGACCGAGCGGCTCCGTCCCCTTCATCCCCTATCCCCCTTCACCCCCTCCACCCCCTGCCTCACCGCACGCCCGGCTCCAGCACGGTCAGCGTCCGCCCGCTGGCGTCGAGGCGGGCGCGGGCGCCGAGCGGCAGCGTCGCCAGGTGCTTGCCGTGGCCGATCGGCAGGTGGTACAGCGTCGGGATGCCGAGGGGGCGGACCAGGTCGTCGAAGACCTGCTCCAGCCCGAGCGAACTCGGGCCGCGCGCCGCGCAGTCGGCGTGCTCGCCGATCACGATGCCGGCGCACTCCTGGATCTTCCCGGCTGTGATGAGTTGCGCCAGCATCCGGTCGATGCCGTAGGGTTGCTCGTGGACATCCTCGAAGCAGAAGATCGTGCCGCGCAGGTCGAGTTCCCACGGCGTCCCGATGAGGGCGACGACCAGCGAGAGGCAGCCGCCGGCCAGGATGCCTTCCGCCGCGCCGGGGACCAGCGTTTCGACGTAGGGGTCGTCGGGGTCGGGTGGGATGGCGAATGGCTCGGCCGCCATGAGGGCGCGGCGGAAGGCGGCGACGGTGAAGTCGCTCGCGTCCGCGAACGACGCCACCATCGGACCGTAGAAGGCCGTCCACCCGAGTTCGCGGGCGAGGACGGCGTGCAGCACGGTGATGTCGGAGTAGCCGATGAACGGCTTGGGCGGGCGGTCGGCCAGCGCGCGCAGGCGGTCGCGGTCCAGCGCCATGACGGTGCGGATCGCGCCGTAGCCGCCGCGCAGGCAGATGACGGCGTCGACGTCGTCGCGCTCGAGCATCGCCAGCAGGTCGGCGGCGCGGTCGGCGTCGCGACCGGCCAGGTAGCCGTGAACGTTGCGGACGTGCGGGGCGAGCTCGACGCGGAAGCCGAGCCCTTCCAGCGCCGCGACGCCGCGGTGTAGCACCGAGCGTTCGAGCACCGGGCCACTCGGCGCGACGACGCCGAGGGTCATGCCGGGCTGCAGGCGGGGCGGTCGCTGGCGCGCGCTCATGATCCCTCTCCTTGAGTCGGCGGACGGCGGACGGCGGACGGCGGACGGCAGACGGAGGATAGCACAATGCGGGGTGGGCGGGCCGGCGCCTGAAGGCGCGCCTGAAGACGGCCTGCGGCCGCCACGAAGGCCGTCTGCGCGGCCTGGGTTTCGGCCCGCGTCCCAGCCCGCCTGGTGCCCTCTGGGCGCGGGCTTCGCGGCGAACGGCAGCCAGCCGAGAGGCGCGGCTTCAGCCG
>DASSSV010000364.1:0-9616 GCA_035708265.1 Thermomicrobiales bacterium | reverse complement strand
GACCATGTCGACGCGCGCGCCGACGACCACGAAGAGCACGAAGACGGCGAACCACGCCGCCAGGAGCGGCCCCGCCAGCCGGTGATGCGCGCCGCGCAGGAGCACCCAGACCCCGAACGGCGCCAGCAGCAGCGAGATCAGCACCCCGTAGTCGAAGAGGATCGCGAGGTAGCCCGCCAGGTACGAGGTGAAGGGCAGGCTCGCGCCCGCGGCGCCGAGCGAGCCGCCCGCCGCGAGCTGCGCGCGGAAGGCGGGGAGGGTCACGGTCAGCAGCGGCCCGATATATTGGACATAATAGGCGACGAAGGCGAGGGCCGAGGCGAGGACGAGCAGCGCCGCGGTCGGCGCCAGCCCCCGCCGCGCGGTCGCGTCGCCGCGCCAGGCGACGGCGGCCAGGAAGAGGAGCAGGAAGAGGCCGATGAAGACCGCCGTGACGGTGTAGAGCAGCATCGTCGCCGTCAGCAGCGCCAGCAGGCCGAGGAAGACGGCCGGGCGGCGCAGGCGGTCGTAGGCCGCGACGAGCAGCACCAGGAAGAGGAAGGCGCCGTAGAGGCTGACCGTCGTCGGGTAGTTGCCCCAGGAGTGCAAGAGGAAAGTCGCGCCGGTCAGGCCGAGGACGCCCGCGGCGCAGAGGCTCGCGCGGGCGCTGGCGCCGAGGCGGCGGGCGAGGTAGTAGAGCAGGAGCAGGCGGCTGACGTCGAGGAATACGCTCCAGACGTTGATCGAGAGGTCGCGCCCGAGCGGCCAGAGGTAGAAGGGCAGGCCGAAGAGGTAGAGGAAGGGCGGGTAGGGGATTTGCGCGTTGATGTCCCACTGGCCGGGGAGCGCGGAGATGCCGCCCGGGTCGGGGCGGTAGAGTTCGAGGAAGCGGCCGTGCAGCACCTTCTCGAACTGCTGATTGTGGAACGGCTGGTCGATGACGAAGAGTTGCGGGTAGAGGACGCCGCCGAGCTGGAGCAGGAGGACGACCGCGACGAGGAGTTGCAGGCGGCGCCACTCGGCCGGCGCGAGCGCCACGCCGCCGCGCGCGAAGAGGCGCGGCGCCAGGAGGTCGGTCAGCACCAGGAAGGCGTAGGCGCACAGGAGCAGCGCGGCCAGGCGCGGCAGGTAGAGCGCGAAGTCGAGCCGCACCGCCGCCAGCCCGGCCGCGCCCGCCAGCGCGGCGGCGGCGCTCGCCGCCGCGGCGAAGCGCGCCCGCAGCCCGACGCGCAGCAGCAGCAGGTAGAGGAGCGGCACGGCGACCACCCAGGCCAGGAGCGGGACGAGCGCGGGTTTCACCAGGCCCGCGCCGCCCTCCAGCCCGACCGCGGTGACCTGCGGCCCGTAGTCGAGCGTGTTGCCCTTCGTCGTCCGCTGCTGCTCGGGCACGCTCAGCAGGTCGACGGTCAGGTTGCCGTAGGAGAAGTCGGCGGCCGGGAGGGCGAAGCGGTAGGTCTGCTGCCCCTTCCCCGGCGTGAACGACCCGAGGGGGATGCCGTTGACGACGACGCGCACCGGCGTCGCGACGCCGTCCGGCCGCGCCGCCGCGGCGATCGCCAGCGTCGTCGCGCGCGCGCCCGCGCCGGGGAGCAACACGCGCGAGGCGCCGGTCGCCCAGCGGAAACGCAGGTCGCCGCGCTGGTCGCGGTCGTGGAAGCCCTGGACGTAGGGCGCGTCGTAGCCGCCGCCGACCGCGACGCCGACCGTCGCGGGCGCCTGATAGGCCACCAGGATGGCGACGACCGCGAGCAAGGCCAGCAGGTAGGGGTAGGCGCTGCGTAGCGCCCCGAGCAGGAGCGCCCGCTCGGCCCGCCAGTCCAGCACCGGCGCCGTCCGTCGCTCGCGCTCGTTCGTCACGGCCAGCGCCACGCCCGCCCCTCCGCTCGCCCGCCTCTCCCGCACCCGCACCACGCGGGCGACAGCGGATTATACCGTGCGCCGGGCGCTCCCGGCGACGCACCCGGCGCGGGCGGGCGGCAAGGCGACCTGCCGGATCGCTTGACAGCGGGCGCGTGTGGGAGTATTTTATCTTCCAGTGGTAATTCTTGCCGGGTTCGGTGGTACTTCTTGCGAGCGCCGCGAGGAGGTGCGGAGTGGACGAAGAGCGCCGGATGGTCCTGGATATGGTCGCCGCGGGCAAGCTCACTACGGAGGAGGCCGACCAGTTGCTCGTGGCCCTCGGCGCGGCGGCGCCGGCCCCCGCGCCCCGACCCGCGCCGGTGGCCTACGCGGTCGCGCCGCGCCGCGCGGCGCCGGGGGCGCGCCTGAGCGCCCAGCAGTTGCTCGAACTGCGGCAGCAGGGACTCAGCCCCTCCTATGCTCGGGAGATCTGGGACGCGGGCTACACCAGCCTCACGCCGGACCAGCTCGTGGAACTGTACCAGCACGGCGTCAAGCCGAAGTTCCTGCGCGAGCTGCGCGAGTGCGGCATCGTCGACCTCGACATCGACCAGATCACCGAGCTCTTCACCCACGGCGTCGGCGGCCGCTTCATCCGGGAGGTGCGGGACGCGGGGCTGGCCGATCTGACGCTGGACGAGCTGATCGAGCTGCGCGAGCAGGGCATCAAGCCCGAGTACATCCGCGAGATGGGCGCGCTCGGCTTCGCGGACCTCTCGCTGGACGAGCTCGCCGAGCTCTGGCACAACGGCGTCAAGCCGGAATACGTGCGCGAGCTGCGCGACCTCGGCCTGCTCGACAACCTCAGCGACCTCCCGAGGTGACGTGGGCGCCGGAACACCGGGCGGGCGGCGCGCCCGCCCGCTCTACCCGCTCATCACGCGCGACCCGGCCAGCGGCGGCGAACTGATCGTCACGCGGCTGGAGTCCCCTGAGAGCGGCGTCGTCATCGAGGGCGACTTCGCGCTCGGCTGGATCGGCCGGCTGACGCCGGAGCAACTGGAGTTCGCCGGCCATCTCCTGCGCAACCGCGGCAACGTCCAGAAACTCGCCGCCGAGCGCGGCATCGCCTACAACACCGCGCGCGCCCGGCTGGACGACATCGTCGCCGCGCTCGGCGGCGCGGGCGACGCTGCGCCGCGGGACGACGACCGCGCCGCGCGCCTGGAGGTGCTCGGCCGCCTCTCGCGCGGCGAGATCGGCTTCGACGAGGCGATGCGCCTGCTGTCATCGGAGTAGTGGCGACGGGGCACCCGCCCGCCGCAACTTGACACTTCGTCGCGTCCCCCCTATTATTGCTGCAAGAATCGAACGACGGCGAACGAGAGGAGTAGGCGGCGCGGTCGTCGACAGGGAAGGCGGGGGCCACCGGTTGAGAGCCCCCCGCGATGGACGGCCGCCGAAGTCGCTCGGGAGTCGGGCCGCTGACCGGTCGGGGAGGCCGGTAGGCGGCCCCGGGTGCGCCCGTTAGCGCGCGCACGAGGGTCGCGCCCGGGATCGGCGTTCGTCGCCGGCCGGTCGCGGCCGAACCAGGGTGGTACCACGGGGAGCCCCGTCCTTGAGAGGACGGGGCTCCTCTGTATTGAAAGGAGGTGGCAGATGGGCGGCACGAGCACCCGCGGCGGTTGGCCGGCGTGCGGCCCGACCGTCGGGCCGCCGCGCGCCGACCGAATGCCGTTGCGCCAGTGAAAGGACGACCCGCGATGGCCGAGACACGCAGCGCGGGGGCCGACGCCCTCGCCAAGACCTACGACCCCCGCGCCGTGGAGCGCGACTGGTACAACCGCTGGGACGCCGCCGGCGCCTTCGCGCCGGCCGGCGACCCCAAGCGGCCGCCCTACGTCATCATCATGCCGCCGCCGAACGTGACCGGCGAGCTGCACATGGGCCACGCCCTCTTCGTCGCCGTGGAGGACATCTTCACGCGCTGGCGACGGATGCAGGGCTACCCCACCCTCTGGCTCCCCGGCGCCGACCACGCCGGCATCGCCGGCCAGTGGGTGGTGGAGAAGGAGATCGCCGCCGAGGGGCTGACGCGGCACGATCTCGGCCGCGAGCGCTTCCTCGCGCGCGTCTGGGACTGGATGGACCGCTACCGTGGGCGCATCCGCGAGCAGTTGCGCATCCTCGGCGCGTCGTGCGACTGGTCGCGCTTCGCCTTCACCATGGACCCCGGCCCGGCGCGCGCCGTGCGCGTCGCCTTCAAGCACCTCTACGACAAGGGGCTGATCTATCGCGGTCGGCGGATGATCAACTGGTGTCCGCGCTGTATGACCGCGCTCTCCGACCTTGAGGTGAACTACGAGGACGAGACCGGGAGCCTCTGGTACGTACGCTACCCCATCGCGGACGAGCCCGACCGCTGGATCACCGTCGCGACGACCCGCCCCGAGACGATCCTCGGCGACACCGGCGTGGCGGTCCACCCCGGCGACGCCCGCTACGCCGACCTCGTGGGCAAGGAGGCGATCCTGCCGGTCCTCGGCCGGCGCCTGCCGATCGTGGCCGACGAGGCGGTCGACCCCGAGTTCGGCACCGGCGCGGTCAAGGTGACGCCCGCGCACGACCCGGTCGACTTCGAGATCGGCGAGCGCCACGGCCTGCCCGCCATCAACGTCATGAACCTCGACGGCACGATGAACGACGAGGCCGGCCCCTTCGCCGGGCAGACGACGATGGCCTGCCGCCTCAACCTGGTCCAGTGGCTGCGCGAGCACGACCAACTGGTGAAGGAGGAGCCGCACACGCACTCGGTCGGCCACTGCGACCGCTGTGACACGATCGTCGAGCCGCTGATCAGCGAGCAGTGGTTCGTGAAGATGGCGCCGCTGGCCGCGCCCGCCATCGCGGCGGCGAAGGACGGCGCGGTGACCTTCTTCCCGGAGCGCTTCACCACCATCTACCTGCGCTGGATGGAGAACGTCTACGACTGGTGCATCTCGCGCCAGCTCTGGTGGGGCCACCGCATCCCGGTCTGGTACTGCGCCGCCTGCGGCGAGCGCACCGTCAGCGTCGAGGAGACGGTCGAGCGCTGCGCGCACTGCGGCAGCGCGGAGGTCGCCCAGGACCCCGACGTGCTCGACACCTGGTTCAGCTCGGGCCTCTGGCCCTTCAGCACGCTCGGCTGGCCCGACGACACGCCCGACCTGCGCCGCTTCTACCCCGGCACCCTGATGGAGACCGGCTACGACATCATCTTCCTCTGGGTGGCGCGGATGATCTTCCTCGGCCTGGAGTTCATAGGCGAGCCGCCCTTCCAGACGGTCTACCTCCACGGCACGGTCCGCGACGAGGCCGGTCGGCGGATGAGCAAGACCAAGGGCAACGTGCTCGACCCGACCGAGGTGACGGCCGAGTTCGGCAGCGACGCGCTCCGCTTCACGCTCATCACCGCCGGCGCGCCCGGCGCCGACATGAAGCTGAGCGTGCAGGCGGTGGAGGCGAGCCGCAACTTCGCCAACAAGATCTGGCAGGCGACGCGCTTCGTCCTGGCCAACTGCCCGGCCGGGGCGATCGCCCGCGACGCCGACGGCGCGCCGGCCGAGCCGGACGCCGCGACGCTCAACCCGGCCGACCGCTGGATCCTCAGCCGCCTGAGCCGCGTGACGGCCGAGGCGACGCGGCAACTGGAGGCGCTGCAACTCGGCAAGGCGGCCGACGAGCTCTACGCCTTCATCTGGAGCGAGTTCGCCGACTGGTACGTCGAGGCGGCCAAGGTGCGCCTCCACGGCGAGGACGAGGCGGCCAAGGCGCCCGTGCGCCAGACGCTCGTCTACACGCTGGAGCGGACGCTGCGCCTCCTGCACTCCTTCATGCCCTTCGTGACCGAGGAGCTGTGGCAGGCGCTGCCGCACGGCGGCGACCTCCTGATCTGCGCGCCCTGGCCGGCGCCGAACGCGGCCTACCCCGCCGAGGAGGCGGCCTTCGCGCGCATGCAGGAGGCGACGCGCGCGATCCGCAACGCCCGCGCCGAGCGCGGCGTCGAGCCCGGCCGCCGGATCGCCGCGATCGTCGCCGGACCGCACGCGGGCGACTTCGCCGCGCTCGCGCCGGAGTTCGCCGCGCTGGCCCGCATCGCCCGCGACCAGCTCACCATCGCGCCGGACGCCGCGCCGGAGCGCGCGGTCACGCTGGCGCTGGACGGCGCGACGGTCTACCTGCCGCTCGCCGGGCTGGTGGACCTCGACGCCGAGCGCGCGCGGCTGGCGGCGGATCTGGCGGCGGCAGAGGCCGAGGCCGGCCGCGCCGGCGCGATGCTCGCCAACGAGGGCTTCACCTCCCGCGCGCCCGCCAACGTCGTGCAGGTCCAGCGCGACCGCCTCGCCGCCGCCGAGGAGCGCGCCCGCCTCCTCCACGACCGCCTCGCCACCCTCGCCTGAGGCGCCGCCCCCGCCGCCCCGCCGGTTGCACGCCGGCGGGGCGGCGTCGCGACCGTTCTTGGCCGGAGTGGCGTGAGCGCCGCCGAGGGAGCCGTGCGGATCGTCAGCCGTGGCCGCACTTGCTGTGGTGGACTATTCTGCAGACCGCGGTAGTATTGTCACCGGGCATCAGTTACCGCGGTTGCGGATGGCGAGCATCACCCAAGAGGCGCTATGGCCCAAGTCTCCCACATTCGCACCGCTCGGGAACGCATCGACCGATACCTCGACTACTTGTTTCGAGAGTGGAACAACGTGCCGGATCTGGTCGGCGAGTGGGAAGAGTGGGAGGAATTGGACCGGCTGGACTTCGTCCTCGAGTGGCCGATCCGCGAGGACCATGTGTATCAGCTCAAGCAATGGGCCGCCGAGGGCCTGCTGTCCCCGGCGCAGCGCGCCCGCTACGACGAGTTGCTGCGCCTCGTGGAGCGCAATCGCCCCATCCTGAATGACCTCCTCGCCGAATAGCCCGCTGCCGCGCGCCTTCTACGACCGGCCGGCGCTGGCCGTCGCGCGCGACCTCCTCGGCATGGTCCTGGCGCACCGTGGCCCGGAGGGCTGCCGGGCCGGGCGCATCGTCGAGGTCGAGGTCTATGACGGGCCGGATGATCGCGCTTCGCACGCGCGCTCCGGGCCTGCCGGCCGCGCCCGGACGATGTTCGGCCCGCCCGGGCACGCCTACGTCTACCTCATCTACGGCCTACACCACTGCTGCAACGTCGTCACCGGCCCGGTCGGCTACCCCGCCGCGATCCTGATCCGCGCGCTCGAACCACTCGGCGGCGTCGACGCGCGGACGAACGGCCCCGGCCTCCTCTGCCGCGCGCTCGGCATCGATCGCCGCCTCGACGGCGCCGACCTCACCGGCGACACGCTCCGCATCGAGGACCGCGGCCTCAGCGTCCCGGACGCCGACATCGTCGCCGGCCCGCGCGTCGGCATCGCCTTCGCCGGCGAGCCCTGGGTCTCGCTCCCCTGGCGCCTCTCGGTGCGCGGCAGCCGGTGGGTTTCGAGACGATAGACGATAGACGATAGTGGCGGCTTCCGCAGGCCGACCCGGTCAGCAACAGTGAGCCGGTACTGCCGACTGCCGACTGCCGACTGCCGACTCGTCAGGGCCAGAGCGCGCCGATGACCTTGTCGGCGTCGTGGCGGATCAGGTGTTGCTCGGTGGCGAAGTCGCCCGTCAGCACGCGCGCGGCCAGTTGGCGCACCGCGTCGACGTCGGGCTCGACCGGCGCCGCGCCCTCGCCGGCGTACTGGGCGAGGCGTTCGGGCGCGTGGCCCTCGGTGTGGACGACGACGGTGTCCGGGTGCTGCCCGAGGTAGCGACTGAGCACGCGGACGAAGTCGGACGCCCGATAACCGTCGGTCTCGCCGCGCTTGGTCATCAGATTGACGATGTAGATCACCTCCGCCTCGGAGTCGGCGATCGCCTGGCAGACGCCGTCGACCAGCAGCGTCGGCAGGATGCTGGTGTAGAGGTCGCCGGGGCCGAGGACGATCTTGGCCGCGCGCTCCAGCGCCTTGCGCGCGCGGACCGTGACGGCGGGGCGCGGGTCGAGGTAGATGCGGCGGATCGGGGCGCGGGGCTCGGGCCCCGGCCGGTCGATGCTGTCCTCGCCGCAGATCACCGACCCGTCCTCCAGCGTCGCGCAGAGCGTCGTGTGCTGGAGCGCCACCGGGACGACGTGGCCGACGGTGTTGAGGATCTCCTCGGCGTCGTCCAGCGCCTCCAGCAGATCGCCGCCGTTGAGCGCTTCGAGCGCGTGGAGGATTAGGTTGCCGAGGCTGTGTCCGGCGATCCCGCCCGCGCCGTTATCCGGCTCGCCGCGCGCGAAGCGGTAGGCGAAGAGGTCGCGCCAGAGGCGGCGGTGGCGGGATTGCGCCACCAGCCCTTGCCGCAGGTCGCCCATCGGGATCGGCAGCCCGAACTCGTCCATCAGTTTGCGCGAACTGCCGCCGCTGTCCGCGGTCGTGTGGATCGACGTCAGCAGCCCCTCGCCGATGGCCCGGCGCAGGTTGCTCAGGATCGTGTACGTCCCGGTGCCGCCGCCCATGACGACGACCGGCTCGGTGATCGTTGCCGGCATCTCGGTTCCTGCGTTCCTCAGTTCGTCACCACCCGGATTCGTGAACGGCACCGCGCGGCGCCCCCATCACGTGAAGACGACGAGACCGGGCGCCGTGTCACGGGCGGCCCGGCCCGCTCACCAGCCGAGCGCGTAGCCGTCGCGCCGCGGGTCGGCCCCGCCGAGCAGCGCGCCGCTCCCCGGCTCGATCATGATCCCCTGGCCGCCGCCGACGAGCCACGACCAGTCCTCGAGCACGCGGACGTCGTGGCCGAGGCGGGCCAGTTCGGCGCGAACCGCGGCCGGCACCCGCCCCTCGACGTCCAGCGCCGTGCCGGCGTAGGTGCGGAAGCGGGGCGCCTCGATCGCCGCCTGGATGCTGTAGCCGTGGTCGAGCACGTTCGAGAGCATCTGCGGGGTCGTCTCGAGGATGCCGAACGACCCCGGCGTGCCGATGACCATGCAGAGCCGGCCGTCGCGGAAGACCGCGGCCGGCGACATGCACATCTCGATCTTCTTCCCCGGCGCGATCACGTTCGGGCTGGCCGGGTCGACATCGAACCAGTAGCAGAAGTCGTTGAGCATAATACCGGTGTCGCCCGCCATGACCCCGGAGCCGAAACCGTCGCCGAGACTCTGCGTGATCGCAACCGCGTTGCCCTCATCATCGATCACATCGAAATGCGTTGTGCATTCAGGAATGGAGAGGCCGGGTTCACCCGGTTGAACGATGCCCGTGCCGGTAAGCCGCTGGTCGAAACGATCACCTTCGCTCGCGGCAACGCGGTCCGGGTCGATCAACTTGCGGCGCTCTGCCGCATACGCTTTGGACAGCAGACCGGCCGTCGGCACATCCGGGCGGGCGGAGAACGCGATCCGGTCGGCGACCGCGAGCTTCATCGCCTCAGCGAACAGATGGATCACGCGGGGACTGTTGTGCCCCATCGCGCTGAGGTCATCCTCTTCGATCAGGTTGAGCGTTTCCAGATATTGAATACCGCTACAGGGCGGGAGCGGGCAATGGATGTCGTAACTGCGATACGTGGTGCAGGCGGTCTCTTGCCATTCCGGCGTAAAATCGGCCAAATCCTGTTCTGTCAGAAAGCCGCCCTTGGCCCGAACCGTTCGCACGATCTCCTGACCGATTGGGCCGTGGTAAAAGGCGTCCTTGCCACCCGTGACGAGCGTTCGGTAGGTCTTGGCGAGGGCGGGTTGCGCGATGACGGTGCCGGCACGAGGCACACGCCC
>DASSSV010000363.1:0-4285 GCA_035708265.1 Thermomicrobiales bacterium | reverse complement strand
CCACCGGCTGCGTGGCCACGTCAACGCAACGCTGCTGCCGCCTACCTGTTCGCTCTACTTCCAACCCGATTCGCTCTTGACTGCGCTCTACGCCCTCTTCGCGCTCGAAATCAGCGGCGAGAGCAGGCCGGAGCCACGCTGCAAGGAGTGTGGCAGGGCGATTACCGAAGGCCGGGCGGACCGGCAGTACTGTAGTCCGCTGTGCAAGACGCGCTGGACCGAACGGCATCGGCCCAGGCGTCACCGCGGCGCCGGTGTGGGCGCCGCGGTGAGACAACGGGACGGGTGACGACGCGCCGTCAGTCGGCGGCCGGATCTGCCTCGGCGTCCGTCCAGGTCAGGACCAGCTCGGCGGGCAATGTGTCTCCCATTTTGTGTACAGTACTCCCCGGAGTGTGGCACACCGGCCCAGTGACGAGCGACGAGTGACGAGTGACGAGTGACGAGTGACGAGCAGGACGCAGCGGTGCCTGCTCGTCGCTCGCTGCTCGCTGCTACGACAATCGCGAGCAATCCATCTGCGCTCGCTCGAGGATTTCAAGCAACATGTAACCATCCTGCCTAGCGACGATGCCGAGCGCATCAGACAGCGCTACATCGACACGTTTGTCGACGTCACCTCGGCATACTACCGGGACTCGATCGCGACCCTCAGGCAGTACAGCGACGGGGTCTACTACTCCGGATATCTGTGGGACACGCTGAAGCACCCGCAGATGATTCCGGAAAAGGCCGTCTTGCGCAATCCCGCGATGTGGAACGAAACGGTGTACGCTTTCTGGGATCTCCACAGCAGCGAGAAGATCGTCGTCAAGGATTATTGGGAGTATCAAAAGAATGCCGTTCTTGAGCTGCGCTACCGTGATCTGATCGCCGGTCTGGCATATCTGCCGGAGGACATCTACATCGCAGCCACAGACTTCAGTTGGACGCTGATCCTCACGCACGAGAGCTGGGAGGGCGTCCCTCGCTATTGCCTCAAGGCTATGCCCTGAGACAGGACGCCTCTCGTCCCCTTGAGTTTCAGTTGATCCCGCGCTCCCGCCCGGCCCACTCCCGCGCGCGCAGGACGTTCTTCTGGATCTTGCCGGTCGAGGTCTTCGGCAGGTCGCCGAAGACGACGGCGTCGGGGCACTTGAAGTGGGCGAGGCGGTCGCGGCAGAAGGCGATCAGCTCGCCCGCGGTCGCGCTCCCGCCGGGGCGGAGGGTGACGAACGCCTTGGGCCGCTCGCCCCAGCGCTCGTCGGGCGTGGCGACGACCGCCGCCTCCAGCACGGCCGGGTGGCGGGCCAGCACCTGCTCGACCTCGATCGTCGCGATGTTCTCCCCGCCCGAGATGATGATGTCCTTGGCGCGGTCGCGCAGTTCGATGTAGCCGTCCGGGTGCATCACGCCGAGGTCGCCGGTGTGGAACCAGTCGTGGCGGAAGGCGTCGGCGGTCGCCTCCGGCTGCCGGTAGTAGCCGCGCATGACCGTGTTGCCGCGCAGCACGACCTCGCCCATCGTCGCGCCGTCGGCTGGGACGTCGCGCCCTTCCGGGTCCACGACGCGCATGGGACCGGCGCAGACGTTGCCGACGCCCTGCCGCGCCTTCAGCGCCGCGCGTTCCCCGGCCGGGCGGGCGTCCCACTCGGGGTGCCAGGCGCAGACGGCCGAGGGGCCGTAGGTCTCGGTCAGGCCGTAGAGGTGCGTCACCTCGACGCCGACCTCCTCCAGCCGCGCCAGGAGCGTCGGGGAGGGCGGCGCGCCGCCAGTGGCCGCGCGGACGGGGCGCGCCGCGCGGTCGCGGCCGGCCGGTGCGCGCTCGGCCAGCCCGATCAGGACGGTCGGCGCGGCGCAGAGGTGGGTGACGCCGTGGCGCGCGATGGCGGCCCAGGCGGCGTCGGGGTCGGGGCGGCGCAGGCAGACGTGCGTCGCGCCCGCCGCGGTGACGGCCCAGGGGAAGCACCAGCCGTTGCAGTGGAACATCGGTAGGGTCCAGAGGTAAACGCTCGCCGGGCTGAGGCCGCATTCGAGCGCCATCGCCAGCGCGGTGAGGTAGGCTCCGCGGTGGCTGTACATCACCCCCTTCGGCTGCCCGGTCGTCCCGCTGGTGTAGTCGAGCGCCAGTAGGTCCTCCTCGTGGGACGGCACTGGCCCCGCCGGCGCATAGGGCGTGGCCGACGCCAGCCACGCCTCGTACCCGTTCCCCGCGCCGCCGATCGTCACCGTCGTCTCGACCGTCTCGGGCGCCCCCGCGGCCAGCGCCCGCAACTCGTCGTCCACCACGAGGAGCCGCGCGCCGGAGTGCCGGAGGATCGTCGCGACCTCCCCCGGCGCGAGGCGCGTGTTGAGCGCGACCAGGACGGCGCCGGCCAGCGGCACGCCGTAGTGCGCTTCGAGTAGCGCGGGACTATTCGGCGCGAGGAAAGCTACTCGGTCGCCCGGCCGCACGCCGGCCGCGCGCAGCGCCCCGGCCAGCCGGGCGGCGCGCTCACCCAACTCGGCGTAGGTGAGGCGGCGCTCGCCGTCGATCACCGCGACGCGCTCGCGGTAGACCGCCGCGCTCCGTTGGAGGAAACTCAGCGGCGTCAACTCGGCCCGGTAGACCGCGCCGGCATCCTCGTCGGGCATCGCAACACCTCCCTGGCCCTCACCCCCCGACCCCCCGCTCCCAATCCTGGGAGAGGGGAGAGGCCGCTATGTAGACAAGGTGCTGCTCTTCCAGGCCATCAGCCAGGTAGATGGAGGAATCCCCGATCCAGAGATCTCCCCCTTTCCCAGCATTGGGAGCGGGGGCCGGGGGGGAGGGCCGTACCCACTACCCCGGCCGATACGCCCGGAAGAGTTGTTCCATCGTCGTCAACTCCAGCCCGAGTTTCTGCTCGTTGTACGGCGTATAGTTCATGAGTCGCACGATCGTCCGCGGGGGCGCGCCGCCCGGCCCGGCGTCCTCGACGTCAACGATGTTGATGCAGGCGGGGTCCTGTTCGAGCGCGCCGAACGACGCGACGCCCGCGCCGAGCGCATCGAGGAGCAGCGCGCGGTTCACGCCGCCGTGCGCGACGACCAGGAGGTGCCGCCAGCCGGGTTGCGCGCAGAGGGCGTGGAAGGCCGGCACGGCACGGTCGAGCAGCGAGCCGAAGGTCTCGCCGCCGAGAAAGCGCGTCTCGCGCCCGAGGTTGTGGACGAACGCGCCCGCGATCGCGGCCTCGCGGTCCGCCTCGGGGATGTCTGCGAGCCGCCCGCTCTCGATCTCGCGGAGGTCGGGGTAGACCTCCGGCGTCAGCGGCCGCTCCCCCACGACGATCGCCGCCGTCTCCAGCGTGCGCGGCAACCCGCTGACGACGACCCGGTCGAGCGGCACCGGCGCGAGCGCGCGCGCCGCCGCGGCGGCCTGCTCGCGCCCGGCCAGCGTCAGCGGCACGGTATGCGGCCGATAGGGCTTGCCGTCCCCGTCGAAGTAACTCACCTCGGCGTGGCGCATCAGGTATACGCGCCGACGCGAGTGACCAGGCGAGCGAAGAGCGATGAGCGACGAGCGATGAGTGGGACCCTCACTGGTCATGGGCCGCGGCTCCTCCGACGACGATTCGCTATTCGTCATTCGTCATTCGCTGCAGGTAGCGGGGGTTGGCGACGCGCAACTTCTCTTCGACCGCCCAGCGCGCGTAGGCCAGGACGTCGAGGCGCCAAGGGCCGTCGTCGGCCTCGCCGGCCTGGATGCGGGCGCAGAGCGCGCGCTTGCGCTCGTCGACGCCCGCGCGCAGGGCGTCGAGCGTGTCCGGCGGCGCTTCGTCCTCCGCGCCGAGGAGCGCGCCGAGTCGCTGCCACTCCGCGCGCAGCCGCCCCTCCTCGCCGGCCAGCTCGCGCTCGACCACAGTGAGCACGTTCGCGGCGATCAGCGCGCGGAACCGCAGCCGGTGCTCCCCCAGCGCCGGCACGACCTCCCCCTGGAGGAAGTCGCGCACCGCGCCAAGTAACTCCGTCGCCGTCGGCCGATCTTGCATCGCTCCCTCCGGTCGCGAGGACTCAGGACTCAGGACTCAGGACTCAGTAGATGACGCTGTGGATACCGAGTGCTCACCGCATGGCAAGGGCCCACGTAGTCCTGAGTCCTGAGTCCTGAGTCCTCCGATGAGATCGAGGAGTTCGAGTTCCATCTCGGCGGCGATGCGGCCGAGGGCGGCGAGTTCGATGCTCGGCTCCTGGCCGCTGAGGTGGCGGCGGGCCTGGCCGAGCGCGCCGAGCGCCCACTGGAAGTTGCCCATGACCTCCCAGTAGAAGGCGCGCTCGCGGTCCACCG
>DASSSV010000362.1:0-11096 GCA_035708265.1 Thermomicrobiales bacterium | reverse complement strand
CGCAATTGAAGAACTAGCCGGCGGGCTGGTCATACAGCCCCAGATCCTCGCTCGCGCGCACGAGTTCATCCAGGTCCGCCCGCGCACGCGCGGCGGTCTCGGCGATAGGCCAGCAGGTCGGCGTAGGCGATGCGCCGGTGGGTGCCGACGCGATGTGCCGGCAACGCGCCGCGGTCGAGGAGCCGGGCAAGGTCCTGCCGGGAGACGCCGAGCAGGTGCGCGGCCAGCAGGGCCGCGGCCTCGCGCAGCAGGCCCGTCAAGGCGGGAGGCAGGGCGACCTGCTCGCCGTCGGGCACGATCAGTTGGAGGTGGTCGGGCGATAGGGCGGCCAGTCGCGCGGCCAGATCGCGGTAGACCTGGCGCTCCTCCTCCGTCGCGGCGACGGTCGCGGCTTCCTCGGCGGCCAACAGTGATAGTCCCTCCGCCGGCTCGGCACGCTTCCCCGCCAGCTAAGTGCAACCGCCTGCGTGGAAGGAGTACGGTTCGATGGACCGGCATCGCGAGGAACTGCGCTTCATCGAGGTGGGCGGCCGCCAGATCGCGGCCGCGTTCCATGCCGCACCGGGCAAGCGGGTCGTCATCTGCTGCCACGGCTTCCTCGGCAGCAAGATCGGCCCACGCCGCTTCTTCGTCCGGCTCGCGCGCCACCTCCAGCGGCGCGGCGTCTGCGCGTTGCGCTTCGATCAGTATGGCAGCGGCGACTCGGAGGGGGACTTCTTCGATTCGTCCTTCGACAATTGGATCACGACGGCGAAGGCGCTCGCCCGCGATTACCGCGAGGCCGGCTACCGGGTGGCGCTCCTCGGGCAGAGCATGGGCGGGGCGACCGTCCTGGCCGCGGCCGGCGACCTCGGCGACCTCGTCACGTCCGTCGTGGCCTGGGTGCCCGATCCCTCGGTCGATGCGATGCCGCCCACCGGCGAGTGGACCGAGGAAGAGGGGCAGCGGGTGCAAGCGCGCTACTGGCGGGAAGCGCACGACGCGGACATCGTCGGCCGGTTTCGGGCCATCACCGCGCCGACGCTCGTCTTTCTCGCCTCCGACGACGCTTATGTGTCGGCCGAGAACCGGCAGGCGCTCCTCGCCGCGCGGCAGGCGCACCAGCGGACCGAGATCCTTGAAGGCTGGCCGCACAGCGCCTGGACATACGACCAGGCGACGGAGGTCATCGACCAATCCGCCGACTTCCTGATCGCCCACTTTCGCTGACCGGGAGAACGGCGGCGGGGCATGCCCTCCGACAGCGTTAGAGGATTTGGCTGGGGACAGGGCAAAGCGCGCGCCCGGCCGCGGGATATCCCGCGGCCGGGTCGAGGCGGCGGGCCAGCGCGACCAAGACACGCGCCAGCCGCTGGCGGAAGAGCGGGCGGCGGGCGGCCCGCGCCTGGCGGAGCAGGGCGGCCCTCGCGCGCCGCCGTTCCTCATCGGCCGCGCGCCAGGCGACCCGCTGCTCCAGCTCGAACACGTTGATCATCTCGTCCCCCTTCTTCGCCGCGGTCTCCGCCGCAGCGCCAGTCGCGCCGCCGCTGCCGGTTTGCGGCAGGATGCCGCCCGTATTGCTACTTCCTCGCGCGCCAGCGCGGCTGTCGGCGCCCCAGCGCAGGGCGGCGACGTCGAGGAGCACCAGCGCGGCGACGATCGTCAGCAGTTCCATCGATGTTCACACTCGCCGCGTTAGCGCGCCGCGGCCCGCGGCCGCGCGCCCGCCGTGGGCGCAGGGGCGACCGCGCGGGCCAGAGTGACGAGCGCCGTCGCCAGCGCCACCCGCGGCGACCGACCACCAGCCAGGGCCGGCACCCGCGACGCCGCCTCCGCCCGCGCCAGCCGCTCCTGATACACCGCCTGACCGATCTCGAACATCACTTCCGGATTCCAGTTGCCCACCGTCGAGGCTCCTTCCGTCGCTACCGTGACCATCCATCTCGTCACAGTCTCACTTTACGCTTCGGCGGAGGCCGGCACATCGACAGTCCTGCGCAATCGGCGGCGGGGGCGGCGGGCGCGGCACGATGGGCCGCCTGCGTAATCCTACGCAGGCCCGGGAAGATGTATGTACGGGCGAACGAACGAGGGCAGAGCGGCTACCAGAGGCCCAGCTCGACGCCGAAGCGGGTCGCCGCGGCGCGGGAGGAGACGCCGAGTTTGTTGTAGACCGAGCGGAGGTGCTGGCTGACCGTCCGCGGGCTCAAAAACAGGCGTTCGGCCACCTGGGCGTCGGTCAGCCCCTCGGCCACCAGCCGCAGCACCTCGACCTCGCGCGCCGTCAGCCCGGCGGGGTAGGCCGCGCGCGCCGCGGGGACGCTCGCCAGGGTCGCCGCGAGGGCGTCGGCGCGGGCGCGCGCCGGCTTGGCCCCGAGCGGTGCGAGGAGGGCGCGGGACTCGTCCCGCGTCGCGTCGGCGGCCGCGCGGTCGCCGGCCGCGGCGCGCGACTCGGCCAGGGCCAGGAGCGTGAGGGCGCGCTCGTAGGGCGCGGCGCAGGCGTCGGCCAGGGCCAGCGCGGCGGCGAACTGGCCCGCCGCGTCGTCGTGGCGACGCGCCGCGGCGTCGAGTTCGCCGAGCGCACGGTGGGCGGCGAGGAGGGCGAGCGGCTGGCGGGGGTCGCCGGCCAGCGCCAGCGCGCGCTCGGCGTGGCGGCGCGCCGGGGCGACCTCGCCGACCGCGCGGTGGTAGGCGGCCCAGCCCAGGTGCCCTTGCGCGCGACCCAGCACCGCATCGCTCCAGGCCAGCCAGCGGTCGTGCGCCTCCAGCCAGGACCGGACTGCGGCGAGGTCGCCGGCGTCGAGCGCGAGCGCGGCCGCCAGCCGCAGCAGCGGGAGGGAGTCGAGGAGGATCGCGTCGCCCGGCGCGGTGGCGTGGCCGGCCGGCAGGTGCTCCCGCACCAGCCGCCAGGCGAGGTCGGGCTCGCCCACCTCGCGCGCCAGGAGGGCCAGCAGGCTCTTGGCGAAGGGGCGCCAGTTGGCCCGGCCGCCGGGCGCGGCGGCGGCCTCGGCCAGCCCGCGGGCCTCCGCCCACTGGCCTTCGACGAGCAGCAGCGGCAGCCAGGCGAAGCGCGGCGGGAGGTCGGCCAGCGCGCCGCTCGCCCGCGCCCAGGCCGCTTCCGCCTCCTCGGCCAGTCGCCGGCGCCCGACCGGGTCGTCGGCCCGGTACGGCAGCGCCACCTCGTAGAGTTCCAGCAAGAGGACGTTACCGACCTGGTAGTGGTGCTCGACCGCCCGGTAGGCGGCGCCGGCCTCCGCGTAGGCCCGCGCCGCCTCATCCGGCTGGCCCAGCACGGTGTGGGCGCTGGCGATCCCGCCCCAGGTGTTGGCGTAGCCGGAGGTGCCGGGCGCGCGCGCGGCCGGTGGCCGGGCGACGACGCCCTCCCCGACCTCCAGCGCGCGGGCGCACCGGCCGGTGAGGGCGAGCCAGGTGACCAGCGCGCCGCGGTAGTGGTACTCGTCGGGCGGGTCGCCGAGGCGGACCTGCTCCGCCCGCAACCGCTCGCGCTCGGCCGGGGCCAGCGCGTCGATTGCCGCGACGCCCGCCTCCAGCTCCGCCAGCCCGCGCCGGATCTCCCCGGCCGCGCAGCGCAGGCCGCCGCGGAAGCAGGCGATGTAGGCCGACAGCGCCCCGTCGCCCGCCTCCGCGGCGAGGGCCGCGGCGTCGTCGAGGGAGGCGAGCGCCATTCGCGGGTCGGCGTAGCGCCACATCCGCGCCAGCCGGTAGAGCAGCCCGGCGCGCTCGCCGGCCGGCGCGCCGCGCGCCTCCAGCAGTTGCAGCGCCGCGTCGAAGCGCTCCGCCGCCGTCAGCAGCGCGTAGGCCCGCTGCGCGCGCTCCCCGGCGCGGATCAGCCACTCCGCCGCGCGCGGGTCGCCGGCGCGCTGGAGGTGATACGCGGCGGCGTCGGGGTCGGGGGGCGCGGCGCCGTCGCCGGGCGGGGCCAGCAGCGCCTCGGCGACGCGGCGGTGCCAGACCCGCCGGCGCGGCGGGAGTAGGCCCTCGTAGAGCGCCTCGCGGATCAGCGCGTGCGCGAAGGCGACGTCGGCGCCGTCGGCGGGCGTCACCAGCAGCCGCGCCTCCACCGCCGCCTCGACCACGTCGAGCAGCGCGTCCTCCGCGACCCCGCCGACCGCCGCCCAGAGGGCCAGCGGCACCTCCTGGCCGATCACCGCCGCGACCGACAGCAGCTCGTGCGCCCCCTCCCCGAGCCGCAGCAGCCGCGCCTCGATCACCTGGCGCAGGAGCGGCGGCACGCGCGCCAGCGCGAGGTCGCCGAGCGCCCAGGCGCCCGCGCGGGGGCGCAGCAGTCCCTCCTCTTCGAGCGTGCGCAGCAGTTCGCCGATGTAGAGCGGGTTGCCCGCCGCGTGGTCCGCCAAGTAGGCGACGAGGCGGTCCTCGTCCGCCCCGGCCAGCCGGTAGCGCGCCGCCGCCAGCGCCCGCGCGTCCACCGGCGCGAGCCGGCGCAGGTCGAGCCGCAGCGCCCCCGCCTCGCGCACCAGCAGCGGCAGGAGCGGGAAGAGCGGGTGGCGGCGCGTCACCTCGTCCTCGCGGTAGGTCGCGACGAGGAGGAGGGGGAGATCGGCCGCGCCGCGCGCCAGGTAGCGCAGCAGGTCGAGGCTACCGGGGTCGGCCCAGTGCAGGTCTTCGAGGAGCAGCGCCAGCGGCCGGCGGCGCGCCGCGGCGGCGAGGCGGTCGCGCACGCGCGCGAAGAGCGCCCCCTGATCCTCCGACCCCGCCTCGTCGCCGGCCAGCGACGCCGGGTGCTCGGGGTCGGCCGGCAGCCCGGCCAGGGCCTCGACCCAGGGGCCGTAGGGCGGCGTCTCGGTCAGGTCGTAGCAATGGCCGGCGAGGACGAGCGCGCCCCCGGCCGCCGCCTCGCGCCCGAACGCCGCGGCGAGCGCGGTCTTGCCGATGCCGGCCTCGCCGCCGAGCAGCACCAGCCGGCCGCGCCCGGCCAGGGCGGCGGCGAGGCAGTCGCGCAGCGCGGCCCGCTCGCGGTCACGCCCGACCAGGGGCGGCGCCGGCTCGTCGGGCCGAGAGAGGGCGGTCATGGGCGCATCATAGCACGGGCCGGGGAACGTTCACCGCAGAGGCGCAGAGAAACGAGAGAGAGAACACGGAGAGGGCGGTGGAAGTACGAGGTACGAACGACGAAGTACGAATACTTGGTGACCCGGCTGTTAATTCGGCCTTCGTACCTCGTACTCAGTACTTCTTCTCTCTCCTCGTCCTCTCCTCCGTCCTCTGTGCCTCTGCGGTGAACGTCCCTAACCTACCCCCTCACGGCGCGATGGCTTCGAGGCCGCCGAGGTAGGGGCGCAGGGGGTCAGGGATGGCGATGGAGCCGTCGGGGCGCTGGTAGTTCTCCATGATCGCGATGAGGGTGCGCGGCAGGGCCAGGCCGGAGCCGTTGAGCGTGTGGACGTAGGCCGGGCGCGCGCCCGCCTCCGGGCGGTAGCGGATGTTGGCGCGGCGGGCCTGGAAGTCGCGGAAGTTCGAGCAGGACGAGACCTCCAGCCACTCGCCGCAGCCCGGCGCCCAGGCTTCGAGGTCGAGCTTCTTGGCGGCCGTGAACGAGAGGTCGCCGGTACACATCTGCACGACGCGGTAGGGGATCTCTAATGCTTCGAGGACCGCGGCGGCGTCCGTGACCAGCGCCGTCAGCGCGGCGTCGCTCGCGTCCGGCTCAGCGAACTTGACCATCTCGACCTTGTCGAACTGGTGGCCGCGCTTGATGCCGCGGGTGTCGCGGCCGGCCGAGAACTGCTCGCGGCGGAAGCAGGCGGAGTAGGCGACGTAGTCGAGCGGCAGCGTACCCGGCTCCAGGATCTCGTCGCGGTGCATGTTCGTCACCGGCACCTCCGCCGTGGGGATCAGCCAGAGGTCGGACGGCGCGTCGTGGTACTGGTTGTCGGCGAACTTCGGCAACTGGCCGGTGCCGACCAGCGCCTCGGTGCGCACGAGGTAGGGCGGGTAGACCTCGGTATAGCCCTGGCGCTCGACGTGCAGGTCGACCATCCAGGCGATCACCGCGCGCTGGAGCCGGGCGCCGAGGCCCTTGAGGAAGTAGAAGCGCGAGCCGGAGACCTTCACGCCGCGCTCGAAGTCAATCAAACCGAGCGCGGGGCCGAGGTCCCAGTGCGGTTTGGGCGCGAAGTCGGCGCCCTGGCGCTCGCGCCAATAGCGCTCGAAGGCGGGCTGGATCGTCGCCTCCCACTCGTCCAGCCGCACCGGCTCGCGCAATTCCGAGGGTGCGCCGGCCCCGTCGGGCACCCAGTAGCGCGTGACGAGGTTCTCCGACTCGTCCTGGCCGACCGGCACGTCGGGATCGGGCAGGTTGGGCATCTCCAGGAGCGCCGCGTCGAGCCGCGTCCTGACGACGGCCAGTTCGGTCTCCCGCTCGGCGATCGTGTCGCCGAGCGCGCGCATCGCGGCGATGCGCCGCTCGCGCTCGGCCGCGTCGCGCAACTTGCCGACCTCTTTCGAGCCGGCGTTGCGCGCGGCGCGCAACTCCTCGACCTCGCCGAGCAGCGCGCGATGGCGCTCGTCCAATTCCAGGACTTCGTCGAGCGGCGCCTCGGTATGGAGTTTCGCGAGGTCGCGGCGGACCTCGTCGGGGTGTTCGCGGATGAAGCGCAGATCGAGCATCGTCGTTCTCCTGATAGCCGTCAGCAATCAGCCATCAGCGATCAGCAGTCTCCTGAAGGCTGATCGCTGACTGCTGACGGCTCGCTCGTCACTCGTCACTCGTCACTCGTCCTGCCCCGCCTCCCGCGGGGCCGGGACTCATGCTGGGTACGGGGCACGGCGGCCCGACCGGCATGGCTGGCCGGCATCCGGCGCATTGTACGCGGTGTCGTCGCATCGTCGTCATCCCCAAGCCCACTGATGGCTGACTGCTGATGGCTGATCGCCGACCGCTCGCGGCAAAACGAAAGCCCCGCGGCGGTCGCGGGGCCAGGGAGGCGGGGCGGCGTCGCGCGGGCGCTAGCCGTCCCCCCCGCTGGCGTGGGCACTGAAACTGCCGACCGGTGCGAAGCCGGGGATGAACTTGAGCCACTCCTCACAGACGTCGTGCTGGAGTTTGCGCTCGATGGTGTAGTAGGCGCCGGCGCGCGGCTGGAACGGCTCGTGGAGGAGGCGCATCCGCGCTTCCTGCAGCGTCTTCCCGCCCTTGCGGTGGTTGCATGCCTTGCACGCGCTGACCAGGTTGTCCCAGGTGTGCTTGCCGTTGCGCGAGCGCGGGACGATGTGGTCGATCGTCAGGTCGCGCGTCTGCAGGCCGCAGTACTGGCAGGTGTAGTTGTCGCGGATGAAGACCTCGCGGCGGGTGAGCTTCACCTGCGGGCGCGGGCGCTTGACCAGCGCGGAGAGGCGGATCACCGACGGCGCGCGGAAATCGCGGTCGATCGTGTGCAGCACGAGGCCGTTCTGCTCCAGCACCTCGGCCTTGCCCATGATGACCAGGACCAGGGCGCGCCGGATGTTGCAGATGTTGAGGGGTTCGTAATTCTGGTTGAGAACCAGGACCTGTGCGTTCAAGGGCGTTCTCCAACCAACCGGAGAGCGACGATCGCACCGTCGCGTGGTCCTCCTGACTTGTGTCGTTATGTATCTTACCAGTCGAAGCGAACAGTGACAAGGGTCGCGGCCCCCGTGAAGAGGCGGCGTACGTACGGGTGCCGGAGGCGGTTAGAGCCAGTGGGGCGGCGGGGCCTCGTTGGCCAGCCGCAGGTAGCCCGCCTCGTCGGCGCGGATCATCAGGAGGTGCGTCAGCAGCACGTCGGCCTCGGGCAGCCGCGACGACGGCTGGATGCAGAGCCGTCCCGTCAGGTAGCCGTGCTCGTAGACCTCGACGAGTTCCCCCCAGCGGGGCACACGGTAGACGCGGCCGGGGTGCCCGGGGCTCGGCACGGCCAGGTAGTCGTCGTGGCGCAATTGCGCGCGCTCGGTCGGCGTCAGGTGCGCGGCGAGCGCCGCCTCGGCGCGGTCGTGCGCGGCGCGCCAGCGCCCCAGGCGCGCCGCCTCGTCCGACGCGCGCCGCCGCCAGGGCAGGACCACCGCGACGTGGCCCAGCGCGATCCCCAGTAGCGCGATGCCGAGCGGCGCCATCGTTCCCCCTCGCCTACGTGGGAGCGTGGGAGCGTGGCTCGCTTCGCTCGCTGAGCGTGAGAGCGCAGGACGGCGCCAGGAAAACTCACGCTCCCACGCTCCCACGCTCCCACGTCCTCACCGTTCCCCCGGCCCCTTCCAGCGGCGGGCGTACCAGGCCGCGAAGCGCGTCACCAGCAGCGCGGCCCCGCCGCCCAGGACGAAGAGCGGGATGCCGATCGCCAGCGCGACGGTCGCCTGCGACACCGCCGGCGCGACGGGTACGGTCGCGCCGCCGACCTGCTGGAACGCCGGCGCCGGCCTGCCCCGGCCGGCCAGGAGAAGCAGGAGCTGCGCCCCCTCTGGCGACCGCGCCAGGACGTTGATCGCGACGACCAGGGCCAGCAGCACCCGCCCTGTGCAGAAGGTCAGGACGTACGGGCGCATCGCGAGCCACCTTCCCGCGCCGGCCGGCTATCGGTGCCTCTAGCATACCGCTTGCCAGCACGTTTGGGCAGGGGCCGGGGAGCGCGTCGGCGATAGGCGTCGGGAGGGGTACCCGCTCGGCCCCTTTCACCCCCGCGCGTGTTACCATTCCCGCGGATCGTCGTGCGGGACGGAGGGGGCCATGCGGGAAGAGTTGCCGGTGGTGGGGCGTCGGGTCGTCCACGGGGTCTGCCCGCACGACTGCCCCGACACCTGCGGGCTGCGCGTCACGGTCGAGGACGGTCGGGCGGTCAAGGTCGAGGGCGACCCGACGCACCCGATCACGCGCGGCTTCCTCTGCGCCAAGGTCAACCACTACCTCGAACACGTCTACAACCCCCGCCGCGTCCTGACGCCCCGCAAGCGCGTCGGGCCGAAGGGGAGCGGCGAGTTTCAGGAGATCACCTGGGACGAGGCGCTCGACACGATCGCCGCGCGCTTCCGCGCGATCGTCGCCGAGCACGGCGGCGAGGCGATCCTGCCCTACTCCTACTCCGGCACGCTCGGCCTGCTCAACAATTCCAGCATGGACTACCGCTTCTTCCACCGCCTCGGCGCGACGCGCCTCGACCGCACGATCTGCGTCGCCGCCGCGGTGGCCGGCAACGCCTACACGCTCGGCTGCAACTACGGCACCGACCCCGAGAACTTCCCCGACGCGAAACTGATCGTCTGCTGGGGCACCAACCCGGTCACCTCCAACCCCCACCTGCTCCCCTTCGTCAAGGAGGCGCAGGACCGCGGCGCGCGCCTCGTCGTGATCGACCCGCGGCGCACGCGCACCGCCGAGCGGGCCGACTGGCACATCCAGCCCCTGCCTGGCAGCGACGCCGCGCTGGCGCTCGGGATGATGCACGTCATCATCGCGGAAGGGCTCTACGACGCCGGGTACGTCCGCGACTACACGGTCGGTTTCGACGAGCTGCGCGCGCGGGCGGCGGCGTACCCGCCGGCGCGCGTCGCCGCCCTGACCGGCCTGCCGGCCGAGACGGTCGTGGAACTGGCGCGGCTCTACGCTACGACGCGCCCGGCGGTGCTCCGCCTCCAGTACGGGATGCAGCGGCACACCAACGGCGGCATGGTCGTCCGCACGATCGCCTGCCTGCCGGCGCTCGTCGGCGCCTGGCGCGACGCGGCGGGCGGCCTGCTGATCGGCACGAGCGGCGCCTTCCCGCTGAACATGCGGGCCTTGACGCGCCCCGACCTCCTCCGCGGCCGGACGCCGCGCCACGTCAACATGATCCAGCTCGGCCGGGCGCTGACGGCTCTCGACAGCCCGCCGATCAAGGGGCTCTACGTCTACAACGCCGACCCGGTCGCCTCCGCGCCGCAGAGCGGGACGGTGCTGGCCGGCCTCCGCCGCGACGACCTCTTCACCGTCGTCCACGACATCTACTTCACCGACACCACCGCCTACGCCGACATCGTCCTGCCGGCGACGACGCAACTGGAGCAGTGGGATCTGCACAAGGCGTACGGCAACTACTACCTGCAGGTCAATCAGCCGGCGATCGCGCCGGTCGGCGAGAGCAAGCCGAACACCGAGGTCTTCCGCCTGCTGGCCGCGCGGCTGGGCTTCGACGAGCCCTGCTTCCGCGACGGCGACCTCGACCTGATCGACCAGGCGCTCGCCGGCGAGCACCCCTGGCTGGCGGGGATCACGCGCGAGCGGCTGCTGCGCGACGGCTGGGCGAAGTTGACCCTGCCGGCCGACGAGCGCGGGCGCTTCGCCCCCTTCGCCCAGGGCGGCTTCGGCACGCCGTCCGGCAAGGTCGAGTTCTACTCGGCGCGGATGGCGGCGGACGGCCACGACCCGCTGCCGGCGCACGCCCCGCTCGCCGAGGGGGCCGAGGCGACCCCGGCGCTGCACGCGCGCTACCCGCTGACGCTGATTTCGCCGAAGGCGCACCACTTCGTCAACTCGACCTTCAACGGCGACCCGACCCCGGCGCGGCGCGAGGGCCGCCCGACGGTCGAACTGCACCCCGCCGACGCCGCGGCGCGCGGCATCGTCGACGGCGACCGCGTGCGGGTATTCAACGACCGCGGCGCCTGCCTCCTCCACGCGCGCGTCACCGACGGCGTCCGCGAGGGCGTCGCCGTCAGCCCGGCGACCTGGTGGCCGCGCGCCTTCCCCGACGGCCGAGGCATCAACCACCTCACGCCGGATCGCGAGGCCGACCTGGGCGGCGGCGCGACCTTCTACACCAACCTCGTCGAGGTCGAGCGCGCGGGGGACGATGGACCTGGGCCTGCGTGACAAGATCGCGCTCGTCACCGGCGCGTCGAGCGGCATCGGCGCGGCGACGGCGCGGCTCCTCGCCGCCGAGGGCGCCGACGTCGCCGTCTGCTACGGGCGGGACGCCGCGGGGGCGGAGGGCGTCGCGGCGGACGTGCGCGCGGCCGGCCGCCGCGCCTGGACCTGCGCGCTGGATGTGGCCGACGCCGGGGTGGTCGCGGCGGCGCTGGCGCGGCTGGGGGCGGACCTGGCCGGGCTCGACGCGCTGGTCCTCTGCGCCGGCCACAACGTCATCACGCCC
>DASSSV010000361.1:0-2019 GCA_035708265.1 Thermomicrobiales bacterium | reverse complement strand
CATCGCCGCCAGCACGACCCAGGGGTCGTACATCGGCCCCGCACCCTCGATGCAGATCCCGTCCCAGTAGAAGACGGCGTCCCAGCCGGCCTCCTCCGCCTCGCCGGCCAGTTCGACGATCGTGTGGATGTCCCCATTGGGGATGACGAACCCGTACTGCACGCGCCGCTCCTTTCGAGTCGTCAGTCGCCAGTCGTCAGTTGATCTCCCGATGGCTGATGGGTGACGCCTGACAGCCACTCGTCACTCGTCACTCGTCACTCCTAGCATAGCGGCGTGTCGCGACATCTCATGTCATATTCTCGCGTAGAATGGGGGGCGGAAGGCGAGGGAGGGAACGATGCGCGCCGATCGGTTGCTGTCGATTTTGCTGCTCTTGCAGGTCCACCGCCGGCTGACGGCGCGCGAGCTGGCGCGGCGGCTGGAGGTGTCGGAGCGCACGATCCAGCGCGACATGGAGGCGCTGAGCGTGGCGGGCGTGCCGGTCTACGCCGCGCGGGGCGCGGGCGGCGGCTGGGCGCTCCAGGAAGCCTACCGCACCGACCTGACCGGGCTCAACGAGGCCGAGATCCAGTCCCTCTTCCTCTCCCGGCCGGCCCGGCTGCTGGCCGACCTCGGGCTGCGCCAGGCCGCCGAGGGGGCGCTGGCGAAGGTGCTCGCCGCGCTCCCCGCCGGCCGCCAGCGCGGCGCCGAGTTCGCGCGCCAGCGCGTCTACGTCGACACGTCCGGCTGGAACCGCCCCGCGGAGGCCGTGCCCCACCTGCCGGCGCTCCAGGAGGCGGTCTGGCAGGAGCGCAAGGTCGCGCTGACCTACCGGCGCAACGACGGCGCGGTCGTGGAGCGGCTGGTCGACCCGCTCGGCCTCGTCGCCAAGGGCAATGCCTGGTACCTGGTCGCCGCGGTCGAGGGCGAGCCGCGCACCTACCGCGTCGCGCGCGTCGCCGACGCCCGGCCGACCGACGAGCCCTGCGCGCGCCCCAAAGATTTCGACCTCGCGGGCTTCTGGGAGCAGTCGGCCGCGGCGTTCCAGACCGCGCTCAAGCGCTACGCCGCGACCGTGCGCGTCGCGCCCGACGCGGTCGCGGCGGCGCGAGGTGTCGGGCTCTACGGCCGGGTCGAGGGCGAGGACCCGCCCGACGCCGACGGCTGGACCACGCTCATGGTGAAGTTCGACGCGCCGCACGAGGCGCGCGAGTACGCGCTGCGCTTCGGCGACCGCCTCGAAGTCGTCGCGCCGGCCGAACTGCGCGCGGCGGTCATCGACGCCGCGGCGCGCATCGTCGCCCTCTATGCCGGGCGGCCATGCTCGCCCGCGGACCACGGCGGGGCAGACCGGGCGCGGGAGTGATCGGCCGTCCGCGATGGCTCGGGCGCGGCGACCCGCGCGGGCCACGGCCGGCGCCGCGCGATCAGGGGAGGCGCTTCCAGAGCGCATATTTCCGGTGGCCGCGCGGGTAGTCGTCGAGCGTCTCGGCGATTTCGTAGCCGTGGCGCTGATAGAACTCCGGCGCCTGGAAACTATGGGTGTGCAGCACCGCCTGGCGACAGCCGCGGGCGACGCCCTCCCGCTCCGCCGCCCGCAGCAGCCGCGCGCCGACGCCCTGGCCGCGCCAGGCCTCGTCCACCCAGAGCACGCCGATCTCCGGGCAGCCGCCCCAGGTCCGGCCCGACGAGCCGCCGGTCGATGAACTCCAGGTCGTCGTCGTCCGGCCGCGCGTCCAGGGTCAGGCGCTCGTCGTCCGCCACGTCTGCCTCCCCTCTCGCGTGCTGCCCGCGCGGTCGCGACGAGCCGGGGCGCGACCGCTCCCCGCCGCGCCGATACTGGATCTTGCGGCGATGGCCGGCAAGGCCCGGCGTTCCCGGTCCATGATACGATGGCGCGTGATGGAGGACACCGGCCATCGGCGCACGAACGCCGGGGCCGCCGCGGGAGGGTGCGACGATGGGCGAGAGGCGCGAGGCGGTGATCGTTGAGGCGGTGCGCACGCCGGTCGGGCGCTACGGCGGCGCGCTGAAGGA
>DASSSV010000360.1:0-5352 GCA_035708265.1 Thermomicrobiales bacterium | reverse complement strand
GCGCGGCCGGCGCTGCGGACCGGCCGACTACTGTGGCGAGTCGGTGATCTCCTCCGCCAGGTCGAGGATGATCCCCTCCGGGCCGCGCACGTAGCAGAGCTTGTAGCTGTCTTCGTAGCGCTGCACCTCGCCGAAGGGTTCCGCCCCCATCGCTTGCAGTTTGGCCACCACCGCGTCGAGGTCCTCGACCAGGAAGGCGATATGCCGGATGCCCACGGCATTGACCGGCGCGCGCAGCGATGTCTGCTCATTGGGCGGCTGCTGGAACGTGATGAGCTCGATCGTGGCCCCGCCGTCGGGAGGCCCCAGCGTGACAAACGACGTTTTCGCGGCGTCCAGCCCGAGGAGGCGCTCCAGCAGCGCGCCCTCCATCTCCATTTCCCCATGCACCACCAGGCCGAACGCGACGAAGAAATCCTTCGCGGCGGCCAGGTCATTGACGATGATCCCCACGTGATCGAGGCGACGGACCTTCATGTTCTACTCCTGGTGGCATAGCAATGCTCTCGTCCCCATACCGCAAGCCTCGTACCCGGAGCAGGCGAAAGTGGGGGACACGCGGCATAGCGCCTTCCTTGGCCTCTACGAGGGTCCAGAAGCGGAACGATCCTCAACTGAAGCGCTGGTGGAAACCCCATACCCTGCCCTGGCTGTGCTCAGTCCACGGAGGTGGACTTTGCGATGAGAAGCACCTCCAGCCGGGATTGCAACCCGACAGCATCCCACACCCGCCATGCCGATTCCGTCGGCGCTTCAGTTTAGGACCCCGCCAGGCATCACGCAGCGGAGTTCCCGGCCCGATTGTGCCCGGTAAGCGCGCGGTAAACGCCGCCGGCGTTCCGCGCGGGCGGGGCCGCGACGCCGGGGAGCCCAGCCCCGCGGCTCCTCGCCATGATGCCGGCGGATCGGCGGGGCCAGGCAACCGGCACGCTCCGGACGATCGCGGGCGCCGCAGTGTCGCCGGCCACGCGGGCGCCGCTCGGCGCGCGACAACGGTGCGTCGGTGCGTTACTGGCCAGGGTGCCAGCGGCTCAGCGGCGTGAGCTGGATCTGCTTCGCCAGGCCGTAGGCGGTGGGGACGTCACGTTCATTCTCCACGAATACCCGCCCCAACGTGAGCACCGAATTGTTCGGCGAGGAGATCTGCTTGATGCCGCTCGGTATCTGGCCTTTCCAATTTGGACCTGTGATGAGGTAGTCGCCGGCCTCGGTTCCCGTGGTGCGTTTCCCGACGTAGGCAAAATTCGTGTTCTTCGACGGGTCGGTGAACTGCACGCTGTAGTAGCGGCCGGCCATGTGCGGGACGTGCAAGATTAGCGGCCCCTTTGAAAGATCGAGCCAGCCGACGACGTAGAGCGTGTCGCGGTTCGTACCGTAGCTCATCAATTTCGAGCTTCCGCGTGGCAGCGACACGCGGAGGGGATCGGCAAAGAGTGCTTGGGGCTGCGTATAGAGCGTATTGATCGGGACGGGACCGTCGCCGAACCCTTTAGCGAGGAGCGCCCTCTTGTACACGTACAAGAGCAGGCGCGGCCAAAAGTAGATGGCGAGGAACCATGTCGCAACACAGACTCCGCCGAATAGCAGTACGTGATCGAGCGTCACATGAGGCATCAGCTCACTCTAGCAACGGGCGGCACTTTGTACGTGCCGTTGAGAATCGCCTCGTCGGGTAGGTACACGCGCAGCCAGAGGATGAAGTTGCCCGAGGGCGCGGGCAGCCAGTTCGACTCATGGCCGGCCGGAGCGGCGTGCTGGAGGTAGATGTCGACGGAGCCGTCGGCGTTGTGCGCGAGGCCGGAGTGATCGCCGACGCTGTAGCGATTGATCGGATTCGGTACAAAGCGGTTCTTGGCATTCCCCATGGTGAGCGACCAGAAGGCGTCGTTGGGCGGCAGGCCGCCTGCCGGGAAGTGCAGGATGTAGTCGTGCGCCCCGGAGAGCGCACGACCGGCGCCATCCGCGTTCGTCCACCAATACATCGCCTCCCGTGGCACGGTCACCGGGCCGGGGAAGAGCTGGGCGTGCGCGGCGCGCAAGAGCGTGCCGTTGCCGGGTACGCCGAGTCCGAACATGGTGACCCAGCCGTTGACCTTCGTGGCCTTGATCCGCGCGTACGCCTGGGCCGTGACGAACGCCAGCCCGAAGCCGATGAGGACGCCTTGCACCACGTCATTGCGCACCGTTCGTGCCTGACCAAAGAAGAACCCATACGTGAGGAAATAGACGCAAATCGCGCCGACGAGTACCGCCAGATACGTATATGCCCTGCTCATATGGTTCCTTTATCACTCCTGGCTCGGCGGCGCAAGCGGTACCTGCTGCGCCGGGCACGTCCTCGCCCCACCGGGTCTCGCGGCGTGCGCGGCGCCGGCCGCGGGGTGGCGGGGCGAGATGAACGGGGCGGCGGCCGCGGGTCAACCGCGCGCCGGCGGCATGCCGCCGCCACCTACCCGCCGGGGTGGGGCGGGGCCCACCCCGATAGGCGTTTCCGGGCCGCCGGCCGCGCCCTATGCTGGTGGGGCGGCCGGCGCGCGGGCTGCCGGGCGGCGGGAGGGAGGGGCGACGCATGGGCGAGCCGGGGGGGCGGGCGGCGGGCGGGCCGGGCGCGGGCGCCCCCTGGCCGGTCGTCATCCAGGGCGGCATGGGCGCGGGCGTGTCGCACTGGCGCCTGGCGCGCGCCGTCGCGCGCGCCGGCCAGCTCGGCGTCGTCTCCGGCACCGCGCTCGACGCGATCCTCGCCCGCCGCCTGCAGGACGGCGACCCGGACGGCGCGCTGCGCCGCGCGCTGGCGCACTTCCCGGACCCCGCGATGGCCCGGCGCGTGCTCGACCGCTACTTCATCCCCGGCGGCCGCCCGCCCGGCCGCGCCTACCGGGCCAAGCCGGTCTACACCGCCCGGCCGCGCGCCGCGCTGCTGGAGCTGACCGTCGTGGCGAACTTCGCCGAGGTCTGGCTGGCGAAGGAGGGCCACGCCGGCCCGGTCGGGCTCAACCTGCTGGAGAAGATCCAGCTCCCCACCCTGCCCTCGCTCTACGGCGCGCTGCTCGCCGGGGTCGACTACGTCCTGATGGGCGCGGGCATCCCCCTGGAGATTCCCGGCGCCCTCGACCGCCTCGCCCGGCACGAGCCGGCGACGCTGCGGCTGCACGTCGCCGGCGCCGCGCCGGGCGAGGACCACACCCTGCGCTTCGCCCCGCGCGACCTCCTGCCCGCGGCGCTCCCGCCGCTCGCGCGGCCGCGCTTCCTGGCGATCGTCGCCGCGGCGAGCCTGGCGCTGACGCTGGCGCGCAAGGCCACCGGCCGCGTCGACGGCTTCGTGGTCGAGGGGCCGACGGCGGGCGGGCACAACGCGCCGCCGCGCGGCCCGCTCCGCCTGAGCGCCGCGGGCGAGCCGGTCTACGGCCCGAAGGACGAGGCGGACCTGGCGCAGTTCCGGGCGCTGGGCGCGCCCTTCTGGCTCGCCGGCGCCTGCGGCAGCGCCGCGCGGCTGCGGGAGGCGCTGGCGGCCGGGGCGGCGGGCGTGCAGGTCGGCACGGCCTTCGCCTTCTGCCGCGAGTCTGGCCTGGCGCCCGACCTCAAGGCGCGGGTCGTCGCGGACGCGCTCGGCGGCGCGGGGCGCGTCTTCACCGACCCGGCCGCCTCGCCGACCGGCTACCCCTTCAAGGTCGTGCAACTGGCGGGCACGAACGCCGACGCCGCGGCGTACGCCGCGCGCGTGCGCGTCTGCGACCTCGGCTACCTGCGGCAGCCCTACCGGCGCGCGGACGGCACGCTCGACTACCGCTGCCCGGCCGAGCCGGTCGCCGACTACGTCCGCAAGGGCGGGGACGCGGCAGAGACGGTGGGGCGCAAGTGCCTGTGCAACGCCCTCCTGGCCAACATCGGCCTGCCCCAGCGGCGCCACGGCGCCCTCGAGCGCGCCCTGCTGACGGCGGGCGACGACCTCGCCGCGCTCGCCCGCTTCGTGCCGGCCGGCGCCGCGTCCTACGGCGCCGACGACGTCCTGCGCGGCCTGCTGGGAGGGACGGTGTCCACCGCCGGCTGACGGGGCCGGCGTAGTCGGGGCGGGTGCGCCCGCGGCAAGGAGGGCGACGACATGGCGACCATCGGACAGACGCGGCGGCACGGGCCGGCCGTCCCGCTGCCCATCGTCGGCGGCGCGGCGGCCTTCCTGGTCTTCGGCCTCATCCTGGCGGCGGCCACCGGCCAGTGGAGCTTCCTCTGGCTGGCGGCGCTCGGCGCGGCGCTCGGCTGGAGCGTCGAGGCCATGGCGACCGTCGCGCGCGACGCCGACGACGCGGCGGCGGGCGACGACCACGCCGCGCACGAGTGAGCGCGCGGGAGGGCTGACGCCATGGAACTGACGCAGGATCGCCTGGTCGACCCCGTCGCCGACCGGATCGCCGCGGCCGTCGCGGCGCGACTGCGCGGCGACGCGGACGAGTACACGCGGGACGCCGCCGCCGCGCGCAACGCGGCCGGGTGGGCGGTGGCCTGGCTGCCGCGCGACCCGCTGGCCGCCGCACTCGCGCCCGCGCCGCGTCGCGCGGTCGTCCGCCTCGCGCCCGACCAGCTCGACCGCGCCTGGCTGCGCGCCCACGAGTTGCTGGCGGAGCGCCTGATCTGACGGGGGCCGCGCGCTCTTTGTCGCAGCGCAACGACCGGCGCTGGCCGGCGCGCTACGCTGGGAATCGGGGCCGGGGGACGACCTCTGGGGGCGTACGCCCCCACGTCACGGCGAAGGAGGAGCCATGGCACGCCGCGAGAGCCCGCCGCAGGCCGCCGATGCCGTCGTACGGCAGACGCCGGGCGGCTGCGCGTACCACACCGATCAGCCCGCGCCGGGCCAGTGGGTCGCCATCGGCGAAGGTGCTGCGCTGGACGAGACCGGGCGCCTGGTCCGCCGTCTCGTCGTCGGCACCGGCCCGACCGAGGCCACGGCGGTCGAGGCGCTGGAGCGCCGCTGCCTCGACGGCACGGCCGGCTACTCCTGGATCGATGGCGGCGAGGCCGACCGCCCGTCGTGACCGGCGGCGTCGCGACGAGTACCACCATGAGGAACTGATGCACGTCATCCACGTTCAGGATGCTGAAGGCTACAACCCGTCTCGCTTCGTCGCCAGGCCCTTCATGGAGGGAGACCACGCCAACGTCCGGCTGATCCGGCTGGCGCCCGGCCAGGCCCTCCCGCCGCACGGGCACGGCGTCTCCGACCTCTTCCTCTACGTCGTCGAGGGGGCGGGCGAACTGGACACGCCGGACGGTGTCGTCCCCTTCGCGGCCGGCGCCCTCGCCCACTACCGCGGCGCCGAGGCACTGCGCGTCCGCAACGCGGGGGAGACGGGACTG
>DASSSV010000359.1:0-5225 GCA_035708265.1 Thermomicrobiales bacterium | reverse complement strand
CGTCCCGCCCGCGACTCCCCCCTTTCGCCCATTCCCTCCACCGCCCGGTCGGTCCATACTGCCTACTGATGTCCGCCTGACGGCCGCGGCACGGGCGGCGAAGAGAGGGGAGAGACGATGCGGCGCCGGCTGGCGGTGATCCTCGGCCTGGTCTGCCTGCTGGCGATCCTCGTCGCCTGCGGCGACACCGCGCCGCCGCTGACGCCACTCCCCCGTGCGACGCAACTCGCCCAGTTGACCGAGGTCGCCGGCCGGCTCACCGCCACGGCCGCCGCGCCGAAGCCGACGACCGCGCCGACCGAGACGCCGGTCGTCACGCCGGTCGCCCGTCGCGCGACGCCGGCGCCCGGCAAGGGCGCCTTCGTTCCCACCGCCGACACGCCCTGCCGGCTCGCCGGCTACCAGCGCCCGCTCCCGGAACAGCCGGCCACGGTGGACACGGTCGAGCAGGCGTACCGCTGCCTTCTCCTGCATTATGTCGACGGCGCGACGGTCGACGACCGCGCCCTCCTGGATGGCGCCTGGTCCGCCGTCGCCGCGGGCGGCAAGGGGCGCTACCTCGACGCCGCCCTCGCGCCGCTCGCGCTGACCGGCGACCGCGAGGCCGACTGGCGCACCTTCGCGGCGCGCTTCGCCGCGCTCGCCCCCGACATGAGCGCCGTCGAGACGACCCGCCTCGCGCGCGCCGCGGTCGGCGGCATGGCCGACGGCCTGAACGATAACCACGTCGCCTATCTCGACCCGCGCCACTGGCAGAGCGCCTACCCCGACGAGGTCGGGCTGGCGGTCTTCCCGAGCGCCGGCTTCGAGGTCGCGCTCGACGAGGCCAGCGGCAAGTTCTACCTCTACGTCGTCTTCCGCGGCGGCCCCGCCGCCCGCGCCGGCCTGCGCGCCGGCGACGTCATCGAGCGCGTCGGCGGCCACGCCGTCGGGCGGGACGCGGACAACCGCGCCCTCTACGACCTGCTGGTCGGCCTGCCGGGCACCGGCGACACGGTCGAGGTGACCCGCCCGGTCGGCGGCCAGACGCTCTCCGTGCTGATCGCGGTGGACGAGGTGGAGGTGCCGCTGATCGACGTCGCGGTCCTCCCCGGCAACGTCGGCTACCTCCGGCTGCGCTACTTCAGCCTCGACGCCGGCGAGGAGTTCGATAGCGCGCTGGCGACGTTGCAGCAGCGCGGAATCCGCTCGCTCGTCATCGACGTGCGCGAGAACGGGGGCGGCTCGGTCGACGCGCTGGTCCACATCGCCAGCCACCTCACGCACACCGGCCCGCTCGCCGTGACGATCCAGCCCGACGGGCGGCGCGTGCCGGTCCAGCCGGACACGCGCGTGCCGTTGTTGAACCTGCCCTTCGCCGTCCTCACCGACGACGCCTCGGCCTCCTCGTCCGAAGTCCTCGCGGCCGTCGCGCGCGACCGCGGCGGGCGCGTCATCGGCGTAAAGACAGCCGGCGCGCTCGGCGGCGCCCGCTTCTACGAGCTGGCCGACGGCAGCGCGCTGGAGATCACCGAGGAGCGCGTGCTCGGCCCGGACGGCGAGGAGATCAACGGCGTCGGCGTGACACCCGACACGGTCGTCCCCTTCGGCCCGGCCGACTTCTCCTCCGGCGACGACCCGCCGCTCCGCCGCGCCGAGCAGGAACTGGCGGCGCACTGAGGACTCAGGACTCAGCGGCACCAATCGTGCAGGAGCGCAACAGGCGGCAGGCGGCGGAAAAAGATCCTCAATCTCTACCGACGGCTGACGACTGGCGACTGACGACCGACGACTCCGCCGAGGCGAACGCCCCGTGAGCGAACCCGCGCCGCGCAACCTGATCCTGGTACCGCTGGACCTCTCGCAACCGGGCGAGGCCAAACTGCCGGTCGTCGAGCAGTACGCCCGCGCCCTGGACGCCGAGGTCCTGCTCCTGCATGTCCTCCCCGGCCGGCGGCGCGTCGAGGCGGCCCCCGCCGCGGTGCCCGACGCGGCCGACGACCTCGACCTCGCCGACAGCGGCGTCTCGCCGGAGGAGGCGCGCGCCCAGACCTACCTCGACACGATCACCAGCCGCCTGCGCGCGGCCGGCCTGGACGCCCGCGCCCTCGTGCGCACCGGGCCGGTCGCGGCGACGGTGCTGGCGACCGCGCGGGAAGAAGGCGCGACGCTCCTGATCCTCGGCAGCACCGTCCGGCACCTTCTCTCGCGCCTGCGCCCGGGCAGCGTCGCCGAGGCGATCGTCCGCGGCGCGCCCTGCCCCGTCCTCCTGGTCCGCCCGTCCGACACCGCCGTCCCGCCCGAGCCAGCGGTGCGCGCCTTCGCCGATGACGCGACGCGCGCCGGGCTGCTCGCGCCGCGCCGCCTCGGCGTGCGCACCGTCGACGTCGCGCGGATCATCGGGAGCGTCGGGCGCGCCGACGAGCTCGGCCCCGACTTCCGCCCGCGGCACCCCTCGCAGGCGGAGCAGCAGCGCTTCAACGCGATCGTCCACACCGGCGAGTACGGCCGCCCGCTGCCGCCGGTCGAGTTGTACAAACTGGGCTACGGCTACTACGTCCTCGACGGCCACCGGCGGGTCGCCGCGGCCAGGCAACTCGGCCAGCCGGAGATCGACGCGCAGGTGACGGAGTTCGTGCCGGTCCACGACCGCACCGCGCGCGACCTCTTCCACGCCCGCCGCGCCTTCGAGCAGGCGACCGGGCTGACGCGCGTCGGGGCGGCGCGGCCCGAGACCTACGAGGAGCTCCGCGCCCTGATCGATGGTTTCGCCCGGCGTCACGAGATCGCCGACCCGCGCGAGGCGGCGCAGCGCTGGTACAGCACCGTGTTCCGGCCGCTGGCGCGGCGGATGCGCCTCGCCCGCCTCCACCGCCTCTTCCCGGGCGAGCGCAGCGCCGAACTGGTCGCGCGCCTGGCCCGCCGCCGGCGCGAGGCCGCCGCGCGGCTCGGCCGCGAGCCGGACTGGACCGAGGCCCTCCAGGAATTCCTGACGGCGGCCCGTCAGGAGCACGAGGCGCGCCAGGGCCGCCACGACCGTGCGGCGCCGCCCGAGCATTGAGGCCGAGCCCCGCGCAGGATACGCTCGGGGCGGCGTCCGCCCCGCCGCGACGCCGCGGGAGCCGCCATGCAAACGCGCATCCTCGCCGTCAGCGACGTGGTCGATCGGCTCGTCTACAGCGACCGCATCCGCGACCGCTTCGGCGACGTCGACCTCGTGCTCAGTTGCGGCGACCTCCCGGCGTCCTACCTCGACTACATCGTCAGCATGCTGAACGTGCCGCTCTACGGCGTCCGCGGCAACCACGACCCGCGCCCCGGCGCCGACGAGGACGAAGGCACGGCCTTCGTGGATCTCCAGGCGCGCGTCGTCCGCGTCCGCGGCCTCTTCATCGCGGGGCTGGCGGGCTCCCCGCGGTACAACGACGGGCCGAACCAGTACGGCGAGTTCGGCACGCGGCGCCAGGTCGCCCGCCTGATGCCCGCCCTCCTCTACAACCGCCTCCGCTTCGGCCGCTACCTCGACATCCTCGTCACCCACGCGCCGCCGCGCGAGGTCCACGACCGGCCCGACCGCGCGCACCGCGGCTTCGCGACCTACCGGTGGTTCCTGCGCACCTTCCGGCCGCGCTACCACCTCCACGGCCACGTCCACGTCTACACCCAGCAGACCATCACCCGCTCCCGCTACTGCGACACGATCGTGCTCAACGTCTACGGCCACAAGACCCTCTGTGTCGGAAGTGAGAAGTGAGAAGTGAGAAGTACGGGGTACGACGCATAGCGTCGCGGCAGTTCGTGGGACCCGTTTTGTCACTTCATACTTCATATTTCATACTTCCGACTTCAGCCCCCGCAGCCGCGGCCCGCACGCCGCCGCCGTCGCCAGCGCCGCCGCCGCCAGCACCACTACCGCCGCCCGCGGCCCCAGCGCCGCGATCAGCGGGCCGACCGCCACCGCGCAGAGGAGCATCGCCGCGATGATCGTCGCCTCGAACGCGCCACAGACGCGCCCGAGCAATTCGTCCGGCGTGCCCAGTTGCACCAGCGTCGCGCTCGCCACGTCGTTGACCACGCAGGCGAAGCCGATCAGCGCCAGCGCGGCGAGCGGGAAGACGCCGGCCGGGCTCAGGCCGAAGAGCGCGATCAGGATGATCGCCGCGCCGAGCGAGACGGTGTAACTCGTCGCCGAGCGGACCCGACTCGCGATGGTCGCGACGACGAAGCCGCCGAGTAGTCCCCCCACCCCGTAGGCGGCGCTGAGGAACCCGGCCCCCTGGCCGCCCAGGTGCCAGGTCTGCTCGGAGAGGACGACCGACAGCGTCCAGAAGGCCCCGACGAAGCCCGACAGCGGCGCCGCGGCCAGCGTGACCGCCCCCAGCGTCCCGCCGCGCGCCCGGAAGAGGTAGCGATAGCCGGCCAGCGTCTCGCCCAGCCAGCCGCCCGCGGTCGCCCGCTCCTCCCGCCGCGCCGGCAGGCGCAGGCAGGCGAGCGTGAGCGCCGAGATGGCGTAGGTGGCCGCGTTGACGCCGAAGGCGACCCGCTCCTGGCCGAGCACGATCAGCAGGCCGGCCAGCGAGGGCCCGAGCACGAGGGAGAGCCCCTCGATCTGGCTCAGCAGCGCGTTGGCCGCCACCAGTGTCTCCTCGCCGCCCGCCACCGCCGGCACGGTCGCGCCGAGCGCCGGGCGGAAGAGGCCGAAGAGGCAGGTCGCGGCGAAGACGGCCGGGAAGGCGACCCAGACGGTGTCGCGCGAGCCGACCGCCAGCAGCGCCGCCATGCAGGCCGCGCGCCCCAGGTCCGCCCCGATCATCAGCCTGCGCCGGTCGAAGCGGTCGGCCAGGTGGCCGCCGAGCGGGAGGAAGATGACGTAGGGCAGGAGCCGCACGAAGGTGAGCGCGGCGACGACCGTCGCCGAGTGGGTCAGCGTGTAGACGAGGACGACCAGCGCGGTGATGTAGAGCCAGTCGCCGAACGAGGAGACGACCTGGCCGCCGACGAGGAGCGACAGGTCGCGGTTGCCGCGCAAGACCCGGTAGGGCCCCAGCAGTTTGCCGAAGTCGACGCCGGCCGGTTCGCGTTCGGCGGTGATGGCGCTCATGCGATCCTCCCGGAAAGTGATCGGTCTGGATGTGCGAGGGGAGGCCGGGCTCGCGGCCTCCCCTCGCGCCTGTCGTGTCGTCTGTGTCCGACCTAGTGGCCAGAGATTAGTAGAGGCGCTCGACCGTCATCGCCATCCTCCTTTT
>DASSSV010000358.1:0-3582 GCA_035708265.1 Thermomicrobiales bacterium | reverse complement strand
CTCGCGCCACCATGAACTAACAACTATCAACCATCAACTTACTGCCGACTGCCGTCTGCCGACTAAATGGGAGGGAGCGATGGCGAACGAAACGCAGGCGGCTGACCTGGAGAAACTGGCCGGCGGGCTGGAGTGGCGCTGCATCGGACCGCACCGCGGCGGGCGCGTCGTCGCGGTCGCGGGCGACCCGGTGGACGAGGCGACCTTCTACTTCGGGGCGTGCGCGGGCGGCGTCTGGAAGTCGACCGACGGCGGGACGTTCTGGCGGAACGTCTCGGACGGCTATTTCAACACCGCGGCGGTCGGCGCGATCGCGGTCGCGCCGTCGGACCGCAACGTCATCTACGTGGGGACCGGCGAGACGACGATCCGCGGCAACGTCTCCCACGGCGACGGCGTCTACAAATCCACCGACGGCGGGCAGACCTGGGCCAACGTCGGGCTCAAGGAGACGCGGCACATCGCCAAGATCCGCGTCCACCCGCAGAACCCGGACGTCGTCTATGTCGCGGCGCTGGGGCACGCCTGGGGGCCGAACAAGGAGCGCGGCGTCTACCGCTCGAAGGACGGCGGGCAGACCTGGGAGCAGGTCCTGTTCAGGAGCGAGCGGGCCGGCGCGATCGACCTCTCGATGGACCCCAACAACCCGCGCATCCTCTACGCCGCCATCTGGGAGGCGCAGCGCTACCCGTACAAACTCGTGAGCGGCGGCGAGGGCAGCGGGATCTTCAAGTCCACCGACGGCGGCGACACCTGGGCCGAGATCTCGCGCAACCAGGGGCTGCCCAAGGGCGTGCTGGGCAAGATCGGGCTGGCGGTCTCGCCCGCGCAGTCGGGCCGGGTCTGGGCGCTGGTCGAGGCCGAGGACGGCGCGGTCTTCCGCTCCGACGACGGCGGCGCGACCTGGCAGCGGCTCTCCGAGGAGAGCCTGCTCCGCACCAGGGCCTGGTACTACATGCACATCATCGCCGACCCGCGCGACCCGGAGACCGTCTGGGTGCTCAACTACCAGTGCTGGAAGTCCATCGACGCCGGCAAGACCTTCCGGCAGGTCCCGACGCCGCACGGCGACGTCCACGACCTCTGGATCGACCCCGCCGACACCCGGCGCATGATCCTCGGCGACGACGGCGGCGCCTGCGTGACCTTC
This sequence comes from Thermomicrobiales bacterium, assembly GCA_035708265.1. Lineage (GTDB taxonomy): Bacteria > Chloroflexota > Chloroflexia > Thermomicrobiales > CADCWN01 > DASSSV01. Next base: position 2,432 of record DASSSV010000358.1, on the reverse strand, counting down.
AACGGCGCCGGCGCCTGGTCCACGCAACTCAACCAGCCGACCGCGCAGTTCTACCACGTCGCGGCCGACGACCGCTTCCCCTACCAGGTCTACGGCTCGCAGCAGGACAACACCGCCATCGCCCTGCCGAGCGCCTCGGTCCTCGGCGCGATCACCCTCGGCGACTGGTTCGAGCCGGGCGGCGGCGAGAGCGGCTACATCGCGGTGAAACCCGACGACCAGGACATCGTCGTCGCGGGCGCGATCGGCAGCGGCGCGGGCAACGGCCGGCTGATCCACTACGACCACCGCACCGGCCAGCAGCGCATCATCACCGTCTGGCCCGAGGCGACCGGGATGGGCGACGGCGCGATCGACCTCAAGTATCGCTTCCAGTGGACCTTCCCGATCTTCTTCTCGCAGCACAACCCCGACGAGCTCTACGTCGCCGGCAACCGCGTCTTCCGCTCGACCGACCAGGGCGGGAGCTGGGAGGCGATCAGCCCCGACCTGACGCGCAACGACCCCGAGAAGCAGCAGCCCTCGGGCGGGCCGCTCACCAAGGACAACACCGGCGCGGAAGCCTACGACACGATCTTCGCGCTGGCGGAGTCGCCGCACGAGGCCGGCGTCTTCTGGGCCGGCTCGGACGACGGGCTGATCCATCTGTCGAAGGACGGCGGCAAGTCCTGGGACAACATCACCCCACCGGCCGACCTGCTGCCCGAGTGGGCGCTCATCTCGATCATCGAGCCCTCGCCGCACGACGCCGCGACCGCCTACGTCGCCGCCACGCGCTACAAGCACGACGACACGAAGCCCTACCTGCTCAAGACGAGCGACTACGGCCAGACCTGGCAGGCGATCACGAGTGGTATCCCGGCCGACGAGTTCACCCGGACGATCCGCGAGGATCCGACGCGGCGCGGCCTCCTCTACGCGGGCACCGAGACCGGCGTCTACGTCTCCTTCGACGACGGCGGCAACTGGCGGCGCCTCCGCGGCAACCTGCCGGTCGCGCCGGTCCACGACCTGCTCGTCAAGGACGGCGACCTCGTCGCGGCGACGCACGGCCGCTCCTTCTGGGTCCTCGACGACCTGACGCCGCTCCGGGAGCTGGCCGCGAACGCCGACCTCGCCGCGCCGCGCCTCTTCCCGCCGCGCCCGACCGTCCGCTTCAAGACCTACCCGGGCTACGGCAGCAAGGCGGCCCCGGAGATCAGCTACACCTACGCCGGGACGATCGTCTACGGCTACGTGGAGCGGACGAAGCCCAACGGCGAGAAGGAGTGCCACCCGCTCAACGCCGGCCAGAACCCGCCCGAGGGCGCGATCGTCTACTACTCCCTCCCCGAGAAGCCGGCCGGCGAGGTCAAGCTGACCTTCCTCACGGCCGACGGCAAGGAGATCCGCACCCTCACGAGCAAGCCGGAGGAGGCGGCGAAGCCGGAGGCGCAGGACAAGGACAAGAAGGAAGAGGAGGACCGCGAGCCGCGCGTGCCGAAGGAGGCCGGGCTCAACCGCTTCGCCTGGGACCTCCGCTACCCCGAGGCGCACAAGGTCCCCGGCGACAAGTCGACCGAAGACGCGCTGGCCGGACCGGTCGTCCCGCCCGGCCGTTACCAGGTGCGCCTGACGGTCGGCGACCAGACGTCCACCGCGCCCTTCGAGCTCCGGCCCGACCCGCGCCTCGGCGCGACCCAGGCCGACCTGGAGGCGCAGTTCGCCCTGCTCTTGCAGATCCGCGACAAACTCTCCGAGACCCACGACGCGATCAACAACCTGCGCGACCTGCGCGCGCAGCTCGACCGCTGGGAGCGCCGCGCCGGCGACCGCGCCGAGGCGCGCGGCGTGAAGGAGGCGGCGCAGCAGGCCAAGAAGCGGCTGGACGAGATCGAGGGCGCGCTGATCCAGGTCAAGGCCGACAGCCCGCTCTCCTACCCCAGCCGGCTCAACTCCCGCCTCGCCGCGCTCTCCGGCATGGTCGACAGCGCCGACACCGCGCCGACCCGCCAGCAGCGCGAGGTCTACGAGGATCTCGCCGCCCGGATCGACCGGCAACTCGCCGCCCTGCGCGACGTCATCGCCACCGATGTCGAGGCGGTCAATCGCCAGGTGCAGCAGGCGGGGTTGCCGGTGGTGGGCTAAGCCCTCACCCCCGCCTCGCTCCGCTCGGCACCCCCTCTCCCAATCCTGGGAGAGGGGTCTCCATTTGAACGGTGTAACGCTCTTCAAGATCGCGGGCAGCACGATGGCGGCTCCCCCTCGCCCAGCATTGGGCGAGGGGGTCGGGGGGTGAGGGAGGCCGCCATCGCCGCGAGCTGGTCGGCGCCGAGGCGGCCGAGGAGGGTGGTCTGACCGGGCGGGTTCTCGGGGTGGTACTCGAAGCGGGCGCGCTCGAAATACTGCACCGTGTAGGTCTTGCCGTCGTCGAGGCGCTCGGGGAACTCCTC
>DASSSV010000357.1:0-22660 GCA_035708265.1 Thermomicrobiales bacterium | reverse complement strand
CGCGACGGTGACGGCGCCGCCGGTGGTGCGGCAATTGCTGGCCGTGCGCGCCGGCCGTGACCGCGAGTTCTACGGCGCGCTGATGGGCCGGACGGTGCGGGCGAGCGCGCGGACGAGCGGGCTGATCCTGCTCGGCATCGTCGGGGACGGCCTGGCGGCCCGGCTGCGACGCGCGACACGACACGACGAGGAGTGACAGACATGGCGACGGTGGGCGACCGGGCGGACGAGCGGGCCGGGGCGGCGCCCCTGACGATCGAACTGGAGTTGCGCGGCCGGGTCTACCCGGTCGCCGTGGAGGAGCGACAGATCTTCCACGAGGCGCTCGAACACGCGCTGCCGGAGGACGAACGCGTCGGGCACCGGCTGGTGCTGCGCGGTCCCGGCGGCGCGGCGATCTACCCCGACATGTTCATCGGCGAGACGGTGCGCCACTACGGCACGACCCGCTTCCAGGTGGAGACGGAGCCGCTGACCGGGCAGCCGGGCCCCTGGCGCAACCTCGGCTTCGACCACCTGGCGATCACGGTGGCCGACCGCGAGGACGCGCGCACCTTCTTCCGCGACGTGCTCGGCATGACCGAGGTGCGCCACGATCCGCACCTGACGGTGCTGACGACCGGCAACACGGCGCTCTTCCTCTTCGACGCGCAGGAGGCGCCGCTGAGCGACCCGGTGCCCTCGCGCTGGCACCACCTCGGCTTCGTCGTGGACGACCTGGAGGCGGCCTACTGGCACCTGCGGCAGCACCAGGACCGCCTCGCGTCCGACTACACGCTGCTGGAGCGCGACGAGCGCTGGTCGCTCTACTGCCATTACCGCAACGGCGACGTGAACCTGATGATCCAACTCTCCGAGATCCACGAGGGCTTCCGCGGCTTCGCCGAGCCGCGCGCCTTCACCGACCGGATGTACGACTACCTGCGCGGCCGCTACGGCGTGCGCTTTGGCGAGGAGGGTTCATAGTTGATGGTTGTTAGTTGATAGTGATTAGCGACTCTCCCGCAGCCACGGCAGTTCGCAGCGGGATCTATCAACTACCAACTCTCAACTCTCAACTCCAAACAGGGAGCAGACATGCCCACAACCGACCGGCCGGCCGCCGCGGCGCGGCGCGAGCGCGCCTCCACCCGGCCGCTGGCCCGCGTCTACCGCAACGTGGCGCTGTTGGAGTGCGCCGACGCCGCGACGCTGGAGGAGGTCGCCGCCGGCCCTCTGGGCCGCCACGTCGTGCGGCGGCTCTCCGACACCGCCGCCGTCGTCGACCACGCGCACCTCGACACGATCGTCAAGGCGCTGCACAAGGCCGGCTACACGCCGCGCATCAGCGGCGACGAGCGGGGGTGAGGCGAGTCGAGAGTCGGGAGTCTGGAGTAGCAGACTGAGGGCGGTTCACCGCGCCAGGCGGCGGGGGCGAGGAGCTGGCGGCTGAAGCCGCGCCTATTGGCGGCCTGCGGGCCGCCACGAAGCCCGCCGGCGCGGGCTGGGACATCGGGCGCGGGCGGCCGCCCTCCGCTCGTAGGGGCCGGCCCCCGTGCCGGCCCTCGCCCCCTACTGATGACCATGCGGCCAGGCACCCGGCATGGAGTGGGAACGCCCTTCCGAGAAGGCGATCTGCCGGGAAGTCGGGCCGGCACGGGGGCCGGCCCCTACGAGGCTATGGGTGTACCCGTCCATGTGGCGGTGGGAGCGGGATCCAGCCCGCGGCGGCGGGCTTCGTGGCCGTGAGGCCGAGTGCCGGGGCTTTAGCCGCCAGGCTCCCCTCCCCCGCCCACAATCACGTCGCCCACCCGGATCTCGGCTCGCTACCGCCGTCTGCCGTCTGCCGTCTCACTCGACGGCCTTGATCTGCGCGGTCGTCTTGCGGCCGTTCGGCATCAGGATCTCGACGCGCTCGCCGGCGGCGTGGCCGAGGAGGGCCTTGCCGACCGGGGACTCGTTAGAGATCTTGCCCTCGCGCGGCTTCGACTCGACCGGGCTGACGATCGTGTAGGTCTCGACGTCGCCGTCGAAGTCCACCTTGACGGTGCTGCCCATCGTCACGACGCGCGCGCCGTTCGCGCCCGGCGCGATCTCCTCGGCGCGGCGCAGGATGTCCTCGAGCTGCCGGATCCGGGCCTCCATCAACCCCTGGTCGTTCTTGGCGGTGTCGTACTCCGCGTTCTCGCGCAGGTCGCCGAGTTCGCGGGCCGCCTGGATCCGCTGGGACATCTCCCGCCGCCCCGTCCCGGTCAGATGATCGTATTCTTCGCGGAGGCGCTGCAGGCCCTCCGGGGTCATCGGGATCCGGCTCCGATCCATCGTCGTCCCACTCCTTTCGCAACAGCAGGTGGCGCGCGGGCAAATGCAAAGCCGCCCCGATGCCGCGCTGCCTGGCGAACTCGGGCGGTGTCTCCCAATTATACATGCCCCGCCGCGCTTTACGCCGCCGCGCGGCCTGTGCTACCATCGGTACGGTTCCGCCCGAACCGGGGTTGTGCGTGCCCGCCGCGTCCGCGCCCCGCCCGCGCGGGGCCAGTGCGCCGCGCATCGCGCGCCGGGCGGTCGCGCCGGGATGACCCGCCGTCCGCCGGGAGGAGAGCCATGGCATCGTCTGCGCGCCCCACCCACTATCACAAGCACGACGTCATCATCGTCGGCGCCGGCGGCGCGGGCCTGATGGCCTCGATGCAAGTCGCCGAAGTCGCCGACGTCGCGGTCATCTCCAAACTCTACCCCTCGCGCTCACACACCGGCGCGGCCCAGGGCGGCATCGGCGCCGCGCTGGGCAACATGGAAGAGGACCACTGGGAATGGCACATGTTCGACACCGTCAAAGGCGGCGACTACCTGACCGACCAGGACGCCGCCGAGGTCCTCGCGCGCGAGGCGGTCGATGCCGTCTATGAACTGGAGCACATGGGGCTGCCCTTCAGCCGCACGCCCGAGGGCAAGATCGCGCAGCGGCGCTTCGGCGGTCACACCAGCAACTACGGCGAAGCGGCGGTGATGCGCTCCTGCTACGCGGCCGACCGCACCGGCCACATGATCCTCCAGACGCTCTTCCAGCAGGGCATCAGGCACAACGTCAACTTCTTCGACGAGTTCCAGGTGCTCGACTTCCTGGTCTCCGACGGCCAGGCGTGCGGCGTCGTCGCCCACGAGATCCGCACCGGCGAACTGCACACCTTCCACGCCAAGGCGGTCATCTTCGCCACCGGCGGCTTCGGGCGCGTCTTCGCGGTCACCTCCAACGCCCTCGCCAACACCGGCGACGGCGTGGCGATCCCCTGGCGCCGCGGCCTCCCGCTCGAAGACATGGAGATGTTCCAGTTCCACCCGACCGGCATCTACAAACTCGGCATCCTGCTCTCCGAGGCGGCGCGCGGCGAGGGCGGCATCCTGCGCAACAGCGAGGGCGAGGCGTTCGCCAAGCGCTACGCGCCGACGCTGGCCGACCTCGCCCCGCGCGACATGGTCTCGCGCTTCATCTACCAGGAGGTCAAGGAAGGGCGCGGGATCGACGGCAAGGATTACGTCTACCTCGACCTGCGCCACATCCCCGCCGAGGTGCAGGAGCAGAAACTGCCGGACATCACCGAGTTCATCCGGGTCTACCTCGGCGTGGACCCGACGAAGGAGATGGCGGCGATCCAGCCGACCGCGCACTACGGCATGGGCGGCCTGCCGACCGACGTGGACGGCCGCGTGCTGGTGAGCGCGACCGAGACCCTCCCCGGCTTCTACGCGGCCGGCGAGTGCGCCTGCGTCTCGGTCCACGGCGCCAACCGCCTCGGCACCAACTCACTGGTGGACCTCGTCGTCTTCGGCCGGCGCGCCGGCAAGGCCGCCGCGCGCTTCATCAAGGACGCCGACTACGCGCCGCTGCCGCCGGACCCGGAGGGCTTCGCGCGCGACCAGGTGGAACGCCTCCTCAGTCGCGCCGACGGCCCGACCGAGCGCCCCGGCGAGATCCGCCGCACGCTGCAGGTCGAGATGTTCGACAAGGCCGGGGTCGTCCGCAACGCACAAAAACTGAGGGAGATGCAGGACATCCTGGTGGACCTCCAGCAGCGCTACCAGCGCGTCGCCATCGACGACCACACCCGCCACTTCAACACCGACCTCCTCGAAGCGCTGGAACTGGGCTACCTGCTCGACGTGGCCGAGTGCATCGTCGCCGGCGCGCTGGCGCGCACCGAGAGCCGCGGCGCGCACTACCGCGAGGACTACCCCGACCGCGACGACGCCAACTGGCTCAAGCACACGCTCGTCTACAAGACCTCGGGCGGCGTCCGCCTCGACTCGAAGCCGGTCTCGATCACCACGTTCCAGCCGAAGGAACGCAAGTATTAGTCGGGAGTCGGCAGTCGGGAGTACCGGCTTACTCTCGCCGACCGGTCGCTTTGTGGAAGCCGTCACTACCGACTTCCGACTGCCGTCTGCCGTCTCGCAAGGGGGGAGGATGCGCGTCCACTACCGCATCAAGCGCTTCGATCCGGCGACGGATGAGAAGCCACACTACAAGGAATACGACGTCGACCTCGAGCCGACCGACCGTGTGCTCGATGGGCTCAATGCGATCAAGTGGTATCAGGACGGGACGCTGACCTACCGGCGCTCCTGCGCGCACGGCGTCTGCGGCTCCGACGCGATGCGCATCAACGGGCGCAACGCCCTGGCCTGCACCCTGCTGATCCGCGACGCCGGGACGAAACTGACGATCGAGCCGCTGCTCGGCCTGAAGGTCATCAAGGACCTCGTCGTGGACCTAGAGCCGTTCTTCCAGCACTACCGCGAGATCAAGCCCTACCTCATCACGCACGACCAGCCGCCGATGGCCGAGCGCCGGCAGAGCCCGGCCCAGCGCGAGCTCTTCGACGACAGCACCAAATGCATCCTCTGCGCCGCCTGTACGGCCGCCTGTCCGCCCTTCTGGGCCAACCACGCGTTCGTCGGGCCGGCCGCGCTCGTCAACGCCCACCGCTTCATCTTCGACAGTCGCGACCAGGGCGCGCTCGAACGTCTCGACATCCTCAACCAGCGCGAGGGCGTCTGGCGCTGCCGCACGGTCTTCAACTGCACCGACGCCTGCCCGCGCCACATCAAGGTCACGCAGCACATCGAGGAGATCAAGCGAGCCCTCCTGTTCAACAAGTTTTAGGTCGGGGCGGGGCGGGCGCGCGGCCCGCCCCGCCCGTCTCCCGCGCCCGGCGCGGGCCGGGAATGAACGGCGCGGTGGCGCGTAGTAAGCGATATCGGGGGCGCGCGGGCACGGCGCCCGCGCTGGTATATTTCGTGCGATGCTGCGGCGGGCGCGCGGGGGCTTTCCGGATCGCGCCCATCTCGCAGCAACCGACCGCGAAGGCACGAGCAGCGAGCGCCGGCGACGCGGGGGCCGCGTTTGCACCGGGCGCTCGCCGATGGGTGCGACAGGCAAGGAGGGAGAGCATGGCCGCCACAGCCGACCGAGAGACCGCGGTGGACACCGGCCTGGCCGATGGGCTCGCGGACATCGGCATCGCGCACGCCGGCGACGTCTACTGGAACCTGTCGATCCCGCGGCTGGTCGAGTTCGCCGCCGCGCGCGGCGAGGGCGAGCTGGCGTCGAACGGCGCGCTGACGGCGCGCACCGGCAAGTACACCGGCCGCTCCCCGGGCGACAAGTTCGTGGTCGATTACCCCTCCTACCACGACAAGATCTGGTGGGGCAAGGTCAACCAGCCCCTCGCGCCGGACAAGTTCGAGGCGCTGCGCGCGCGCGTCGCCGCCTACCTCCAGGGGCGCGAACTCTTCGTGCTCGACTCGGCGGTTGGGGCCGACCCGCGCTACAGCATCACCGTCCGCACCGTCACCGAGCTGGCCTGGCACAACCACTTCGCGCGCCTCCTCTTCCGCGACGCCAAACTCGGCCCGCAGCCGCACGCCAAGCCCGACTTCACCGTGGTCCAGGCGCCCTTCTTCCTGGCCGACCCCGCCGTCGACGGCACGAAGTCGGAGACGGCGATCGTGCTCGACCTGGAGCGGCGGATGATCGTGATCTGCGGCACGGAGTACGCCGGCGAGATCAAGAAGTCGATCTTCACGGTGATGAACTACCTGCTGCCCCTCCAGGGCGTCTTCCCGATGCATTGCTCGGCAAGCATGGGCGAGAACGGCGACGTCGCGCTCTTCTTCGGCCTCTCCGGCACCGGCAAGACGACCCTCTCCACCGACCCGACCCGCCGCCTGATCGGCGACGACGAGCACGGCTGGAGCGACAAGGGGGTCTTCAACATCGAGGGCGGCTCCTACGCCAAGATGATCCACCTGTCGCAGCAATATGAGCCGCTGATCTGGAACGCGATGCGCTTCGGCGCGGTGATGGAGAACGTCGTCCTCGACCCGCTGACGCGCGAGCCCGACTACGACGACGCCTCGCTGACCGAGAACACCCGCGGCGCCTATCCGCTCGACTACGTCGGCGGGGTCGTGGAGAGCGGCATGGGCGGCCACCCCTCGGCCGTGCTCCTGCTGACCGCCGACGCCTCCGGCGTGCTGCCGCCAATCTCCTCGCTGACGCCGGAGCAGGCGCGCTACCACTTCCTCTCCGGCTACACCTCCAAGCTGGCCGGGACCGAGCGGGGCCTGGGCGACGAGCCGCAGGCGACCTTCAGCACCTGCTTCGCCGAGCCCTTCCTGCCGCTGCCGCCGCAGACCTACTCGGCCATGCTCGGCGAGCGCGTGACGCAGCACGGCTCGCGCTGCTACCTGGTCAACACCGGCTGGACCGGCGGCCCCTACGGCGTCGGCCACCGCATGAACCTCGACTACACGCGCGCGATGGTCCGCGCGGCGCTGCGCGGCGACCTCGCGGAGGTCGAGCACGTCACCGACCCGGTCTTCGGCCTCAGCGTGCCGACGCGCTGCCCGGACGTCCCCGCCGAGATCCTGCAGCCGCGCGACACCTGGGAAGACAAGGACCGCTACGACCGCCAGGCGCGCGCGCTGGCCCGGCAGTTCCACCAGAACTTCGCCAAGTTCGCCGCCGACGTCCCCGCCGCGGTCCGCGACGCCGGCCCGCGCGTCGAGTAGCGCCGCCACTCAGGCAAACAACAACCCGAGCCCCCTCGTCGCTAGGGCGGCGAGGGGGCGATTTTGTGCGGGGAACGGGAGGCCGGCGATTGAAATCGCCGCTACGGGCTCGCCACGGCTCGCCACGAACCCGCCTGCGCGGGTTAGGACGTCCCAGCCCGGCTTGGCCGGGCTTCGTGGCGCCCGCAGGCGCCGATAGGCGCGACCTCAGTCGCCAGCCCGCCGCCCCCGTCGCGCCGCTTCCTTCGCGCGCAGGAGTTGCCCGACCGTGCCGCCGGCCCCGGCGTCCGGCTCGGGGGGACGGGGCAGCGCGCTCGCCGCCGCGGCGGGGCGGGGCGCGTCCGGCCGGGTGGCGGGCGGCGGGGGCGTGGGAGCGGGCGCTTCCGGTTGCGCGGGCGGTGTTTCTTCCGCGGCGGGCTGGCCTGGTTCGCGCCAGCGGTCGCGGGCGCGGTCGCGGGTGGTGAGGAGGCGGGCGAGAGTCGGCGTGGCCGGGGCGCGCGGCGGCTCGGCCGCGGCGGGGCGCGCGACGACCGGGGTGCGCAGCCAGGCAGCCACTTTGCGCCACTCCCGCCGACCGATGACCAGGCGGCGGAGGGCGATGTCGAAAGGCAGGAGGACGATCGCCAGGAGCAGCAAGGGCGACCAGACGTCGGTGAGCCGGCGGGCGGGCGGCAGCGTGTGCGCGAACGCCTCCGCCGGGTCGGTCAGTTCCCGGCCGCCGGTCAGGTCGCGGGCGGTCGTGAGCACGGCCTGGTCAGCGGTCGGTAGGGCATATTCCGGGGAGTAGGGGACGACGAGGCCGCCAGTCGCGGCCGCCTGGGGCGCGCCGGCCGCGTCGCGCGCGACGACCGTCAGCAGGTGCGCGCCCTCGGCCAGCGTGCCGAGGTCGGCGCGGTACTCGCCGGGCGCGCTCTGCGGCAGCGGCACCTCGCGGCGCGTGCCGTCGGGCGCGACGACCGTGGCGGTCACCGCGAGGCCGTTGCGGTAGTTGCCGGCCGGGTCGAGCGCGTCGACGGTGAGGGTCGCGTGGTCGCCGTCGAGCGCGGGGTGGAGTTGCAGCGCCTCGGGGGGCGCGGCGATCGTCCAGCCGGCCGCGGCGCCCCAGAAGCGGGCGAAGTCGGGCCAGGAGAGCCAGTTCGCGGCCCACTGGCCCTTGGCGTCGCTGGTCCAGGCGACGACGCGGCCGAGGCCGTACTGCCACTGGGCCAGCAGCGGGTCGCCCTGGTCGGACGAGAGCGGCGTGGCCGCGGCCGGCTTGGCGGTCGTCGCGACGTAGCCCAGGAGGTGCGGGTAGGCGGCGATGCCGGCGGTGATCGGGCTGGCCGCGCCGGCCTGGAGGGCGATGTCGCCCTCGACGAGGTAGGAGCGCAGGGCGATCTGCGTCTCCTGCAAGAAGATCTCCGGCAGTTGCGAGGGGTCGGCGGCGAAGTAGTAGCGCCCGCCGCCCGCCGCGGCGAGCGCGGGGAGGTAGGGCGCGACGTCCTGGCCGACGCCGATGACCGAGAGGGTGATGTTGTTGGCCCGCATCTGCTGGAGCAGCGCGTCGAAGTTGTTGTCGGACTGCCCGTCGGTGACGAGGATGATGTGGCGGACCTGGCCGGGGCTGGCGAGTTGGGCCTTGACCGCCTCGTCCAGCCCGGCGTAGATGTCGGTGCCGCCGCCCGCGCGCAGCGAGCCGAGGCGGTCGGCGATGTCCGGCTGGTCGCGCAGCGGCGCCAGGTGCGCGACCCACTGGGCCGACGAGTCGAACGCGACGATGCCGACCCGGTCCTGCGGCTGCGCCAGTTTGATCGCGCGGTAGACCGCCTCTTTGGCAAGGTCCATCTTCGAGATCGTGCCGCCCTGCGCGCCCGCCTCGCCCATGCTGCCCGATTTGTCGATGACGAAGACGATGCTGACCGGCGGGTTGGTGAGGCCCTGGCGCGTCTCCATCCGCACCGGCAGCGTCACTTCGAGCGGCGTGCCGGCGTAGCCGCCCGGCCCGTAGGCCCGCTCGCCCCCGACGACGACCAGCCCGCGCCCGAGGTCGCGCACATAGCTCTGGAGCGTCGCCATCCGCGCGCCGAGCGCGTCGGCCGGGACGTCCACCAGCGCGACCGCGTCGTAGTTGACGTACTGCGTGAGGTCGGCCGGCGCGCGGTCGGCGGTGGTGCGCTCGACGGTGAAGCCGCTCGCGGTCAGCGCGGCGGCCAGGTTCTCGCCCTCGCCCGGCTGCCCCTCCAGGACGAGGATGCGCGGGCGGCCGCGCACGTCGGTGAAGGCGCTGGCGGTGTCGTTCTGCCAGCGCGCGTCCTGGGGCGCGGCGATCTCGGCGCGGAAGGTGTGGAAGCCGGCCGCGGCGCGCGGCACGGTGACGACGAAACTGTTCTGCCCGGCGCGCAGTTGCACCTGCTGCTCGCTCAGCAGGCCGTTGTCCATGAAGAGGCGCAGCCGGCCGGCCTGCGCGACGGTGCTCTCGACCGTGACGCGCACGTCCAGCGACTCCCCCTCGCGCGCCCGCGCCGGGGCCTGCACGTCGCTCACGAGCGCGTCGTCGCCGGTCGCGCTCGGCAGCGTCACGGTGGCGATCTCGGCGCCGGAGGCGGCCGCGGCCGCCGCGGCGGTCTCCAGGTTGCCCTCGTTCTCCTGGCCGTCGGAGAGGAGGACCAGCCGGCGGGCGTAGCCCTCGGGGAAGAGGGCCAGGCCGAGGCGGACCGCGCCGGCCAGGTCGGTGTGCCCGGTCGCCGGGCGCGAGAGGAACGGCCCGAGGTCGGGGTCGTCGCCGACCGAGCGCTCGACCAGCGCGTTCTCGCCGAAGAGGACGATGCCGGCCGCGTCGCCGCGCGGCATCTTCGCCAGCGACGCCCTGAGGAAGTCGTGCGCGCGCGCCACGCCGTCCGGCCCGACGCTGTCCGAGGCGTCGACCAGGTAGATCACGGCGAGGTGGTCGGAGCGGCGGACCAGCGCCGGGCCGGCGAGCGCCAGGACCAGCAGCGCCAGCAGCGCCGCGCGCACCGCGGTCGCGGCGACTCGACGGCCGCGCAGGCCGCGCTCGACGCCGCGCAGCGCCACGAGCGCCAGCAGCGGCAGCGCCAGCAGCGCCAGGAGGACCAGCGGCCGGGCGAAGGTCAGGCCCACGGCGCGCGCCTCCTCGGGACGCGCAGGTCGCGGCCACTCACCGCTCCCCCATCAATGCGTCTATCGTCCACATGCGCCTGTAGCACGAACTCAGTCCCCAACCTCGATCACTCCTGAGCGCGCCTTCGTCAAGCCACCCCGCGGTCGCCATCCTTGCTATTGCGCCGGATCGGGATAGCGCTCGTAGAGATATTGCAGGCAAGGATCGGCCGAAGTACAACCGCCAGCCGGCCGTTCCAGATAGATCGCGTAGATGAAGCGTCCCTCCGGCGCGGTAGCCGACAGCAAGAGGTTCGGGGCGCCGCCGAAACTGCGCACGAATTGTTGCACCGTACCGGTGTAGCCCGTCTCGTCGGCGGTCGTCGCGTACCCCAGGCAGTCGCGCACCCGCTGGTTCTCGCGCCAGACGATGCCGAAACCGCGCTTCGGCTCGTACAGCCCAGGCTGCGGCCCGGGCTTGCCGCCGGGATCATCGCCTTCGTTCCAGGAGTCGACGAAGTAGTTGTACCCTCTGATGCCGCTGAGCACCTGCCCCGTCTGCAAGCCACCGCAGAGGACGTAGATCTGGCGACTATTGCCCAACCAGATCATCGCGCCACGCTGGAAGCCCTGGTAGGCCCCCGGTCCGTGCAACGCCGGCCCGCTCGGGCGGCCGATCTGCGCCTGTACACCCAATGTGGAGCGATAGAGCGCATCGAAACTCGGCTCTCCGGCGAGGAGTTCGCCAGCGGTCAGCACCTGCCGCCCGAACTGGCCGAGAAGGATGCTGTACGGTGTCCCGGCATTCTCCGGGTGCCGCTCGAAGCGGGCGCGCTCGAAGTACTGCACGGCGTACGTCTTGCCGTCATCGAGAAGCTGCGGGAACTCCTCGCTGAGTGGATAGCCGAACTGCGCCAGCCCCCCGTTGGCCTGCCAGTAGGCGTAGAAGTCGGGCGCGACGTTATGCCCGGTGGCCTGGAAGTACGCCTGCCCCGGCTGCGGTTGTACCGGCGCGGCGGCGCCCGGGTTGTCGATGCGGCTCGTGCGCAGCCTGTACCGTCCGAACTGGCCGAGTTCGACATCATACGGCGGTTGGTTCTCCGGGTGATACTCCATCCTCACGCGCTCGAAATACTGCACCGTATAGACCTTGCCGTCCTCCAGCCGCTCCTGGCGCTCGTCGCTCAGGGGGTAGCCGTTGAGGGCGAGGCCGCCGTGCGCCTGCCAGTAGGCCAGGAAGCGCCCCTGGAGGCAATGCCCCGTCTCGGGGAAACACGCCGCATCCGCGGCCCGCGCGGCCGGCACAGCCAGCAGCAGGCCACTCAGTACCAGGCTGAGGATGACCGGCAAGGTCGCTGCTCGTGCGGTCCGCATACGTCCCTCCTCTCGAACGGTCAGGCCCACGGCGCGCGCCTCCTCGCGGCGAAGGGCGGGCGCGGCAGCCGGCGCGGCCGGCGCGGGCGGGGCAGGGCGGCGCCGCGGTAGAAGATCCACCATTCGGCGGCCAGGACGGCGAGGCCGACGGCGAGGAGCGCCGGCCAGACCTCGCGGCGGGCGCGCGCGGCGGTGGACTCGCCGGCCTGCGCCGCCCCGCCGGCGAGGCCGGGCGGCAGGTCGCGCGGCGCGATGTTCGACTCGTCGGCGTTCAGCAGGCTGACGGTGAAGACGCCGCGCCGCACCTCGCGGCCGCTCTGGAGCTCGCGCACGGTGTAGGGGCCGAGCGCGCCGGTGGCGGCGTAGAGGACCGCGCCGCGCGACGGCGCCAGCCGGCTCTCGCGGCCGGCTGGGTCGGTGACGGCGACCGTGTCCACGCTGGGGCGCGGCGCGATCGTCACGACGGCGCCGGGCGCGACCTGGTCCGGCAGGCCGCTCCCGGCGTCCGGCGCCAGCCAGGCGGTCAGGTTCGCCAGCAGGATCGGGAAGTTGAGCGTCAGCGGGAGGTCGGAGCGGTGCAGGTCGAAGGCGAGGACGGCGGTGCGCCGCCCGCCCGGCTCGCCGGCCAGGAGGAGCGGATGGCCGTCGGACTCGGCCAGCGTCCGCGCCCAGTCGGGGCGGTCGAGCGCCTCGGCCTGGGCGATCTGGATCTTTGTCAGGTCCACGTCGCGCATGATCGGGTCGGCGCGGTCCTGCGCCGTCACCGCCGGGCGGTCGAGCGTCCCGGCCACGGTCACGACGCCGTTATTGGCGGGCGGGTTGATGAGGAGGACCGGGCCGCGCAGGTCGGCGGGGGGCGCGACGCCGTCGAAGACGTAGAGGTCGTAGTCGCCGCCCTGGCCGGTCGGCGTCCGGCCGTCGCCGGCGCGGTCGAGGACGAGGTTCGGCTGGAGGGCCAGGCCGCGCTCCAGGAAGGTGTTCTGCCCGCTGGTCACGAGGAGCGCGCGGAGTTTGCCGGCCGCGCCGGGGCGCACCCAGGCGACGTTGTCGAGCGCAAGGTCGTCCTTCGCTTCGATCTCGGCGCGCAGCAGGCCGACCGCGGGCGGCAGCGGCCCGATCGTCGCGCCGGCCTCGCCGCCGGCCGGGACGTCGAGGTCGCGCGCGTCGAAGAGCGCACCGTCGGCGTAGACGCTCAGGAGGGTGCGGCGCGCGGCCGGGCCGAAGTTCTGCACGCGCACGAAGAGCTGCGTCCCGTCGGCGTCGCGGCGCGTCGCCGCCGCGGTGATCGCCAGGTTGTCCGCGCGCTGCCCGACTCTCATAAGCCGCACCGGGACGCCGAGGTCGGCCAGGCCGGAGTCGGGGAAGGCGCCGTCGCTGACGATCACGACGGTCGTGTCGGGCAGGCGGCGCGCGGCGGGGACGGCCAGCGCCAGGGCGTCGCGGAGGTCGGTCGCGCCGGCCTGCCCCTCGGCGCGGTCCACCGCCTCGCGCAAGGCCGCCTGGTTGCCGGTCGCCGGCTGCAGCACCTCGGCGGTCGTGCCCGCGGCGATGAGCGTCATCGCGCCGCCGGCCGGCAAGTCGGCGATCAGTTTGCGCACGTCGTCCTTGGCCTGCGCCAGCCGCGACGGCGCGACGTCGGTGGCGCTCATCGAGGCGGAGACGTCGAGGACGACGACGAGGTTGGCGCCGAGCGGCGCCGCGCCGACCCAGAAGGGCCGCGCGAGCGCGAAGACGAGCGCGGCGAGCGCCAGAAGTTGCAGCACCAGCAAGAGGCTCGGGCGCAGCCGCTGCCAGGGCGCGTTCGCCTGCACGTCGCGCAGCGCCTGCTCCCAGAGGAAGGTGCTCGACACGACGTGCTCGCGCCGCCGCATCTTGAGCATGTAGAGCGCGACGATCGGCGCGGCGAGCGCCAGCAGCCCCAGGCCGAGCGGCGCGAGGAGGCCCATCAGCGCACCATCCCGCCGTGGCGCAGCGCGGTGAGGATCAGGTCCTCGAAGGGCAGCGCGGTGGAGACCGGCAGGTAGAGGACGCCGCGCCCGCCGCAATGCGCGGCCAGGTCGGCGCGCCAGCGGTCGAGCGCCTGGCGGTAGCGGGCCAACGCGGCGTCGTCCACGGTCAACTCGCGCGCCGCGCCGGTCTCGCGGTCGATCAGGCGCAGTTCGCCGGTCAGGCCGGGGTCGAGCTCGTCCGGTGCGAGCGTGTGGACGACGTTGACCTCGTAGCCGCGCGCCGCCAGCGCCGCGATACCCGCCTTGCCGCTGCCGGGGCAGAAGAGGTCGGAGACGAGGAAGAGCGGGCCGGGGTGGTGGGCGCGCGCGGCGTACTGCGCCAGCGCGGCGTCGAGATTGGTCTGCGCGTCGACGGGGATCTCACCGCCGAGGAAGTCGAGCAGGCGGAAGAGCGCGCCGCTGCCGCGCAGCACCGGCCCCTGGCGGTCGAGCCCGGCGCTGACGAGCGCGGGGGCGACGCGGTCGAGGCCGGCCAGGGCGATGTAGCCGAGCGCCGCCGCCGCGCGCCGCGCGTAGGTCAGTTTGTGTACCGCGCCCTCGCCCCACTCCATCGAGGCGCTGCCGTCCACCAGGACGTGGACCGTGCGGTCCTCCTCCTCCTGGTAGAGCTTGATGAAGGCGCGCTCGAAGCGGGCGTAGACGTTCCAGTCGACGCGGCGCAGGTCGTCGCCGGGCGTGTAGCTGCGGAAGTCGGCGAACTCGACCGACTGCCCGCGCTTGGTGGAGCGGCGCTCGCCGCGCAGCAGCCCCGCGCGCAGCCGCCGCGCGACGATGTCGAGCTGCGCCAGCTTGCGCAGGAACGCCTCGTCGAAGACCGCGTCGCGCGCCCGCGGGGCGCGCGCGGCCGTCGCGCCCGTCATGGTCGCCCCGCCGTCGGCGTGGGGACGGGTTGCGTGGCCGGCGGCGTCGCAGCGCCGCACCGGTCGACCTGGGCGCGCTCCGAGTAGGCCAGGAGCCAGGTTGGGGCGAACCAATCCGACCCGCCATCGCTGCCCCGCCGGGATCCCCCGGGGCAGACCCACAGCTGCGCGTAGGCGAACGTGGGCCGCCAGCCGTCCGGCTTCGGCCCGCCGCCGGCGCCCCAGGGCAGGAGGAGCGCCCGGCCGAGGTCGTCGTCGGTGCCGTCGAGGACGCCGACGCCGACGCCCTCGTCATAGCGCGCGCGCAGCCAGCGGCCGTCGAGGAGCAGCATCGCGTCGCGGTGGAACCAGAGGGCGCGCGCGCCGGCGGCGTCCCGCTCGAATTCGGCCATGCTGTGCGCCACGGTGAAGCCCCAGGCGCGCAACTCTTCTTCACCGAGCGGCCGGGCGTACACGGTGTCGCTGTCGCCCCAGGTGACGCGTAGGTCGCTCCCTGGCGGGAGCAGGACGACCGCCGCGCCGGGCGGCAGCGCCCGCGGCGCGCGCGGCTGGGGCGTCTCGGCCGGCCCGGCCGGGTCGGCGAACGCCTCGGCCCGGAGCCGTTCGCCGGCCGTCGCCGGCACCTGGACCGTCACCGCGCCGATCGCCGGCGTGGCGCGCGGGTGCGCGAACTGCGCGAACGGGTCGGGCCAGCCGAGATCCGCAACGCGGGCGTGCAGGCCGGCGAACTGCACGCGCCAGCCCCCGTCAGGCGCCGGGTCGGCGCTAACCCGCGCGCGGGCGACGAGCGCGGCCGGGAGGACGCTCGCCGCGCGCCGCACCGCCTCGTCGCGCGTCAAGGGTGTCGGGCTGGCCGGCGAGGTGGGCGGGGCCGACCGCGTGACGGGCGATGTGCGCGGCGTCGCCGGCGGCGCCACCGTCCGCGGCTGCGTGCAACTCGCGTCGGGCGACTCGTCCGCCGAGCGCAGCCCGAGCGTCGGTGTCGCCGGGATGGCGGCGAGGCCGCCGTTGCTGTCGCGCTCCAGGCGGAACCAGACGTGGGCAGGCGCCGCCGTCATCCAACCGCCCGGCAGTCGCGCCGCGGCGATCAGATCCCCCTCGTCGCCGGGAAGCACGCCGTCGGGCAACTTGATGGGGCCGGCGCGTCCCTCGGCTAGCGGGCCGGCGACCTGGCCTGGGAAGTCGAAGCGGGCGACGGTCGTGTGCGACCAGGCGCAGCCGCGCGCGCGCAAGACGTTGAGTTCCAGATCGACGTGTACGGCGTCCGGCCCGGAAACCTCCAGCCGATAGCCGTAGCCGCCGGCCGCACCCGCGCCCGGCGCGACGCCCAGCTCGGCCAGCGGGACCAGCGCGAGCGTGACGGTGTAGCCGTCTTGCCGAGCGGTCGCCTGCGCGGCATCCGCAGTCGGCGCCGCGCCTGCGCCGAGGCCGTCGGGCGAGCCGCAGGCGGTCAATGCCAGGACGAGGCCGGCGACGACCGTCGCGCCCGAACGGCGAACCGCCCGGCGAGGGGTATGCCGCCGCGAGGCCCGCACACGCGCGCTACGGCGCGCCGTGGAGCGCGGGACATACCGCTGAGAATCGGGGCGAACAGGATAACCCTCATCTCTGTTGGTGGCCGGGGTGAGTAATCCGTCCATAAATACCTCCCGGTGTATCCGCCAAACAACGCCTTAGTAAATACTGGACTGCCTTCCGTATAGGTTCCCATAGCCCGCCGGGTCGGCTACTTGTTCGCGTTCGGGTCGAGGTCGCTGAAATACTGGCGGATGTAGTCGCGCAGGTCGGGCGGCACCTGGCCGTTGTCGAGCGCCTGCCGCGCGGCGTCGACGTACTGCTGGTAGACCTGGTTGTAGGGCACCGAGGACGGGCCGGTCGCGCCGGGGCCCTGCGTGGCGCCGGTCGGCGGAGCGGGCGCGGCGCCGCTGCCCGGCACCTGCTGGCGCTGCCCGGCCGGGCCGCCCGGCAGCGTCGGGGCGTAGACCGGGTCGTAGTCGCCGCCGTTGTTCGGCTGGCCCTGGCCGGTCGGCGGCTGCTGGCCGGTCGCGGGCGCGACGGGCGTCTGCTGCCCGCCGCCGCTCCCCGACTGGCCGATGCCCCCGCCGCTCCCGTTGTTCCCGCCGTTGCCGTTCCCGTTGCCCTGCGCCTGGCCCTGGCCTTGTCCCTGCCCCTGAGCCTGGCCGGCGCCCGGCGCGATCACCGGCGTGCCGGTCCCGGAGGGCTGGCCCGTCGCCAGGGCAATCGGGGTGCCGTTGAGCGCCACCGGGCTACCATTCAGCGCGACCGGTGTCCCCTGGCCGTTGGGCGCGAGCGGCGTGCCGCTCAGCGCGGGCGCGGTGCCGTTCAGGGCCACGGGCGAGCCGGCGAGCGCGCCCGGCGTGGCGTTGGCGGCCTGCGGTGCCGGCCCGCTGGCGACGTCCTGCTTGAGCTGGCCGAGGCCGGAGAGCGTCTGGCCGAGCTGGTTCTGCGTCGCCACCTGCTGCCCGGTCTGGGCGATGGTGTCCGCGGCGCGGTCGAGCGCCTGCTGGGCCGCGGCGGTGTCGCCGCGCGAGAGGGCGTCGGCCGCGTCCTGCAACTGCTGGGCGAGTTGCGGGTTGCTGGCCGCCTGCGAGGCCGCGGCGTCGCGGTATTTCTGGGCGAGCGCGGCGCGGCTGGCCGGGTCGAGGTTCGCCAATTGCGCGCCGAGACCCTTGAGCGCCTGCCCCGCGCCGGCGTCGTCGCCCGCCGCGAGGCGCTTGCCGATGTCGGAGGTCGCGTCGAAGGTCTTGAACTCGTCGGCCAGGTTCGGCAGGCCGGCCGCGGCGCGCGCGGCGTTCGGGTCCTGCAACTGACGCAATTGCGCCTCGGCCGCGGCGATCTGCGCCACCGCCTGGGCGCGGTCGACGTCGCCGTTCGCGAGGTCCTGCTGCAACTGGGCGAGCTGCTGCTGAAGCGCCTGCTTCACGGCCGGATCGAGGTCGTTGCGCGATTGCACCTGCGCCTGGAGTTGCCCGACCCGCTGCGCCGCCTGCTGGAGCGCCTGGCGGTTCGCCGCGCGCTGCTGGATCACCGCGGTCTGGCCATTCGGCGCGACGAGCAGGAGCGCCAGCGCGGCGGCCAGCGCGAGCGCCGCCGCGAGGGCGCGGCGGTCGGGTCGCGGGAAGCGGAGCGCGCCGCCCGCGGCGTCGAGCCGCCCGGTCGTTTCCGCGAGTTGAAGCGGGGCGAGGGGACTACTCGCCGCGCCGGTCGCGAGTTCGAGCGCCGTCGTCAGCCGCTCGCGCAGGCCGAGTTCGCGGTCGCAGCGCGCCGCGACCACCCGCAGCGGCAACGGCCTCGCCGCCCCAGCCAGCGCGCCGAGCACCACCCCGCCCGCGACCGCCACGCCCGCGAGCAGCCCTATCTGCTCGGGCAGCAGCAGCGGCCAGAGCCGCGCCGCCACCGCCGCGACGACCGCCACGCCCAGCCCGACGAGCAGCCCATACAGCGCCCAGAGCGCCGCCCGCTGTGCGCGCAGCCGCCGCCGCGCCCGCCGCAGGAACGCGGCGAGCCCGGCCGGCAGCGCCGGTGCGGCGACGGGGCTCTTGGGGATGGCGGTCGCTTCAGGCATGGCGGTGGCCCTCACCCCCCCGGCCCCCCTCTCCCAGGATTGGGAGAGGGGGGTGACTCCACTCCAACAGCCTGCCGCTCTTCCAGAGCACTTGCCAGAGGGATGGCCGACACCACACCCGGCAGATCCCCCCCTCTCCCAGGATTGGGCGAGGGGGCCGGGGGGTGAGGGCCGCTCCCTCTATCGTAAAGACGTCCCTCCGGCCCCAACGTTCCCGCCGTTCCACCGAGGGATTCTCCGGGCAACTATACCAGCCGCGGGGCGCGGGGCGCTCGCGCGGCGGAACCCTGGCGGTGCGCGGGACGTATACAGTAGCGAGGGGGTTGCCGCCTTTCGTTCACGCCGGATGGTGGGCGGCGGCCATTCGCGTCGGAATGACCGGGGGATTGAGGCGTGACACGGCCGGTCCGCGGGGGCGGGGGGCACGGGTGAGGGGGCGGAGGACCGGTCGCGGTGCGGCGCTCGCGCTGGCACTTGCGCTGGCGGTGCTGCTGCTTCCCGCGCTGGCGCTCCGGCCGCCGGCCGCGCGCGCCGCGCCGCCCGGCGTGCGGATCCAGGCGACCGCGAGCTTCGGCGGCAACTACCGGGCGGGCGCCTGGGTGCCGATCGCCGTCGAGGTCGCCAACGACGGCCCCGACGTGGCCGGCGACGTCGTCCTCGAAGTCGGCGGGCCGGCCGGCTCCACCAACCGCTTCGTCCAGCACCTCGACCTGCCGACCGGCTCGCGCAAGGCGCTGACGCTCTACGCGCTCGCGCCGTCCTACACTACCGGCGTGAAGGCGAGTTTCTCGACCGGCAAGGATGCCGTCGCCGCGCCGCCGGTCGCGCTGCGGATGCTCCAGCAGGACCAGCAGCTGATCGGGGTCGTCGGCGACGACGCCGGCACGACGGGCGCCATCGCCGCCGCGCTCCTCGCCGCCTACGGCAGCGCCGTCGCGACGGCCGCCGCGACGCCGGCCGAGCTCCCGGACAACCCCTACGGCCTCGACTCCTTCTCGGCGCTCGTCCTCGACGACGCCTCGACCGGCAAACTCGACCCGGACCAGCGCGCGGCGCTGGCCGACTGGGTCGCGCTCGGCGGCCGGGTGGCCATCGCGGGCGGGCCGTCGTGGCGCAAGACGCTCGAAGGGCTCGGCGACCTGCCGCCGGTGCGACCGGACGACAGCCGGACGGTCGCCGGGCTGACGGGGCTCGCCGCGCTCGGCGGGGGCGGCGCGGGCCCGGCCGGCGAGTTCGTCGTCGCCGGCGGCGCGCTCGTCGCGGGCGGCGCGGCGCTGGCGAGCCAGGACGGCGCGCCGGTCGTCGCCGTCCGCGGCTGGGGTCAGGGGACGGCCACCTACCTCGCCTTCGACCCGGCCGCGCCGACCTTCCTCACCTGGGGCGGCGCGCCGGCCTTCTGGCGGGCCCTGCACCTCGACGCCGCGCCGACCCCCAACTTGCAGCAGACCTTCGCGCTCAGCGGCTACGGCGCGGCGCGCGTCGACGGCATCCTGCGCGACCTCCCGGCGCTCGGCCTGCCGCCGACCTGGCTGCTGATCCTGGTCATGCTCGCCTTCATCGCCGTCGTCGGGCCGGTCAACTACCTGGTGCTGCGCCGCCTCGACCGGCGCGAACTCGGCTGGGTGACGATCCCGGTCCTGACGCTCCTCTTCGCCGGGGCGATCTACGGCGTCGGCGCGGCGACGAAGGGGAGCGACGTGACGGTGAACACCGTCGCGGTGGTGCGGATCGCGCCGGGCAACCGCGCGGCCGAGGCGCAGACTTTCTACGGGGTCTTCACCCCGGCCAGCGGCGCCCGGCAACTGCCGGTCGGCCACGACGCGCTGGTGGCCGGGTTCGGGCCGAACGGCGTCGGCGACGGCGACCTCGGCGGGGACATCCGCTACGTGCAGGGGCCGGACGCGGCGGCGCGCAACGCCTACTTCTCCCAGTGGACGCTCCGCTCGGTCGCCGCGCAGGCGGTCGTCGACCCCGCGCCGCTGACGCTGCGCGTCGAGCTCCGGCAGCAGGGGAGCCAGGTCGTCGGGCAGATCACCAACGTCTCCGGCCGGCCCGCGCAGGACGTCGTGATCCTGCTGGGCGGCGCCTACACGCGCCTGGGCGACCTGGCGGCCGGCGCGAGCGCGCCGGTCAGTTGGACGCCCTCGCCCAGCCACGTCACGCTCTACGGCCCCGGCCTCGGCAGCACCCTCTACTACGGCGGCGGCTACCGCTCCGGGCAGGGCGGTGGGACGGTCGCGCACCGGGCGGAACTGCTCGACGCGCTCAGCGGCGGCGTCCTGGGCTACTCCGGCCAGCCGGTGCCGGTCGGGGGGGTCGTGCGGGGCACGCCGACGCTCCCCGGCCAGGCGCTCCCGCAGGCCACGCACTTCGCGCAGTACCCCCTCCAGGTGCTCTACTGGACCGACGACACGCCGCTGCCCTTGCAGGTGGACGCGGGGAAGGAGCATGTGACCACGCTGCTGATCCAGGAGACCTACCTCGGCGGGGCGACGCCCGACCACCCGCCGGTCCTGACGGAGCTGGCGCCATGACGGCGGCCAGCACCCCGGTCGTGGAGACGCGCGGCCTGACCAAGCGCTACGGGCCCTTCCTCGCGCTCGACGCGCTCGACCTCGCGGTCGGCCCCGGCGTCGTCTTCGGCTTCATCGGCCCCAACGGCGCCGGCAAGACGACCGCGATGCGGATCATCGCCACGCTGCTCGACGCGACCAGCGGCGACGCCTGGGTCGCCGGCCACTCGGTCACGCGCGAGCCGATGGCGGTGCGCCGGGCGATCGGCTACATGCCCGACTCCTTCGGCGTCTACGACAACATGAAAGTCTGGGAATACCTCGACTTCTTCGCCGCGACCTACGGCATCGAGCGCTCCCGGCGCCTCGGCCTGATCGACGACCTGCTGGCGCTGGTGGACCTGAGCGAGAAGAAAGATGGGTATGTCGAGGCGCTCTCGCGCGGGATGAAGCAGCGCCTCTGCCTGGCGCGGACGCTCGTCCACGACCCGCAACTGCTGATCCTGGACGAGCCGGCGTCGGGCCTCGACCCGCGGGCGCGGATCGAGCTGCGCGCGCTGCTGCGCCAGCTCGGCGCGCTCGGCAAGACGGTCGTCGTCTCGTCGCACATCCTGACCGAGCTGGCCGACATCTGCGACGAGGTCGGGATTATCGAGCGCGGACGGCTGCTGGCGGCCGGGCCGGTCGGCGACCTGCTGCGGCAGGCGCAGGCCAATCGCCGCGTCCTGGTGCGGCTCCTGCCGGACGCCGCGCTCGGGGACGACGAGGTCCGCGCGCGCATCGGCGCGATCCCCGGCGTACTCTCGCTCGACGTCGAGCCGTTGCCGGCGGCGCGCGCCGCGCTGACGGCAGAGGCGGCCGAGCCCGCGCCGGCCGGGGGCGGGCGGCTCGTGCGCGTCGAGTTCGCCGGCGACGACCGCGCGCTGGCCGGGCTGCTGCGCGAGCTCGTCGCGCGCGGGCTGCCGGTCGTGAGTTGCGCCGAGGAGACCGGCGACCTCGAGGACGTCTTCATGCGCGTCACCAAGGGGCTGGTGGCGTGAGCGCGCGGGGGGGTTAGGGGGGGTAGGATGGCGACGGCGGCAGAGACGGCGACCGCGACGGCCCGGCCGCCCCGCGGGGAGGGCTCGCCGGTCGCGGTGCAGGTGCGCGGCGTGCTGGCGAAGGAGCTGCGCGGGCGGATGCGCGGCGCGCGCGCGTTCATCGTCCTCTCGGTCTACATGCTCCTCCTGAGCGGGTTCACGCTGCTGATCTACGGCCTGGTGAAGCTCGCCGCGAGCAGCGAGCCGACGATCCCGGCCGGCAAGATCGTCTTTCTCGGACTGGTAGCCTTCCAGCTCGGCCTCGTCTGCTTCCTGGCGCCGTCGTTCACCGCCGGCGTGATCTCGGGCGAGCGCGAGCGGCAGACCTACGACCTGTTGATGACGACGCCGCTGCCGCTGCCGCTGGTCGTCGGCGCCAAATTGCTGGCCGCGCTGGCCTACGTCCTCCTGCTGATCGTCGCCGCGCTGCCGCTGATGAGCATCGCGGTCTTCCTCGGCGGGGTCGCGCCGGTGGAGGCGGGGATCGCGCTGGTGCTGCTGCTGGCCTCGGCGCTGGTCTGCGGCACCATCGGGCTGTGCTTCTCGGCCTGGGTGCGCTCGACGATCGGCGCGGCGGCGCTGGCGTACGGGACGATGATGCTGCCGGTCTTCGCGCTGCCGATCGTCTTCGGCATCGTCCTCTCCTTCGCGGGCGCGATCGTCAGCAGCGCCGGGTCGTCGGCCTCCCTGATCTGGCTCTACTACATCGCCGGCTTCATCTACTGCCTCAACCCTTTCATCGCCGGCGGCGCGACCGAGGTCATCATCATGGCCGACAAGTCGGTCCTCTTCTTCTCGACGACCGCGCCGACCGGCAGCGGCAGCGCCACCGTCTACGTCCCCGGCCCCTGGCTGGTCTACACCGTCATGGCGCTCGTCGCCAGCGCCGTCTTCTTCGCCCTGGCGCTCTACTTCGCCCGCCCGGCGCGCCAGGTCGGGCGAAAGCGGGCGTAGCCCTCACCTCCCCGGCCCCCCTCTCCCAATGCTGGGCGAGGGGGGTGCCTCCACCCCAACAGGGTGCCGCTCTTCCAGATCTCTCACGAGTAGGTGAACCTTTCCGCGCCTCATACGCAAGGGGATGGAGGCAGCG
>DASSSV010000356.1:0-5970 GCA_035708265.1 Thermomicrobiales bacterium | reverse complement strand
GCCCCCTCTCCCAGCATTGGGAGAGGGGGTGGTCGTTAATCAGGGGTTTTCTCCGTCCTCCTGACGATACGCTTGGAAGAGCGGCACCCTGCCTACGTGGCGCTCTCTCCCTCTCCCGGGAGTGAGAGAAGGTGGCCGGGGAGTGAGGGCGAAGTGTGCTATCCTTCTCGCGCCGGAGGGCGCTCCGGGGTGGAGAGGGACGAGTCAGGAGCGAGAGACGATGACCGAGCCGCTGCTCTTCGAGCTGAGCAAGCCGGGCCGCCACGGCGTCCCGCTGCCGGCCAGCGACGTGCCCGAAGAGCCGATCCCCGCCGAGTTGTGCCGCGACGAACTGGATCTCCCCGAGGTCAGCGAGATCGACGTGGTACGGCACTTCACGCGGCTCTCGCAACTTAACTACGCGATCGACCTCGGCTTCTACCCGCTCGGCTCCTGCACGATGAAGTACAACCCGCGGATCAACGAGGACGCCGCGCGCCAGGCCGGCTTCGCCCGGCTGCACCCGTACCAGCCGGCCGAGACGGTGCAGGGCGCGCTCGAACTCCTCTACGAGTTGCAGGGCTACCTGGCCGAGATCAGCGGCTTCGACGCCGTCACGCTCCAGCCCGCGGCCGGCGCGCACGGCGAGCTCTGCGGCATCCTGATCGCCCGCGCCTACCACCTCAGCCGCGGCGATACCGCGCGCACGAAGGTGATCGTCCCCGACTCGGCGCACGGCACCAACCCGGCGACCGCCGCGATGGCCGGCTTCCAGGTCGTCACCGTCCGCTCCACGCCGGAGGGTGACGTCGACCTCGACCAGTTGCGCGCGCTGGCCGGCCCCGACACCGCCGCGATGATGATCACCAATCCCAACACGCTCGGCCTGTGGGACCGCGGCGCGCGCGAGATCGTCGAGATCATCCACAACGCCGGCGGCCTCGTCTACAACGACGGCGCGAACTTCAACGCGATCCTCGGCGCGGTCAAGCCGGGCGAGGTCGGCTTCGACATCATGCACTTCAACGTCCACAAGACCTTCTCCACGCCGCACGGCGGCGGCGGGCCGGGGGGCGGGCCGGTCGGCGTGAAGGCGCACCTGGCGCGCTTCCTGCCGACGCCGCTCGTGGTGCGTGAGGAGGGGCCGAACGGCCCGGTCTACCGCTGGGAGCCGGTGGCGGACTCGATCGGCAAGTTGCACGCCTTCTACGGCAACTTCGGCGTGCTGGTGCGCGCCTACACCTACATCCGCTCGAACGGCAACACCGGCCTGCGTGAGGTGAGCGAGGCCGCGGTGCTCAACGCCAACTACCTGCGCGCGCACCTCAGCGACCTCTACGACCTGCCCTACCCGCGGACGAACATGCACGAGTTCGTGCTCTCCGGCAACCGCCAGAAGCGCCGCGGCGTCAAGACGCTCGACATCGCCAAGCGGCTGATCGACTTCGGCTTCTACCCGCCGACGATCTACTTCCCGCTGATCGTCGAGGAGGCGCTGCTGATCGAGCCGACCGAGACGGAGAGCATCGAGACGCTCGACGCCTTCATTAGCGCCATGCGCGCCATCGCGCGCGAGGCCGAGGAGGACCCGGCCGCGGTGACGAGCGCGCCGCACAATGCGCCGGTCACGCGGCTGGACGAGGCCGGCGCCGCCCGCCGCCCCAACCTGCGCTGGCGCCCCGCCGAGGAGCCGGTCGCCGCGGGGTGAGTCGGGCACACCCGCAAGCGGGGCCCCGGCAGTCGGGCAGTCGGGCGGCGGGTTGATTGCCGATCGCTCGCTGCGTCGGCCGTTGAAGCCCCGCTTCTCCATTGAGCGGCGGGTGAGCGGCGGGTGGTGACGTTCCCGCGGCGCGCCCCGCCGCGCGTCCCGCCTGGAGCCCGCACGTTCACCAGGTCCGCGAGGTCGGCGCGCCGATCGGGCCACGCTCGCCGCTCCGACCCCCGCATGGGGTCGGCAGGCACCACCTGCCAGGCAGCAGAGCCCCCGCCGTAGTCGGATAGCCCGGCCGTACGGCCATCCGCCCCGGAGTCAGCGCGGCGGCCGCAGAAGCCCCCTGCGCCTCTGACCGTCACACCGAGCCATGCCATCAGGCGCTCGCCATCGCCGCTTCTCTCGCGGCCTCGCCGCCGCCATGGCGCATTCCCCCTGTACACGATCCATCGCCAAGCGAGAAAGCCGGCGATAATATATTGACAATTCGAATATATTGCTCGATACTAATGCATCGGAGGTACCACGATGTCCTGGGAGACAGACCCGACGACGACCGCGGTGATGGAGGCGTTCCGCGACGTGATGCAGGCGCTCGAGGCGGACAGCGAGCCGTCCTGGACGCTGCTCGACTTCACGATGGGGCAGATCCGCGGGTTGATGACGCTGACCAAGGCGGGGCCGCTGACGATCGGGGAACTGGCGGGCGCGCTGGGGATCAGCCAGCCCTCGGCCAGCATCCTCGTCGGCCACCTGGTCCGTGCCGGGCTGGTCGAGCGCGCCGAGGACCCCGCCGACCGGCGGCGCACCTTCGCGCGCCTGAGCGCGCGCGGCGAGGAACTGATCGGCCAGATCCGGCAGGACAAGCGCGAGCGCGTCCGCCACTGGCTGGCCGAGCTGGCGGAGGACGACCTGGCGGCGCTGGCCCGCGGATTGCGGGCGCTGGCGGCGGCGGCCAGGGTCGAGCGCGCGGCCAAGCCAGCCGGCGCGGTGACCGCCTGACGAGAGATTGAGGAGAAACGCGATGGCACAGACAGCAGCGCCCCTCGCCGCGGCGGAACCGGAGAGCTGGCGGGCGACCGTCAGCCAGCGGCGGCTGGTGATGATCGTCGTCGGCGTGATGCTCGGCATGTTGCTCTCCGCGCTCGACCAGACGGTCGTCGGCACGGCGATGCCGCGCATCATCGGCGACCTCAACGGGCTGGAGCACTACGCCTGGGTCTTCACCGCCTACATGCTCGCCTCGACGGTGATGGTCCCGATCTACGGCAAACTCTCCGACATCTACGGCCGGCGCCTCTTCTTCGTCGGCGGCATGGCGATCTTCCTGCTCGGCTCGGCGCTCTCGGGCATGTCGCAGAACATGACCCAACTAATCCTCTTCCGCGCGGTCCAGGGCCTCGGCGCCGGGGCGATGATGCCGATCGCGCAGGCGATCATCGGCGACGTCTTCCCGCCGATCGAGCGCGGCAAGTGGCAGGGCGTGATGATGGCCGTCTTCGGCCTCGCCACGATCGTCGGGCCGACGCTGGGCGGCTGGCTGACCGACAACTGGGGCTGGCGCTGGGTCTTCTACGTCAACATGCCGGTCGGCGCGATCGCCATCCTCACCGCGGGCGTCTTCCTGCCCGGCCACAGCCGGCATAGCGCGCACCAGATCGACTATCTCGGCTCGGCCGCGCTGATCGCCGCCGCCGTGCCGCTGCTGCTGGCCTTCTCCTGGGCCGGCTCGCAATACCCGTGGGGCTCGGCCCAGATCATCGGGCTGCTCGTCTTCGCCGCGGCGATGACCGCCATCTTCCTGGCGATCGAGACCCGCGCGGCCGAGCCGGTGATCGCCCCGAGCCTCTTCAAGAACAGCATCTTCACCGTCTCGGTGATCGCCACCTTCCTCGTCAGCGTCGGCATGTTCGGCGCGACGATGTACCTGCCGCTCTTCGTGCAGGGCGTGATCGGCACCAGCGCCACCGCCTCGGGCGCGGTGCTGACCCCGATGATGCTCGGCTTCATGGTTAGCAGCGTCATCGGCGGGCAGATCATGTCGCGCACCGGCAAGTACCGCATCCTGGCGCTGATCGGCTTCGCGGTCGCCGCCTTCGGGATGGTGCTGCTGACGCAGCTGGACGTCAACGCGACCAACGCGCTGGTCGTGCGCGACATGGTCGTCGTCGGGCTCGGCATCGGCGTTATGATGAGCCTCTTCACCATCGTCGTGCAGAACGCCTTCCCCTACCGCCAGCTCGGCGAGGTCACCGCCAACCTCTCCTTCTTCCGCTCGATCGGCGGCACGATCGGCGTGGCGGTCCTCGGCACGGTGATGACCAACCGCTTCCAGGACTCCTTCCAGGGCAACCTGCCGGCGACGCTGAAGCAGGCGATCCCGCCGGACCGGCTGGCGGCATTGCAGAACCCGCAGCTGCTCCTGTCGCCCGCGGCGACCGAGCAGATCAAGCACGCTTTCGACGCCTTCGGCCCGCAGGGGCAGGCGCTCTTCGCCCAACTGATGCTGGCGATCCGCGAGAGCCTGGCGACCGCGATCACGAGCCTCTTCGTCGTCAGCACGGTCGCGATGGTGCTCGGCTTCGTCGCCACGCTCTTCCTGAGGGAGATCCCGCTCAGGAAGGGCCACGAGCCGACGACCGCGATGGCGGGCGAGGGCTTCGCGGCCGGCCCGGGCGAGCGGGTGGCCGGCAACGTCGCCGCGATGTCGACGCAGCCGCGCGCGCGTTTCAACGCGCTGGCCGGGCTGGTGCTGGCCCTGGTGGCGCGCGAGGCCGAGCGTCCCGACGCCAGCCCGCACCTCCTGGCGAGCCTGTCGTCCACCGCCGACGGCCAGTACCCGCACGAGTGGAGCGACGAGGAGCGCGGCCGCGCGGTCGCGCGCGAGGTGATCGCGCCGCTGGCCGTGTCGCTGCTGCGCTCCGCCGCCGGCGAGCCGGCGCCGCAGAACGGCCACGGCCCCGGCGTGCCCGTGCCGGAGCCGGGGGATTAGTGAGTTGATGGTTGCAAGTTGATAGTTGATAGTGTTCGGCGCCGGCGGGTAGCCATCCTGGGTGGCGCAAGATCGCTCAACTCTCAACTTGCAACTCGCAACCCGTCAGGGGGGCGCATGACGGCGGAGACACCGGAGGCCCTGCGGCCGGCGCGCCGCGTCAACCTGGGCAAGCACTACTGGGTGCTGGCGGTCGGCCTCGTCACGCTGCTGATCGGCGCGTGGCTGATGATCGCGCCGTTCGCGCTCGGCTACCAGCCCTACGGCGCGGGCTGGGCCGACGCGACGCTCAACGACTTCTGGTTCGGGCTCGGCGTGGTGCTCGTCTCGCTGGCCGGCCTGGTGCTCTTCGCGCTGGCGCTCCTGGGCGACCTCCGCGCGGCCGGCGTGGTGCGCCCGCGGCCGCGGCCGCAGCCGGTCGCCCGCCGGGCCGCGCCCGAGGCGCCGACCGCCGCCCCGCCGGCCGACGACCTGGAGCGGACGCTGGCCACGCTGGCCGCGGCGCTGGCCGCCGACCTCGCGGAGCGGCGCGGCCCGGAGGCCGCGAAGCCGGCCCCGCCGCCCGCCGCGCCGGCCCCGTCGCGCGATCGCCACGACCTGCGCGCGGGTGCGATCATGTTCCGGCAGCCGGCCGGTGAGGATGACGCCGCGCCGCGGAGGGAGTCATGAATCGCCCGGTCTCGCCAGGGGTCTTCGCCCTGCTGCTGACCTTCCTCGGGGGCATCTGGCTCGTGATCTCCCCCTTCGCCTTGCAGCACCAGCCGGCCGGCGCCGCCTGGACGCGCGAGACGATCAACAACGTCGCGGCGGGCGGCCTCCTGACCGTCGTCTCCCTCCTCGGGGTCGCCGTCTACCTGGCCCTGACCCTGGCCGAGGCTGTCCGCCTGGCGGCTCTGCGCCGCGCCGAGGAACCGCCCGCCGACGCGGACGCCTGACGCCGCTCGCCGCTCACCGCCCGCGACCCCGTCGGGCAACATTTCACCCTTCGCAGGGGCCGGCCACCGTGCCGGCCCTGTTGCTATGCCTCTCGCGTGACGGACAGCAACGGACGCGGCCCGGCGGACGGCGCCCGCCGGCGAGACGGTCGGGAGACGGGGTCTGGTTGCGCAACACGTTGCCTCA
Source organism: Thermomicrobiales bacterium (assembly GCA_035708265.1). Classification (GTDB taxonomy): domain Bacteria; phylum Chloroflexota; class Chloroflexia; order Thermomicrobiales; family CADCWN01; genus DASSSV01. The sequence continues at coordinate 166 of DASSSV010000356.1, read as the reverse complement.
CCGCGCGGGGTGGCGAACCGTCTCGCGGCCGGCCGGGAGCGCGGGCCGGCACGGGGGCCGGCCCCTACAAGCCGCAGGGGACGTGCCCCGTTACGGTTTCCCAGGCGTGGCCGTGGCGGGGGCCGCGGTCGAGGTCGCGGGGGAAGTGGTGGGTGAGGCCGGCCGC
>DASSSV010000355.1:0-3652 GCA_035708265.1 Thermomicrobiales bacterium | reverse complement strand
CGACGCCTACGTCCTGCTCGCCGCGGCGGCCCGCGATCCCGCCGCGGCCCGCCGGCTCTACGAGGCGGGGGTGCAAGCCGGCGAGCGCGCGCTCGGCCCGGAGACCTTCGCGCGGCACGCCGGGCACTTCTGGGCGCTGCTGGAGACGCGGCCCTACATGCGCGCCCGCCAGGGCCTCGCCGAGGCGCTGTGGCGGCAGGGGGAGCGGGCGGCGGCCGTCGCGCACCTGACCGCCCTGCTCGCGCTCAACCCCCACGACAACCAGGGCAATCGCTACGCCCTGGTCAATTGGCTCCTCGTGCTCGGCGACGACGCGGCTGTCGGGCGTCTCCTGGCCGCATTTCCGGACGAGTGGAGCGCCTGGTGGGCCTACAGCACGGCGCTGCGCCGCTTCCGCGGCCTGGGCGCCGGGCCGGCGGCCGACGCGGCGCTGCGGCGCGCCCTCCGCCTCAACCCGCATGTGCCGGGCTATCTCCTCGCGCCCGAGCGACTGCCCCGGCAGCGCCCACCATTCTACGCGATCGGGTCGGAGGACGAGGCGGTGCTGTACGCGGCCGACGCGCTGGAGGCGTGGCGGGCGACGCCGGGGGCCTTGGCGTGGTGCGAGGCGGTCTGGGCGCGCGCGGCAGCACGAACGTCACGCGCGGTGGGGCGGCGCCCGCGCGGCTAGCGGCGTCGCCCGCCGGCGGGCGCGGTCATCGCGCCTCAGCACCGCCGGGTGTGCCCACTGACGGGTACCATCCGCTGGCGAGGTGCAGTCGAGGTGAACATGGCGACGCTCCACTTGATGGTCGGCCTGCCGTGCAGCGGGAAAACAACGTATGCCCGTCGGCTCGCCAGGGAGGTCCATGCGCTCCTGCTGACGCTCGATGTGTGGCACCTGAAGTTGTTCGGCGACGATGTCGGCGATGCACGTCATGACGAAAGGCATGAATGCATTGAAGCGATCATGTGGGACGTGGCGGGCCATGTCTTAGCACTGGGCGGCGACGTCATCCTCGATTATGGTTGCTGGGCGCGTGTCGAACGCGACGAGTACAGGAAGAGGGCGAAGGCGTTGGGGGCACAGTTCAAGCTGCACTATATGGACGTGCCGTATGCGGAACTCTATCGCCGGTTGGCACGACGCAATCGTGCCCCCACGGCGGGCGTGTTTGTCATTCCCAGGACAGCGATGGATAGGTATATCACCATGTTCCAGCCGCCGACCGCGGATGAGCTTGGATGAGCAACCTCACCGCACAGGCATGATGCCGAGTACGTCTTCAGCTAGGCGAATGGTCCTCGGTTGCTGCGGCTACCCCCGGCGCTTCCGTCAGGGTGTGGGGGAAGTGTCGCGGTGACGGGGAGGAGCGTACCCCAACGTCACCGTCGTAATCGTCCGGCCATGCTCCCGCAGCGTGGGGACGAGGCGGCGCATGGTTTGCTTGAGAGGCGTTTCATCCGCGGGGACGATGAGCAAGGCCTCGTGGGCGGGTCGCTCGCCGGCGAGGTGCTGCCACCGCTCCTTGAACGGGAGGAGCGAGGCGGGGACCAGGGTGATATTGTCCGTCCTAACCCGTTTCAAGGCTTCTCGGCCCCGTGTGGCGCGTCGTGCGGGGCGGTTCATAGGCTGGTCTTCTCCATCAGCTGCCGGCTGTTGGCTTTGGAGAGCGCGACGTAAATCTGCGTGGTGGCGACCGAGGCGTGCCCCAGCCACTCCCGGAGCTGGTAGGCGTTGATGCCCGCATCGGCCTTGTGCGAGGCGAAGGTGTGCCGCAGGACGTGGGGCGTCACCGCCTTCTTGATCCCGGCCAGGCGGGCGTACTTGGTCAGCAGCTTCTGCACCCCGCGCTCCGAGATCGGATCATCGTAGCGGTTGACGAAGAGCCGGTCGGTGAGGGCCGCCGGCCGGGCGGCGAGCCAGGCTTTGAGCGCCTTGGTCGCCTTGCCCTCCAGCTCGATCGAGCGCGCCACCGCCCCCTTGCCGTCGCGGACGTGCAGGGTGCGCTCCCGGAGATCGACGTGCTCGATCCTGAGCGCGACCAGCTCGCTGACGCGGATACCGGTCTGGAGGAAGGTCTGGAGGATGGCGTAGTCGCGGGGCTCCCCGGCGGCGGCCAGCACGAGCGCGTTGGCCTCCTCGCGCGTGAGCCGGTTTCGGCCCGGCCGCCCGACCTTCGGTGTGTCGATGCCCTGCACCGGGCTCTCTGCGATGGCCCCGACCGTCGCCAGGTAGCGGAAGAACTCGCGGATCGCCGCCAGTTTTCTACGGCGGGTGACGCCGGCGAGGCCGTCGGTGGCGAGGTGGGCCAGGTACTCGGCCACGTCGTAGCGCGTGACGTCGGCCGGCCCCTCGATCGTGCCGTTGGTCTCGCGCAGCCAGGCGAGGAACTGGGTCAGGTCGGTGCGGTAGGCGGCCAGCGTCGCCGGCCGGCGGTTCTTGCCCGCCTGCGCCCGCAGGAAGGCGGCGAGCGCGCCGTCGAGCGTGCGGGTGGCGGGTGGGGCAGTGGTCAGTAAGGTTGTTGTCATACCAGTATCCTCCTTGGTTTCCAGCATAGGCGCGGCGGCGGCGGCGCTCAACGCCGGGGTGCCGCGAAATGTGGTTCGCAGAACATGCGATTACGGCCATTATTTGGAACCAGGCCCGCCGGCGTCAAGCGGCCGGTTGCGGGGTGGCCGGCGGCGATTCGTAGTGGGCGAAGTGCGTGGGTGGTTCGCGGAATCGGCGTTATGCGAACGAACGCGGGTTCGAGCGTTCGGACTGGAGGGTGTGAGCGAGGGCGCCGGCGACCATTGGTCACCGCTCGGCGATGGCCGCGAGACGGTGCAGGACGATCGCTTTGACCAGGTCGTCGGGAATGGAGTTGCTTTCAGTAAACCGCACGGTGCCCTTATGGGAGAGGGAGAACGCGCCGAGCTGCGCCTCCAATGTCCCCAGCTGGCCGTAAAGGCTCATGTGGCCTTTGTGGGCGGCGAAGTAGATGAGCCGTTGACCGTGGAGTTTGTAGGTCGGCATACCGTAGCTCATCGTCTCTTCGGCGTCCGGCGCGGTTTGCTTGATGATCTGCCGAATGCGCGCCAGCACGACCCGTTGCGCGGGCCGGAGGCCGTCGAGATAGGCATCGACCGTCGTGGCAACCATGGCCGTATCATAGCACGCCGGCGTGGGGAGGAGCAGGGAGCGGGTATACGGGGCTCTGCGAACGAGGGCGCAGTGCGTGGTACAAGATCAGCGGCTGTTACCAGGAGGGAGGGGAGGATGGAGCAGCATCCGCGACCGTTGGGCGTCCTGGTCTTTTCCCACGGCAACCCGGACGCCGCCTTCCTGGCGGCGGGTTTGCTCCGGGGGCAACCCGCGCAGATCGGCACGGTCCAGCTCCAGGGCGTCGGTGACGCCGTGCCGGCCCCGGAAGTGGGACAGGTCCTCGCCGAGCTGCATCTCGACACGGGGGCTCGGGTCCCGCCGGCGGTGAGCGAGGCGCCGCCGGCGCCGGTCGAGGTGGGGCTCACCATCTGCGTGCCCACCTGAGCCACCTGACCGCTGGTCGGGGGCGCCGGTCGGCGCCTGGTGTGGTGCGTCGAGAACCCCGCCGACGGCGACACGGGGGAGGCGCGGCTGGCCCGGTATCGCCGGGTGCGCGACACGCTCCGGGCGCTCATCGCGGACGAA
>DASSSV010000354.1:0-4044 GCA_035708265.1 Thermomicrobiales bacterium | reverse complement strand
TCTTGCATGTCCCCCGACCTGCCGTACTACTTCGACCCGAAGAAGTACCCGCAGTTCAAGGACGGGCGCGACTTCAGCAAGGACAAGGCGCTGGCCGCGCTGAAGGGGTCGAAGTACGAGGGCGGCAAGAACTGGCCGGCGGTCAAACTCTCGTACCGCCAGGAGGGCGACATCCCCAAGACGGCCGCGCAGTTCATCCAGCGGCAGCTCCAGCAGAACCTGAACATGAACGTGGAGCTGGACGAGCAGGAGCAGAACACGTTCCGCGACAGCATGTACAACCGCAAGCTCCAGTTCATCTTCATCCGCTGGTACATGGACTACCCCGACCCCAACGACATCTATAAGCTCGTCTTCTACGGGAAGACGACTAGCGGCAAGCGCCAGGCGTGGTCGAACGACGACTACGACGCGCTGGCGGACCAGGCGGCGTCGGAGATCGACCCCGACAAGCGCTTCCAGCTCTACCTCAAGGCCGAGCAGATGCTGATGGATGACGGCGTCTACGCGCCGCTCTGGTATGGCTACGCCTACGACCTCTTCAAGCCGACGGTCGGCGGCATCCCCAAGACGAAGGCGGGCGTACCCCAGCCGGCCTGGAACATCTTCATCGACGACGCGCGGACGATCTACAAGAAGAAGTAGCGCGCTGCCCGCGGTGTCGCTCGGGTGCGGAGGGGGCCACCGGCCCCCTCCGCGCCTGTCTCTGCCGCGGTGGAAATCCGCGGCGGGCGGGGGCCGCGCTGCCGCTTGAATGCGCCGGACAGGAACCGATACAATGGCAGGGCACTCGGCGTGCGATCGGAGCCAGCGCGGACACCCTGGCGCCGCGGGAGGTCAGCTGTGAGCGTCGCGATGCCGGCCGCACCGGCGTCGACCCGGCACGATCCGTTGACCGGGTTGGGCGATTTGCCCGACTTCCTGACCCGGCTCGACCAGACCCTGCGCCTCGTCGCCGAGGTTTCCTGCCCGCTCGCGGTGCTGATGGTGGACCTGGACGGCGGCGAGGGCGGCGGCGCCGGGCAGGATGGGGCGGCCTTGCGCCTCGCGGTGGCGCTGTGGACCGCCGTCGCCAGGCAGGGGCCGGGCGCCGGCGCCTACCGCCTCGGCCCCGCGGAGTTCGCCGTCGTCTTGCCCGGCGCGGACCTCTACGCCGCGCGCCAGGCTGCCGACGGCATCCTGGAGCACCAGGCGGCGGCGAGCCTGCCGGTCAGCGTCGGCATCGCCGTCGCGCCGCCCGATGGCGCGGCACTAGGCCCCGTCCTGCACGGCGCGAGCGCGGCGCTGGCGGCGGCCAGGGAGCAGGGGGGACGTCGCGCGGTGGCCTGGCAGGGAGGGCCGACAGCGCCGGCCGGCGCCGGCGTACTCCTGGGACGGCTCGCGCAGCACATCATCGAGACCGGCGCGCGGCTGGAGGACGCCTCGCGCCTGGCCCACTCCGACCCCGTCACCGGCCTGCCGAACCAGCGCGCCCTCTACCGCTTCCTCGCCGACGAGTTGCCGCGCGCGATCCGCTACCGTCACCCGCTGTCGCTCCTGCTGATCGACGGCGACAACCTGAAGTGGTACAACGAGCGCCTCGGCTACGCGGCCGGCGACCAGTGGATCAAGACGCTCGGCAGCCTCCTCGTGCGCGAGACGCGCGTCACCGACCTGATCGTGCGCTGGCGCACCGGCGACGAGTTCGTGGTGGCTCTGCCCGAAACCGGGCGCGAGGCGGCCAGCCGGCTGGCCGAGCGCATCCGCGCCACCGTCGCCGACCTCGAAGCCCACCTGCCGATCCCCGCGACCGTCTCGATCGGTGTCGCCACCTTCCCCGAAGACGCCGCCACCGCCGACGACTTGCTGGCCCGCGTGGAGGCAGCGAACCACCGCGCCAAGACCGGCGGCAAGAACCAGGTCGCGACCGCCGGCTCGACCGTCACCGGCCGCTAGCCCACTGATCCGCGGCCGCGCGCCGCTTCGGCCGCCCGACGTGCCGCGCCATGCGGGCGTCGCGCGGCAGGGCGCGCGGCGCGGCGACGAACTCCAGGACCGCGTCCAGCGCCTCGCAGCGCTCGTCGCGCACCAGGAACAGCTGGCCGGCCTCGCCGCGCGCCGGGGCGCGGAAGCGGGGCGCGGTCAGGCCGAGCCAGCGCGCGACGGCGTCGAGTTCCCCGGCGTCGCCGCCGCGGACGAGTACGGCCGGCGCGAGCGCGCGCAGCGCGGCGGCAACCGGCGCGGGGAGCGCGCCGACGGCCTCCGTGGCGCACCAGACCGCCGCGCCCGCCTCGCGCGCCGTCGCCAGCAGTTCCGCGACAGCCCGCGTGCCCGCCCGCCCCGCGACCAGCGCCGGCAGCGCGTCGAGGATCACCAGGTGGCCCTCGCCGTGCGGCGCGGCGCGGAGGCGCGCGAGCGCGGCGCGAACGGCGACGGTGGCCAGTCCGGGCAACGCCGGCCCGTCCGCGCCGGGGGTGCCACTCGCGTCGAAGATGGCGCAGCGTGCGGCCGGTGCGGCGGGGGCATCCGGCGTCCCGGACGCCGTCGGCGTAGCGAGATGCTCCAGGGCCGCGGCGAGCGCGGCGTTGCCGCTCTCCCGCGCGCGCCCCGCCAGGCGGCGCAGGTGCAGCAGGTCGCGGCCGGCGCGGTGGTCCTCCGCCAGCGCGAGCAGGAGCGCGACGAGGTCGCCCTCGTCGTCGCCGGTGAAGGTGGGGCAGAGGTCGCCGAGCAGCGCGGCCGCCTCCGTTACCCAGGTGTCGAGCCGGGCGACATCCTGCGCGGGGAAGCCGAGGTCGCCCAGGAGCGCCGGCAGCGCGCCCGCTACCGGCACGCGCGCGCCGTCGAGCGCCGTCGCGACGTCGGCCCAGCCGCCTCCCGCCACAACCGCGGTGACGGCCGCGCCGCGCGCCAGACCCGTGAGCGCCCCGGCCCGCAGCGTCCCGCCGGCGTCGCCGCCGACGACCAGGCTCTCGCCGTCGGCCAGCGCGAGGCCGCTCCCGTCGCGGGCGACGGCCAGCGGCGCGCGGTCCAGCGGGACGGCGGGGTGCGCGGGCGCCACCGGGGCCAGGAGCGCCGCGCCGCTGCCGCGGAGTGCCAGCGCGCGGCCGAGCGCCGGCCGGCCGAGCGGCGCGCAGGAGCGGAGCAGGTCGTGGCCGCGCGCCGGGCCGATCGCCGCCGCCTCGAAGCCGAACGCCCCGAGCGCGTCCTCGACCGCGGCCCGGACCTGCCAGGCGTTCTCCGGCGCGACCGAGCAGCCGAGGAGCAGGCGCGCCCGCCGTGGCAGCCCGCCCGCGCCCGCCCGCGCCGGCCGCCACGGGCCATCGACCTCGTCCTCGCCGACCGGATCGAGATGCAGCGCCAGCACCACCGGCAGCCCGGCAAGCGCCGGTACCTCCAGGAGCGCGCGCGGCCAGTCGGGCTCGGGCGTGGCGGCGAGGCCGCGCACCGCCCAGCCGATCGTCACCAGGCCCGCGGCGGCCGGCGCGAACCAGTCGCCGGCCAGCGCCTTGACTTCGGGGAGCGTGCAGGGTCGGGCCGGCCAGGGCAGCACCTCCGCCAGCGTGGCGAGCGCGCCACAGAGCCGGCCGCCGTCGGCGTCGAAGAGCGCGACGTAGGACCGCGCCTCGCTCCAGCCGGCCGCCGCCAGCCGCAGCAGGGCGCCGCGACCGGCCCGCCAGGCGCCGCCTGGCAGCCCCAGGCGCTCCCAGGCGGCCAGGCGGCGCTCGCGGTCGACCGGGCGGCGCACCGTGAGGAACTGGCAGGCCATCGGAGGTAGGGCCGCGGCGAGCGTCGCGACGTCGCGCGCGGTCCGCGGCGCCGTCGCACCGAGAGCCAGGAGGCCGACCAGCGTCCCGTCGTCGCACAGGAGCGCGCCGTGCGTCCCGGCGCCGCCGCGCCCCAGCGCGACCGCGCCCGCCGGCAGCGTCGCCGCCTCCTCCGGCGCGACCAGGTCGTCGTCGCCCCCCAGCAGCGGCAGCGGTCGCGTCGCGTCCCCCGCCGCCCACGGCCCCTCCGTTCCCACGCCCACCGTCCCACTCCTTAGCGATTAGCATTCAGCCGTCGGGC
>DASSSV010000353.1:0-3799 GCA_035708265.1 Thermomicrobiales bacterium | reverse complement strand
GAGGCGCCCGCCTTCCTCCGCGCCTGCGCCGCCCGCGGCCTCGCCATCGACGCCGTCGCCCGCCGCGACCTGGTCAACGAGGTGCTGACGGTGTACCGGTTGAAGTCGGCAGACGACAGACGGCAGTCGGTAGAGGCGGCTTCCGTGGAGCAACCGGTCAACAATGGCGAAGCCGGTACTGCCGTCTGCCGTCTGCCGTCTGCCGTCTCGTCGGAGGCGCCATGCTGATCCTCTACAACCCGCCGAGCAACGCCACGCGCAAGCCGGTCCTGCCGATGTCGCTCCTGGCGCTCGGGGCGCTGCTGGAGGGCACGCACGAGTACCGCATCGTGGACGGCAACCTGGAGGCCGACCCGCTGGCCGCGCTCGACCGCGCGATCGTCGAGACCGGCGCCGACACGCTCGGCGTGACGGTGATGCCGGGCCCGCAGCTCAGCCAGGCGGTGCCGCACTGTCGGGAGTTGAAGTCCCGCCACCCCGGTCTGACGATCGTCTGGGGCGGCTACTTCCCGACGCAGCACTACGAGAGTTGCCTGCGCGCCGACTACGTCGATTACGTCGTCCGCGGGCACGGCGAGGTCGTCTTCAGGGGCCTCTTGGACGCGCTGGCGCGCGGCGACGACCCGACCTCCCTGCCCGGCCTCGCCTACCGCGACCCGCAGACCGGCGCGATCGTGTCCAACCCGCTCGCGCCGATCCCACACCCGGACGCGCTGCCCTGGTTTCCCTATCACCGCATCGACACGCCGCGCTACGTGCGCCGGACCTTCCTCGGCACGCGCACGCTGGCGCACCACTCCAGTTACGGCTGCCCCTTCTTCTGCAACTTCTGCGCGGTCGTCAACATGGTCGGCGGGCGCTGGCTGGCGCAATCGGCCGAGCGCGCGGCGGCGACGGCGCGCTACCTGCACGACACCTGGGGCGTCAACGCGGTCGAGTTCTACGACAACAACTTCTTCGTCCACGAGGCGCGCACGGCCGAGTTCGCCGAGCGCGTGCTGGACCTCGGCCTGGCCTGGTGGGGCGAGTCGCGCATCGACACCTTCCTGCGCTACTCCGGGCGCACCTGGGGCCTCCTGCGCGACAGCGGGCTCAAGATGGTCTTCATGGGCGCGGAGTCGGGCTCGGACGAGACGCTGCAGCGGATGAACAAGGGCAAGACGGCCTCGACCGAGAAGACGCTCGCGATCGCGGCGAAGATGGCCGACTACGACATCGTCCCGGAGTTCTCCTTCGTCCTCGGCAACCCGCCCGACCCCGAGGCCGACGCCCGCACGACGATGGAGTTCATCCGCCGCGTCAAGCGCGTCAACCCGCGCGCCGAGATCATCCTCTACATGTACACGCCCGTGCCGCTCGCCGGCGAACTCTTCGACCAGGCGAAGGCCGAGGGCTTCGCCTTCCCGGAGACGCTGGAAGAGTGGATCAGCCCACACTGGCAGGAGTTCGCGCAGCGGCGCAACAACCACGTCCCCTGGCTGCACGACCCGCTGCGGCGCGGCGTGCGCGACTTCGAGCGCGTCATCAACGCCTACTACCCGACCAGCACCGACCCGCGCCTGACCGGCGCGCGCCGTTGGGCGCTGCGCGCGGCCAGCGCCTGGCGCTACCACCTGCGCGCCTACCGCTACCCGCTCGAACTCCGCGCGCTGCACCGCCTGATCGCCTACCAGCGCCCCGAAACCAGCGGCTTCTGAGTAAGTGCGAGGTACGAGGTACGAAGTACGAATGGCGAGGGGCCGGCCTTAATTCGTACTTCGTACTTCGTACCTCGCACTTCAAGCCCGGTGAATCGTCCTGAGCGGTTGAGAGGAGTAGAGCCATGCCGGCGCCTACGGAAATCGCGCGGCGGCGACTGACGCGGGCGACGCACCGCATCCACAGCCTGCCGGTGGTGATCCTGATGCCGCACAGCCGCTGCAACTGCCGCTGCGTGATGTGCGACATCTGGAAGGCCAACCACGCGCGGCGGGAGCTCTCGCGCGAGGAACTGGCGCGCCACCTGCCCGCGTTCCGCGACTTCCACGTCCGGCGCGTGGTCCTCTCGGGCGGCGAGGCGCTGATGCACAGCAACCTCTGGGCGCTCTGCGAGATGCTGAAGGAGTTGTCGGTCAAGATCACGCTCCTCTCGACCGGCCTGCTGCTGAAGCGCCACGCCGACGCCGTCGTCCGCTGGTGCGACGACGTGACCGTCTCCCTCGACGGCAGCCGCGCGGTCCACGACGCCATCCGCAACATCCCAGGCGCCTACGACCGGCTTGCCGAGGGGGTCGCGGCGCTGAAAGAGCGGGAGCTGAGATTCCGCGTCACCGCGCGCTGCGTCGTCCAGCGCCGCAACTTCCGTGACCTGCCGGACGTCATCGCCGCCGCGCGGGACCTCGGCCTCGACCAGATCTCCTTCCTCGCCGCCGACGTCTCCACCGCCGCGTTCAACCGGCCCGCGCCCTGGGGCGACGAGCGCGTGGCGGACGTCGCGCTCAGCCCGAACGAGGCGGCCGAGTTCGCGCGGATCGTCGAGCAGACGATCGCCGGCCGCGCCGACGACTTCGCGTCCGGCTTCGTCGCGGAGAGCCCGGCGAAGCTGCGGCGGCTGCCGCGCTACTACGGCGCGCTCAACGGCGACGGCGACTTCCCGCCGACGCGCTGCAACGCGCCGTGGGTCTCGACCGTCGTCGAGGCCGACGGCACCGTGCGCCCCTGCTTCTTCCATCGCGCCATCGGCAACGTCCACGAGCGCCCGCTGGCCGAGATCCTCAACTCCGACGACGCCGTCGCCTTCCGCCGCGGCCTCGACGTCCGCACCGACCCGATCTGCCGCAAGTGCGTCTGTACACTCTCCCTGGGCGCGCGGTCGGTCGTATGAAGGCGCGGCCCCCCTGTCCCCCCAATCCTGGGGGGAACCCACTCCACGCGGCCCATCAGAGGGGAAGCCGGATGGCTGTGCCAGGCCCGATCGACCGCTTCTCCGACGGCTGCAGCGTTGACGACGGGTTCCCCCCAGGATTGGGGGGACAGGGGGGCGACGCCGTCGCGGCGGCCTACGACGCCATCGCCGCGGAGTACGACGCGCAGGTGGCGGGCGACGCCTGGATGCGGCGCGTGCTCTGGGGGCGCTACGCGGCGCTCTTCCGGCCGGGTCAGCACATCCTCGACGTGGGCTGCGGCAGCGGCGCCGACGCGATCTTCCTGGCGCGGCGCGGCGTCCGCGTCACCGGCATCGACGTCTCGCCCGCGATGATCGCCCAACTCACGGATAAGGTTCGTCGGTTGGGACTGGAGGGCCTAATCGAGGCGCGCGTCATGGACGTCGCGGACCTGGCGGGCTGGCGCGACCGCCGCTTCGACGGCCTCGTCTCGGCCTTCGCCGGCCTCAGCACCGCGCCCGACCTGGCGCGCTTCGCCGCCGACGCCGCGCGCCTCCTCCCGCCCGGCGCGCCGGTGGTGGTGCATATGCTCAACCGCACCAGCCTCTGGGAGTGGCTGGCGCTCGTCGTGCGGCGCCAGTGGCCCGCCGCGCGGGCGCTCCGCCACCAGCGCGAGCGCGTCTTCGTCATCGGCGGTCGGCCGGTCCGCCACCATCTCTACCGCCCCGACGAAGCCTACCACCACTTCGCCGGCCCGTTCCGCCTGCGCCGGCGCTACGCCCTCGGAGCGCTGCGCCCGCCGCACACCCTCCGCCGCCTGCCACCCCCGCTCGTCGCCGCGCTCGACCGGCTCGAAGTCCCCCTCCGCGCCCACCGCCCGCTGGCCGCCTGGGGACGGTTCTTCGTGCTGGAACTCGAAAGGACTAAGGACTAAG
>DASSSV010000352.1:0-8028 GCA_035708265.1 Thermomicrobiales bacterium | reverse complement strand
TCGACGCCGATGGCCTTCCACATCTGCTGCATCGCGGTGACGTCCTGCACGAACGCCTTGCTCGCGTTGCCGGTCCACAGGTTGAAGGCCAGGCGCTTGCCGCCCTTGGCGCGGATGCCGTCGGGCCCCTTCTTCCAGCCGGCCTGGTCGAGCAGTTGGTTGGCCTTATTGATGTCGTAGGGATACTTGTCGGTGATCTGGTCGGGGGCGTAGGCCCAGGAGAGCACCGGCTCGGTGCCGACCGCCACCTTCGCCAGGTTGAAGTAGATCCCCTTGACCATCGCGTCGCGGTCGATCCCGTAGGCGAGCGCCTGGCGCACCGCCTTGTCCTGGAAGAGGGTGGTCTTGGCGGGGTCGAGTTGATAGGAGTAGAAGGTGAAGCCGTAGGTGTCGTAGGCCAGCGCGTTGACGTTCGGCTGCTTGCTCATCTCGTCGTAGAGCGCCGGGGTGATGCTGCCGAAGTCGCCCTCGCCGGTCTTGAGCTGGGCCACGACGACATCCTGGTCCTTGACGACCTTGAAGATGTACTGGTCGAGCGCGGGCGCGCCGCGGAAGTAGGTCGGGTTCTTGACCAGGGTCATGTGGTCGTCCTTGACCCACTCCTTGAACATGAACGGGCCGGTCCCGACCGTGGCCTTGGCGTCGCCGGTGCTGAAGGCGTGCGACTTGATCTGGTCCACCGGCACGCTGCCCAGGATGTGCTCGGGGACGATGGCGTACATGTTATCGGTCAGGAAGGGCGCGACGACCTTCGTCAGCTTGAAGACGATAGTGTGGTCGTCCGGCGCCGTCACCGAGGCAATGCGCTCGTTGATCTCGGCGGTGCGCGGCGAGCCGAGCGCCTTGTTCGCCATCGCCTGGTAGGTAAAGACGACGTCTTTGGAGGTGAAGGGCTGGCCGTCGCTCCACTTGACGTCGGGGCGCAGCTTGAAGGTGTAGGTCAGGCCGTCGGCCGAGATGCCGCCGTTCTGCTGCGTCGGCACCTCCGTCGCCAGGTCGGGGAAGGGCTGGGCGGTATCGGGGTTGACGTCGACCAGCGCGTTGAACTGCATCGCGATCGCCGCCCCCGAGGTCGTGTCGGTGGAGAGCATCGGGTTGAGCGTCTTGGCGTCGGAGGACGAGACCTCGCTGACGTGGCCGCCCTGCTTGCCGACCGGCTCCAGCGTGCTGTACTTGCCGCCGCCGGGGTAGGGGTACTGGCTGGCGGCGACCGGGCTGCCCGCGGCGGCCGGGCTGGCGGCGGGGCTGCCGGCCGCCGCCGTCGGCGCGGTCGTCGGGGCGGTCGTGGCCGCGGCGGCGGTGGGCGCCGCGGTGGCGGCCGGCGCGGTGGTCGCGGCCGGGGCGCTGGTGGCGGTGGGGCCGGCGCCGCCGCAGGCGGCGAGGACGGCGGCGATCGTCGCGGCGCTCGCGCCCGCCAGCGCGAGGCGCAGGAAGTCGCGGCGCGGCAAGCCCCGGCGCTCCCACGCCTCGGCGAGCGCCCAGAACTCTTCGGCTTTCATCGGTGTTGGCTCCTCCCTTGCGGGTCGCAGCGTCGTGCCGCGCCGCGATCCCGTCCCCCACGGGCCCCGGCGCGCCCTCGGTCGGCCGGGCCGACGGGCTCGCCCCTCCCCACCTCGCGCGATGCTCCCCGCGACTGCTCGGGACGCCGGGCAGGCCGGCTGGCGCCGACGCGCCCCGCGCTCACCACCCCCTCCCCGGCCCCGGCGCCGCGGTCCGACCCGCTCACGGCGGTGTGACGACGATGGTTCGAGCCGTAGTGTGCCGCAGCGCGGCGGCGCGCGCAAGGGGGTGCTTGTCGCCCCCTCTCCCTCTCACCAGATTGGGAGAAGGGGGAGGCCACCCGAACAGCGTGCCGCACTTCCAGAGAGGAGTAAAGCCGACGAGGGGCCGGTAGCACCGACGTCGTGGGCGTGGCCGTCGGCCAGCCGGCCACCGAGTACGACTATGGCCGGGCTTGCCCCCCTGCGCGCCGGGTTGGCCGCCGGTCAGCGCCGCGCCGCGAGCCCGAGGGCGCGCTGAGTCCGCCCCGGGCGCGGGCCGGAGGGCCGTGCCAGTGCCGGCTCCGCGCCGCCCGTCGACGCGGCGCGGGCCATCGCGTGGGCGGCGACGAGGCCCTCGCCCGCGACGAGCGCGGCGGCCGCCGCCTCGGCCCCGACGCGCCGGACGATCGCCCGGATCGTCTCGCGGCTCACCCCGTACTCGGTAGCGAGGTCGCGCAGGCTCTCATGCGCGGCGCGAGCCGCGACCGCCGGTGCGGCGGGGGCGGCACCACGGGCGCGGTGGTCTGCACTAGGTGGTGCGTGTAGAACGCCGTCACCGCCATCGGGATCGTGTGGCCGCCCTTCATGCAGGCGCGTATCTGATTCCTGTCGAACCCGCGCCTACGCACTTGCCAACACTATCGGCGAGGCGGCAGACGGCGGGCGTGGTATACTCGGCGGCACCGAGAGCCGCTTGCCGCACCGCGAGGCCGCCGATGGCCGACCGCCCCGCGTCGCCGTCCCTCTTCGCCGCCACCCCGCTCGTCGGGCGCGGGCGCGAGCGGGCGACCCTGCGCGCCGTCCTCGACGCGGCGCTGGCGGGGCGGGGTGGGCTCGTCCTGGTCGGCGGCGAGGCCGGCATCGGCAAGACCGCCCTGGCCGAGGCGCTAACGGCCGAGGCGGCCGAGGCGGGCGCGCTGGCCGTCGCTGGCCGCTGCTACGACCTGAGCGAGACGCCGCCCTACGGCCCCTGGCTGGAAGCGCTCGCCCACCATCCGTGCGACTGCGCCCTGCCGCCGCCCGACGCTCCGTTGTCGGCCCCGCGCCGTCGCCATGCGGCCGTCTCGTCCGGGGCCGACAACGGGCCGAGCACCGGGCGTCACGCGCCCCCGCGAAGGTAGCCCTGGGCCTTGGCCCAGGCGCGCCGGGCCACCGCCTTGCCCAGCTCCCGGCCCGCCAGGTCGCCGTCGACGAAGTGGATGCCGCCGTAGCGGCGCGAGAGGCCGGCCTGGTCGGCCGCCGCCGAGAAGGTCGCCCAGGCGAGGGTGACGGGGGCGGCCGGCGTCGCGGCGGGCTCGACGCGCGAGCTGCCCGCGAGCGCCGTGTAGGCGCCGCCGTACGCGTCGCCGCCGGTGAACCGCCAGAGGATCTCCGCCGCCGCCCGGCTGAAGGTGCTGTGCCCGGAGCAGAACTCGGGGAAGGGCGGCGTGACCACGGTGGCCGGCTGGTAGGGTAGCCAGTCGCCGCCGTCGATGGCGCGCGTCCCCCGGTACGGGCCGCCCCAGGCCAGCACCGGCCGGCCCGCGTCGAGGTAGCGAATCGCGGTGATCGGCCGGACCGAGTCGTAGGCCCGCTTGCAGTCCCAGCAGGCGATCCCGGCGTCCAGCAGCGCGTTGGTCAGGGCGAAGAACAGCGCCACGTCGGCGTCGCGGCCGTGGCCGTCGCGCCGCGAGACGAACTGCGCGATCAGGTTCCAGTGGCCGGGGGGCGTCTCGGAGTGCGGCCCGTCGGCCCAGTACTCGGCGATCACCTTCCGCTCGTCGGTCAGCCCGGCGCTGTAGCCGAGGATCGCCCGCGCCTGCCGCGTGTAGCCGGCGGGCGGGTAGGTCGCCGGGCCGGCCGGCCGGAACTCCGCGCCGTTCCGGAGCGCGAAGGGGGTCACCAGCCCCCAGTGCGGGCCCACGTACTGCTGCACGGTGGTGCCGCCCAGCCCGTCGGGCACGCGCAGCGGCTGCCAGCGGCTCGGGTCGACGATCGAGTCGGGCGTGTTGACCGGCCGGTAGCCGGTGGTGTCGGCGTAGCCGCCGAGCTGGTTGGCGCCGTCGCCGTGGCGGAAGCGGAGCACCGCCCCGGCCGCCGCGTTGCCCACCCCGCTCGGGGTGGCGTCAGTGGCGGTATCGGCGGGGTCGTAGCCGAGGCTGGCCATCTGGGCGTCGAACAGCGCCCGTCGCGCGGGGAAGAGGTCGACCAGCGCGCGGTAGGCCGCGTAGCTGATCGCCCGGTCCTTGTTGGCCGGGGTCCGCTCCGCCGCGGGGCGCCGCAGCGCGCCGTCGAGCCGCGTGCCGACCGCCGCCGCGTCGTAGGCGGCCCAGGCGTCGTAGATGCAGGTGTGGACGACGGCGAGGGCGCGCGCCGCCATCGGTGGGCCGGGCTTCGTGTCGCGGATCGCCTGCAGCGCCAGGGTGTTCCAGGCGACGACCAAGTTCGGCGCGTCGGGGCCCGGCTCGCGCCCCCGCGCCAGCGCGGCGGCCGGGCCCAGGCGGCGAGGGTCCCGGCAGCGGCGACGCCGAGCGCCCCCCGCAGCAGGGCCCGCCGCCCCAGGCGCGCGGCGCCGGGCGCTCGGTGTCGCGCCGGCGGCACGGTGGCCGTGCGGTCGGGCGCGGTCGGCCCATCGACGACACGCATCGCCGGGTCCATAGACCTCCCTCCTTCCGCCGCGCTACGAGGCGCCCCGATGCACCCCGGCGGCGCGCGCCGCCGCGCCCCGGTCAGCGTGGGCTCCCCTCGGCGGCGAGCGCCCCTGCGCGCAGCGACCGCACCAGGTAGGGGCCCGCCCGCGCCACGCTCTGGGCGAAGGTCGCGCCCGCGGCGGACCCCTCGACCAGCGGGCGCCCCACCGCCGGGCTCGCCAGCAGGCCCATCGCCGCGGCGGGGCGGCGGTAGACCGCGCGGTCGAGCTGGAAGGTCAGCCAGGTGTCGGGCAGGACCGCCCGCCACAGCCGCGCGTAGTAGTCGCGGGGCGCGGCGCGGCCCGCCGCGATGGCGCCGGCCGTCTCGCCCGCCAGCCGCCCGCTCTCCAGCGCGTGGTAGATCCCCTCGCCGGTGAGCGCGTCGGCGAGGCCGGCGGCGTCGCCCACCAGGTACAGCGGCGCATCCGGCGTCGCCAAGCGATACCCCCCGACCGGGATGCGGTGCGCCGCGAAGGTGGCCAGCGGGTCGCCGCGCACCGCGAAGCCCTTCGCGCGCAGGTAGGCGGCCAGGCGCCCGCGCAGGTCGCGCAGGCCGGTCGCGAAGGTGTAGAGCCCGACGTTCCAGCGGTCCCCCTTCGGGAAGACCCAGCCGTAGCCCCACTCGATCGCGCGGAAGTCGAAGCGGGCGACCGGAGGCGGCGCCGCCGCGACGGCCTCCCGGTCCAGCTCGACCTCGACCGCGGTGGCGACGGCGCGGCCGCGCGACGCCGAAGGTGCGGTTGACCGGGCTGTAGGCGCCGTCGGCGCCCACCAACTGCGCGCCCGCCAGCGTCCGCCGCTCGGTCCGCACCGCGAAGCGCCCGTCGTAGCGCACGGCGAGCGCCCGCTCGCCCTCGAGGAAGGTGAAGTCGCGGGAGCGCCGGTTCTGCTCGACCAGGGCGCGGTGGGCGAAGCGGGTCGCCGGTTGCCCCCAGGCGCCGAACTCCACCGCCCGCGCCGCCGCCAGCGCGGCGGGCGCGACGCCCGGCCGGAGGGCCGCCCGCGCCTTGGGCGTCAGCCCGCCGCCGCACGGTTTGGCGCGCGGGAACGCCCGGCGGTCGAGCTGGGCCACGCGCAGCCCGACGCGGGGGGCTAGGCGGCGGCGTTGGAGCCGCCGGGGCCGGCGCCGATGACGATCAGATCGTAGGCGCCGGCCGTGGCGCTCCTCCGACTCCGCTTAGCCCCCCGCTACTCGGACGCCAGCCCGATGGCGCTGAGGGGCAGCACGTACTTGGCGGGATCGATCACCGGGGTGAGGCCGCCGTCGCGCCCGATGCGGTAGCCGCTGAGGGTGGCCGGGCCGGGCGTCGGCAGCAGCAGCCGGGAGTCGAGCACGTAGAGGTAGCGGCTATCGCGGCTGAGCCCCTCCTCCAGCGGGAAGGTGTCGGCCGGCGTCCGCGCGGTGGCCCCGTCGGCGTTCAGCAGGACGAGCGCGCCGCCCGCGCCGATGCGGTAGCCGGAGATGGTCTGGCTGTCGGCGTTCGACGTGTAGGCGAAGCGCCCGTCGCGGGTGATCACCAGCCAGCAGGGGGCGATCTGGTGGTCGGGCACGGGGCCGGCGAGCGGCCGCACCGCGCCGCCCGCCAGGCGGTAGGCGGTCATCGCCCCGGTCCCCCCCGGCCCGCCGGCCGCGTCGGTGACCAGGAACTCGCCGGGCCGGCCGGTCGGCCGGAAGGCCAGCGCGAACGGGACGGCGCCCACCGAGGGGACGGTGGTCGGGCCGCTCAGGCTGCCGTCGCCCGCGACGCGGTAGACGTCGATGAGGTTGGTCCCCTTCTCGGTGACCAGCAGGTAGCGGCCGCTGGGGTCGAGCTGCACCTGGGCCGGGTTGGGATGCGGCGCGCTCAACGGCTTGGTGGCGCCGGCGAGCGGCGTCAGCGTGCCGTCGTCGGCGACGCGGAAGCCGGCCACGTTGGCCGCCTGGGCGCGCCCGTTGGCGGCGTTGAGGACGTAGAGCCGGTCGTCGCGGGTGGTCAGGCTGACCGGGCCGGCCCCGCCGGAGGGGAAGACGCTCGCCAGGGTGAGCTTCCCGTCGGCCACGTTGACGACGGAGATCTGGTCGCTGCCGGCGTCCACGGCGAAGAGGCGCTCCCCCTCGTCCCGCGCGAGGATCAGCGAGCCCTGCGTGCCGTCGGCGAAGGCCGCCACGCTGCCGAGGCCGCCGATGGGGGTGACGCCGCGCGCGTCCAGGTCGCCGTCGGCCTCGCGGTCGAAGACGGTGATCGCGTTCTGGCCGCCCGGGGTGTTGTTCAAGACGTAGACGTGCCCGCCGGCGTGGCGGTCGTCATCCGCTGCGGCGCGCGGGGCCGGCCCGAGGAGCGTCGCCAGGCCGGCCAGGAGCAGGGCGATCGCGACGGCGACGAGGGAGCGACGGGATGTCGGGCGCATGGGGCTACCCTCCGGGTTATCCTCGATGGACATGGCACGCCTCCTCAACCTCCGGCCCGGGTCACGCCCGGCCGTGGCCGCGCCCCGCGCGGCGGCGCGGCGCGCCCTCGGGCGTCTCGCCGGCCCGCCGGCCGACGCGGAGCCGGCGGCGATAGGCGACCAGCCGGCGCCACTCTGCCGCGCTGAAGCCGGGCCAGGGGCACCATTCCTCGTCCACGACCAGCCAGGGCGCCTCCTCGCCGTATGGCGACGGCGCGGCGCCGGAGTGATCGTCGTCTTCCGAGCGCTCCATCGGCCGCCTCCTGTCGGGTACTTGAGGGGGAGCGCCGGCCGCGGGTCAGACGAGCCGGTGCGCGAGCGGGCGCCCGGCGAAGGGCGCCTGCACCACGCCCCGCGCCCGGTCGACCAGCAGCTCCACCCGCGGGCTCTCCCCGGGGCGCAGTTGCGACCGGTCCTCGATCAGCCCGAGCAGGCGCAGCGCCCCGCCCTCGACGGCGATGTCGACCACCCGGATGACGCGCGTCAGGCCGGGCAGCCCGACCTCGCTCGGCGCGCCCGGATGGCCGGCCAGCACGCGGCTCGTCACCAGGCCGGTGCCCCGCGCCAGGTCGAGCGAGCCCTCCACCACCTGCGTCGCGTAGGCCGGCAGCGGGGGCTCGGGGAGCCCGGCGGCGGCGCGGAAGCGCAGGGCGCCGGCCTCCTGCCGCCCGAGGGCGCCCATGACGGGCAGCGACCCCGCGGCCACCAGCACCGGGCCGCTCCCGGCCAGCTTGAGAAAGCTCCTGCGGTTCATCTGGGTCATGGCCTCGCCGCCTCCTCGCTAGACGTGTGGCCGGCCGAGATAGGGGAACTCGGCCAGGTAGTCGGTGTGCGGGCCGACGCCGTCCCCGGTGATCTTGCCATTGGTCACCAGGTTCAGCGAGATGTCGATCACGTCGTCCCGCAGCCGGCGCCCATTGAGGAAGCCGGCCGCGCTCGAGTAGTCGTAGGTCAGGACGTCCGGCAGCAGGATCTTCGCGATCGACTCCGCCTGCGCCGCCCCGTAGCCGCCCAGCGCCTCCAGCTCCGCGGTGAAGACCTGGAGGAAGGTCTGCCCGGACAGGGTCGGCGTCGTGCGCTGCGCGGCCGGCGGCGTCGCGTTGAAGGTGTTCTTGTCGTTGCCGTGGTTGAAGACGGTGTTGATCGCCGGGCGGCCCATCTGGTCGATGCGG
>DASSSV010000351.1:0-3116 GCA_035708265.1 Thermomicrobiales bacterium | reverse complement strand
CGCGCGACCCTCGCCGCCAACGCGGAAGGGGAAGCCGACCCGATGTACTACCTCCGCGATGAGCTGGACGAGCAGGTTCTCACCGATGGGCTGGCGGGTGATCGCGATGACGCATGAGCAGCCGGCGCGGCCGGGCCTCGGCGGCGACCTGGCCGGATGGGAGGCGGAGGCGCTGCGGTTCGTCGTCGAGATGTACGCCCTCCAGCTGGACCAGCTCGCCGTCCTGCTGACCGACCACGGGGCGCCGGCCGGCAGCGCGCCGCAACTTGCCCGCGAAGCCGTCGAGCACTGGCGGGCGGCCAACCCGCGCAAGGGGCGGATAGAGCTGACGGCGATCCTGGCGTGCGAGCCGGACAACCCGCACGACCCTGCGGCCGTGGCCGTCTACGTCGCTGGCGGCCGCCGGGTCGGGCATCTCTCACGCGAGGATGCGCGCGCCTATCAGCCGCTGCTGCAACGCCTGGCCGCCGAGGGGCAAATAGCGGCGTGCGAAGCGCTGGTGATCGGTGGCCGCGAGGAGGCGCCGACTTTCGGGATGCGGATCTGGTTGCCCGAGCCGTAGCCCACTGCCGGCCGCCGTCGGCCAGCGGCGGCCAGTAGTCGCCGGGCGCGGGCCGGGTGCCGAGGGAAGAGGAGGCGCATGGGGGCGGACAGACGGGGCGAGGGGCGACGCACGCCGGCGGAGCCGGCGGCACCGCGGGACGCGCCGCGCGGCCATGCCGCGGAACACGCGACGCGGAATATACGTTAAAGCGTATTGACGGGCTATACGCTAAGGCGTATAGTGGGTGCGTGGATGGCATGTGGGAGATCGAAGCCACCGATGAGGTCGCCGACTGGTATGAGCGCCTGACGACGGAGCAGCAGATCGCGTTGGAAGCGCGCCTCGCACTGCTCGAACGATACGGCCCGCAGCTCAGGCGCCCGACCATCGGCGAGATCAAAGGATCGGAGTTCGACCCGCAGATGAAGGAGTTGATCTGCGACGAAGGCGGCTCACTCCGCGTCCTCTTCATCTTCGACCCGCGCCGCCATGCGGTCCTCCTGGTCGGCGGGGATAAGACCGGCCGGTGGAATAAGTGGTACAAGACCGCGATCCCCGAGGCAGATAGACGCTACCGCGACTATCTGACCGAATTGCGACAGGAAGGGGTGATCCCATGAGCAGCGCGAGGTTGAAGCAGCGGCGCGCCGCGCTGCGGGCCAACCCGGAGAACGCGCGGAGGATCGAGGATGCTATCCAGCGCGTCGCGGAACGGCACGTCACCTATCAGCGGGCGCTGAGCGAGATCCGGTGCGCGCGAGCGTTGACGCAGGCGAACCTGGCGAAGGCGCTCGAAGTCTCGCAGGCGCAGGTTTCGCGCATCGAGCACCAGTCGGACTTGTATCTCTCCACGCTGGAGAGCTACATCCAGGCCATGGGGGGGCATCTGGAACTCGTCGCCGTGTTTGACGATGAGCGGGTGCCGATCGCGCTCTCGTCCTTGACCGACCCCGAGCGCGACCCGTCAGATCCTCTCGCCCTGGCGCCCGCGCGGGCGCCGAGCGCGAAATAGTCGACGGCCTCGACGCCGCCGCGCGGGCGCTGGACGCCCTCCTCGTGCGCCTCGGGGGGCGGCCGACCGCCGATTAGCCGGGCGGCGCGACGCGCAGGAGGGGCACGAGCGCGGTCAGGAGGGCGCTGGCGAGCTCGCGGGCCTCCAGGGCGCTGAGCGGCGCCGGGGCGGGTGCCGGCGCCCGGCGTGCCGCCAGTCGCGGCGCGAGGGTCGCGTAGATCTGCGCGGCGATCTCCCGCATGGTGGCGTCGGTTGGGGTGATCGCGAGGGTAGTCGTCGCCGCCGGCAGCGGCGCCCCGCAGTGGGGGCAGAAGCGGGACATGGGCACCTCCTCTCGGCATACGGGAGGAAGTATAGCGGCCGATAGCCCGCCGGGCCGCGGAGCCAGTAGTCCTTGTCGCGCAGAGGGAGGGGACGATGATCGGGAGACGTCGGCTGATCGCGATGCCGCTCGCGCTGGCCCTCGCCCTGGCGCTCGCCGGATGCGGCGCCCCGGCGGCGACGGCGGTGGTGCAGTCGGCCGAGCCCACGGCCACGCCGACCGTCGCGGCGACGGCGACGCCGGCGGCGACCGCCACGCCGCCCCCCACCGCGACCACCGCCGCGACGGCCACCACCGCCCCGACGGCGACGACCGCGGCCACCGCCACCGCGGCCGCGCCGCCGACGCGCGCCCCGACGCGGGCCCCCACGCGCGCCCCGACCGCGGCCGCCGCGCCGCGGCCCAACGGCACCGTACCGGCCGGCTGGCGGGTCTACACCGGCACCGCGGTCCCCTTCGTGATCGCCTACCCGCCGGGCTGGCAGGTCGACGACAGCGACGCGGCCAAGGGCCAGGTCGCCTTCGGCCCGCCCGACGGCCAGCGCGCCCTCCTCATCGCCACCAGCGGGACGGCGCAGCCGGGGGCGAACATCGACGTGCAGCGCGACGCCTTCTACAAGGAGGTGACCAAGTCCTGCTCGGCCAGCGGCATCGAGTACACCGGCCAGGAGACGCTCTCGGGCGTCGTCTTCGCCGAGTTGGTCGCCACCTGCGATAAGCCCGGCCAGCCGCTCCAGGCGTACACCGTCGGCACCGGGCTCAAGGGCGGGGTGGAGTGGGACTTCGTGATCATCTCGCCCTACCAGAGCTTCAACCAGAACACCTGCAAATGCCCGGCGGGCGACCTGGAGACCTACTTCTCGCCGATGCTCTCCACGCTCAACATCTACCGCAATCCGTGAGGGGCCGTGGCGGGCGGGGGATCGTCAAGGGGGGCACGATGCGAGCGGTCATCCTCGTCGGGGCGACGCTCATCCTGACCTCGTGCCCGGGGATGTGCGTGGCGACGTGGGCCGTCGGGCTCGTCGGCGCGCTGCGGTAGCCCGCCGGGGCGGGCGGGGAGCGAGGGAGGAGGGACGCGGATGGAGGAGGGGACGCCGCGACGCCTGTACGAGGAGGTCGCGCGGTCGGCCATCGAAGGCGCCGAGCGGCGACTGCGGGAACGGCTCGCGGCGCCCGTGGCGCGGGCGCGGGAGGCGATCGCGATGGGCCAGGCCGCCCCGCAGACGCCGACCACG
>DASSSV010000350.1:0-2281 GCA_035708265.1 Thermomicrobiales bacterium | reverse complement strand
AAGTAGAGCGCACATGCCAGGCCCGTGCGGGGCAGCAGGCGATCGGCCAGGCGTTGGAGCGCCGTGTCGGCCGGGCGAGGCGGCGGCGACCAGCCCCACAAGGCCGCCCCGACGCCGCACGCCGCCCCGCCGCACCCGGCCGGGCCGGCCGCCGGTCCTCCTCGGAGCTCCACGTCCCCCACCGTCATGGTCGGTACCTCCTCACGCTGCTTCGCGCCGCCGCGGGCGCCTGGCTTGAGGCTACGGCCTCCCCTCGGGGGGAGAGTCAAGCCCCGACCCGCCGAAATGGGGATCCGTGGCCCGGAAGTCGGCGGCGCCCGCCAGCTCCGCGGCGTGCTCGGCCTCGAAGGCGTCCAGGCGCTCAAGGAGTCGCTGCAGCTCGGCGATCCGCCCCTCGGTGCGGGGGCGCGCGGCGCGGAGGACCGCCGCCACCTGCGGCCCGCTCGGCTCGTCCGGCCGGCCCAGGTAGCGCCCGGCCAGTTCCCGGATCTCGGCCAGGGTCAAGCCCAGCCCGCGCAAGGCGCCGACCACCGCGACACACCAGAGCGCCTCCTCGTCGAAGAGCCGGTAGTTGCCGGCGCTGCGCCCGACCGTGTAGAGCAGGCCCAGATCCTCGTACTCGCGCAGCGCCTTCACCGGCACCCCGGTGCGGCGCGCCAGCGCCCCGATCGTCATCGCCCTCATCCAGCCCCCTCGCGGCGATCGTGGCGACCGCGGTCGCCTCCCCCTTGACATGTGTCCGTCGCGGACATATACTCGGGCCATGCAGTCCGACGAAGCGTTGGCCCCCTTGACCCCGGCGGTCTTCCATATCTTGCTGGCGCTGGCCCCCGGCGACAAGCACGGCTACGAGATTATGCGGCAAGTCGGGCGCGACTCGCAGGGGCGCGTCCGCATGGGCTCGGGCACGCTGTACGGCTCGATCAAGCGCATGCTGGCGGCTCGCCTCATCGAGGAAGCCGGCGAGCGGCCCGACCCGAGCTTGGACGACGAGCGACGGCGCTACTACCGGCTGACCGATCCCGGTCGCCGAGCCCTGGAAGCGGAGTTGCGGCGGTACCGCGAGGTCGTCGTCCTCGCCGACCGGCGCCGGCTCTTCCCGGGCCCCCAACCGGACGCGGCGCGATGAAGAAGCGGCCAGCGCACCTCGCCACGCCACCGCGGGCCTTACGGCTCTACGCATGGGCGATATGCCTCTATCCACGACCCCATCGCCAGACATACGGGCCGCTGATGCTCCAAGCCCTCCGCGACAGCTATCGGGATGCGCTGGCCGCCCACGGCCGCATCGGGCTGCGCTTCTGGCTCTGGGTGATCGGCGACGAAGCTAAGAGCCTGGCGCGCGAGTGGGGCGCCGCGCTTCGGGCGGGCGTCGCGCGCTGGAAGCGGCGGCGGCTGGCAATCGCGTGGGGCCTGCTCTTGGCCGCGGGCGTGGTTGCAACCCTCGCGGCGTGCGGGCGATAGCGATGGGCGCGTCGGCCGCTTCGCTGTCGCTGCTCGCGGCCTTCGGCGCCGGCCTCCTCTCGTTCCTCTCGCCGTGCGTCGTGCCGCTGATCCCCGGCTATCTCGCCTACCTCGCGGGGCTGAGCCTGCAGGAAGCGCGGCGCTCGCCGGCCGCGCGGGGGCGGGTGGCAAGCCAGGCGCTCTGGTTCGTGCTCGGCAGTGGCGCTGTCGTGCTGGCGCTGGGGACCACCGCCGTGCTGCTGGGCGACGCGTTGAGCGCCTACCAGGAGGTCTTGCAGCGTGTCGGCGGGCTGCTGCTCCTCATCTTCGGCGTGGCGCTGACCGGCCTCGTGCACGTGCCATGGGTATCCGACGAGCACCGAATCGCCCTTGCGCCGGGCCGAGCCGCCTGGTGGCGCTCGGGGCTGGCCGGCCTGACATTCGGGGCGTGCTGGTCGGCTTGCAGCGGCCCGATCCTGGGCGCGATCCTGGTGCTCACCACGATCCGATCGCTCACGCCGATCCAAGGCGTCCTCTTCGTGCTGGCGTTCGCGGCGGGCCAGGGTGTTCCGTTCCTGCTGGCGGGCCTCTTGGTGGACCGGGCGGACGCGGCCTTGCGGCGCATCCGGCCCGTCACGGCGTTAGTCATGCGTCTCGGGGGCGTCCTCTTGATCCTGCTTGGGGCGGTGCTCGTCACGGGACTGTTCAGCACGGCTGCGTGACAGCCCTGGCGCGCGTGAGCATGCGCCCGATGGAGGCGGCACGATCGTGTCGCGCCATCCGCCTGCCGGCGGATACACTTACACGCGATCCGCAGGGCAACCATGCGCAAGAGGGG
>DASSSV010000349.1:0-19797 GCA_035708265.1 Thermomicrobiales bacterium | reverse complement strand
GCCATTAGTTACTGCGGTGCCAGCGACGGAGTAGTCGAGGACTGGAATGAAGAGTACGCAATTGTTGGGATCTTGTCCACCAACACATCCCCCGGCTCCGGGTACGTTCGAGGCTGGCCCCGCCTGTTGACCCATACCCGCCTGCGACACGTCGCCGTTGCCTTGTGTCGCGTTGCCCGACGTGGATTGCGGGCCAAGCGCGTTGTTGCTGGTGCCGGGATAGATGTAGCCATTGGGATACGTGGGGGGCTGGGCAGTGAAGTACAACGTCTTGGTGATGTCGATATAGCCCCCTTGGCCGGCTAGGGGATTGTACCCCTTGAAGGAACTGGCGTTCGCAGTGCAAGGCGCGATGCTGCCAGGGCCGCCGTTGCCCGTTTGGATCAGGAACCGCGGGCCAAGGTTGTTATTCGGTAAGCTGGATAGCGACGGGAGATTCATCGGATTCCCCGAGCTGTCTAACGGCTGTCCCCCAGCGGTGACGGCATACGCGCTTGGGTTGACGGCGGGCGGCTCCGACGTAGCGGGGTAAGGCGTGTACGTAGTTCCGTTGAAGAAAGTGTACTGCCCATTCGTCACGAGGATGTTCTGCTGGCCGATCACGTTGTTCTGGCGCGTGGCGTCCACCACCTGGGTGTTGATGCCACAGATGAGAAAGGGAGCCTGATTGTTCGCCAGCTTGGTCATCACCGTCACCTGGGCGGTGGCCGTCGCTCCGGTGTTCGATGTGGCGATCCCTAGGGCCTTCAGAACAAACGTAGGATGGCTCTCGTGAACGGTGACCCGCACCCCGGAGACATCAGTTCCCGTTGCATACGTCGCCGTGCCGCACGGGCCGTAGTCGGTTCCATCGCCTTTCAAGACGGTGCAGGTGAGTTGGGCTGAATCCGATGGGTTAGCCACGCCGTTCTGCTGGGCCACCTGTTGAACCGTGGGAAGCACAGCGTTGGACGTCACGTTCATTGTGAGCGCCCGGACGCCGGCCAATGCGGCGGCGTCGGCGGCGTTCTGCATCTGCCGGCGCATACCGAAGTCGTAGCCGGCGTCCAGCACGAGGCCCAACACGCCCATCAGCACGAGGCTGATCAGCGCGAAGATGATCAGCGTCTGACCCGAACGCGGGCGAACCCAATCTCGGCGCATCACTAGAAGGTACTTCATACCACCACCGCCACTCTGACTGTCTTGCGCAACGTCAGACCCGAAGGGAAGAGTCCGAGCATTCGCGCGGTCATGGGCCGAAAGTTGTACGTGGCCGTAACTTGGACCCAGTCGAGCGAATTCAGCTGGTTCGAGCCGTTGCCGTCGCAGGCGATCGGGGTCGAGAAAGTCGTGTCAGACTGGCGATAACACGTCACGCTCACCGTGACAGGGCTAAGGCTACTTTCGCTCGTAACCCGAAGTTGAATGTCGCTGGTCGACGCGGGGAATTGCGCGGCATAGAGCGCGCCTTCATGGACGGCGTTCGAGAGCCGGTTATACGCCAGGAAGGCCTGCCCAAAGTCGACTGCCCCGAGCAGGATGACCGTGAAGAGCGGTAGCAGCAGCGCTAACTCGACCAGGCTTTGCCCACGCCAGGATCGTGACGCATGACGAATCGTCCTGCCTCGCCGCGCCCCTTTTCGGGAAGCCACCTTGCCTGTCATCGCGGCCCCTTTCACAGCACGTATCCCCGACAGTCTATCCGCACGACCCTCGCGGCTATTGCAGGCTTACGGCGGTACACTCCTTCATCGGGATCGTGGTCAGGCCGAGCAACCTAGCGGCGGTGAAACTGAACTGATATGTCGCGCACACGGTCAGCCGGTCACCGGAGCTAGAGGCAGGGCTGGCGGGAGTAGGCTGGCAGGTCGTGATGCTGCCCGCGCCGCTGACGGTCCAGGGATTGCAGCCGATCGAGAGGCTGCCACCGCTGGTGAAATTGGCCGATGTCAGCCCGAGCGTGGGCGACCGACTCGCCGCCGCGGCGACCATGCTGGCACAGAGCGTGCCGGACGTGCAGGTCGTCGTGTCTGGGGCACTTTGCGTTTGCCAGGCCACCATCCCGTTCCTCGCCGCCTCGCGGACGGCGTTGGTGAGCATCTGGCGAGTGAAGACCGCGCGGCCCAGGTCAATCATGCCGAACACGAGCAGCATCAGCACGATCGAGACGAACGCGAACTCGACCACGCCCTGACCCGGCAATCCCCGTCCGCGCGTCGCGCCGCCGCTCATGCTGGCCTCACCGGGCGGGCCCCGCCGCGCCGCGCGCGCCGTGGCCCCGAAAAACGAAGCCGCCATCCTCCCCCTCAACGAGGAAGGATGACGGCCGGTTACGCCACTAGCTCAGCCCGCCCTCAGGCGTCCAGATACTCGGGCGGGCGTCAACGCTGCCGTGCTTCCCTATCCTGCCGGCCTGGCGGGGCCGGTCGGTGCGGCCGGGCGGCGGCGTGCTCCGCCGCCCGGCGCCGCGCCTAGCTGAGCGAGTTGCCGACCTTCGAGAAGAGCCCGGCGATCTGGTCCTTGAGGAAGAGCATGGCGACGATGACCAGGATGGCGATGAACGCGATGATCAGCGCGTACTCCACCAGCCCCTGCCCCTCGTGCTCCTCATCGGCATACAGCCCGTAGAGCGCGGCGACGAATGCGGCCATATCCTGTCTCCTGTTGTAGAGAGTGTATCCCCCGTCCATCCCCATCGGGAGTGGTAGCGCTTCCGCACCATAGTAGGGGGCAGCCACGGCGGCGACAATCGGCGGAAGTACCCAACCCGATCGGTACATCTGGCCGTGGGTACCGGGACTTTCGTCGTGTACGAACGCGAGGAGGCGGCTGGGCGGCGCGGTGTCGCGCCGCGAGCGCTACGGCGAAGCCGCGGACGCGCTCTCGGCAAGGCCGATCGCCCCGATCAGCCCCGAGTCCTGGCCGAGCCCGGCCGGCACGATGGTCGGCGCCGGGACCATGTGGATCAGCTCGGCCGCCCGCCGCCGCAGCGGCGCGAAGAGGCGCTCCCCCTGCGCCGTCAGTCCGCCGCCGATGGCGATCGTATCGGGGCAGAGGAGCGCGGCGGTGTTCGCCATCGCCACCGCGAGGTAGCCGGCCACCTCGTCCCAGACCGCCTGGTCGGCGATCTCCTCGGCCGGCCGGCCGTAGCGCGCGCGGAGCGCCGTACCCGAGGCGACCGCCTCCAGGCAGCCGCGCGCGCCGCAGCGGCAGGGCGGGCCGCCCGGCCAGACGATCTGGTGCCCGCCCTCGGTGTCCCAGGCGCCGTGGTGGATCCTGCCGTCGAGGATCACGCCGCTGCCGATGCCGGTGCTGACGGTGTAGTAGACGAAGGTGCGCGCGCCGCGCCCCGCCCCCTCGCGCCACTCGCCCAGGGCGGCGACGTTGGCGTCGTTGTCCATCACGACCGGCGCGCCGATCAGCCGGGCCAGTTCGGCGACGAGCGGGTAGCCGTGCCAGCCGGGCATGTTCAGCGGGGAGACCGTGCCCGCGGCGCGGTCGAGCGGCCCCGGCGCCGAGAGCCCGACCCGCGCGATCCCCTCCGGCGCCAGGCCGCGGGCCATCTCCGCCAGCCGCGCCGCGCCATCAGCGCCGCTCGCCGGCGACACCGTGCGCTCCGCGACGAGCCGCCCGGCGGCGTCGCGCCGCCCCACGCGCATCCGCGTCCCGCCCAGGTCGATCCCGATCGTCGCGCCCGCCACCTCGGCCATCGCCCGTCCCCCCTCGCTCGCCCCGACCCGCGCGGCGTCAGTCTACACGACTCCGCCCTACGGTCCCGCCAGCGCGGTCGGCGCGGGGAGTTCTCGGCCGTAGCGCCACTGGTAGTAGTGGCGGCCGACGTTGCCCATCTCGACCTGCCAGCCGGCCGGGTTGGCCGGGTCGTAGGTCAGGATGCGGCGCTCGAACGCCTGCACCAGCACCGGCCGCACCGTGCCCGCGACCTTCAACTCGGTCCAGTACGCCTCGCTGATCGGCAGGCCGGTGGCGTAGAAGAGCGGCGCGAAGAGCGGGCCCGACACGTAGCCGCCGCCCTGATAGACCGTGCCGGCGCTGTTGAGGTAGTCCCAGAAAACCGAGGCGACGCAATGCCGCGTCTCGGCGACGATCGCCGCGCAGGTCACGCCGCGCGGGTCGGCCGGGCCGGTCGCGCCGCTGCGCGCCAGCGAGGTGGCGACCGGCTGCCCCGGAGCGGCCGGTGGCGCGCCGAGCAGCCCTGTCAGCGAGGCGTAGGTCGGGCCCTGCGCATCGTCGGGGTCGCCGAAGGGGACCGCGGCGGGCGCGCGCTGCTCGAAGCGGTTCACGCCGACCTGCACCCGCCCGAGGATCATGTCCTCGGCCAGCAGGCCCTGCGTGACGTAGTAGGAGCTGGTGCGGTCGCCGTTGGCGTCGTTGACCTCCATCCGGCTCTTGTCGAAGTACTGGACCAGGTGGCGGCCGTCGAGCCCCTCGTCGAAGCGCTCCCACATCCCCGGCCCGTCGGGGCCCGGTCCCCACAGCCAGGTCCGCGACGCCGCGCCCGCCGCCACCGGCGCGTCGCCGCGCGCCCAGACCGGGCGGAAGGCGGCGTCGGCGAACGCCGCGACGTCCTGCTGGTTCGCGGCCAGCGTCGCGAAGAGCTGCACCGCCGCCGCCTGGTCCGCGAGCGTCGCCGGCCCCGGCCGCCCGAAGGTGAAGAGGCCGGTCACCGGGTCGCGCCCCTGCGTCCAGGCGCGCTCGGCGTAGGCCGTCAGCAGCGGCAGGTAGGCGGCGCCGGGCTGGTCGCCGTCGGAGAGGTCGAGCGTTTGCAGGTTGCGGAAGTAGATCGCGTTGAAGATCGGGTCCTGCGCCCAGAGGCGGTCGGCCGCGCCGTAGTAGGCCAGCGACGCGCCGGCGATCTGCTGGCCGCGGTGCAGGTAGCCGGCGTCGCCGGTGTAACGGTAGAAGAGTGCCGCCGCGCCGAGCATCGCGCCCTGGTTGTAGGACCACTTGGTCTTCTCGACTGTGCCGTCGAGGCGGATGTGGTCCCAGTAGAGCCCGTCGGCGGGGTCTTTGAGCGTGTGCTCGACCCAGTCGAACATCCGCCGCGCCCAATCGAGGTAGGCGGCGTCGCCGGTGAAGGCGTAGAGGTGGAGCGCGAGCTGGGCGGCGGGCGCAGTCGAGACGGTGTTGCGGTCGCCGGTCGCGTTCACCGGCGCGCGCGTCCAGAAGACGCCGCCCGGCGACGGGTGCTTGGGGTCGGTGTCCCAGCCGCCGGCGATGAAGGCGAAGATCTTCGCCGCGTCGGCCAGCGCGGCCCTGTCGCCGGTCGCGCGGTAGACGTCGATCGCGTTCAGCCCGGCCCAGGCGTTGTCGTCGTAATACTTGTCTCCGCCGCCGTCGGCGAGCG
The DNA here is from genome assembly GCA_035708265.1 of Thermomicrobiales bacterium. Classification (GTDB taxonomy): domain Bacteria; phylum Chloroflexota; class Chloroflexia; order Thermomicrobiales; family CADCWN01; genus DASSSV01. The sequence goes on along the minus strand of DASSSV010000349.1, from coordinate 14,450 downwards.
GATAGGAGGCGCCGCCGGGCGGGTTGGCGGCGGCATCGAAGTAGTTCGCCTGGTAACTCTGCCAGAGCTGGCGGGCGCGCGCCAGCGTCGCCGGGTCGCCGCCGGGCAGGCCGGCGACGTCGAGTTCGGCGGCGAGCGCCTGGCTGAACGGCCAGGCGTAGGAGTAGCGGCGGTCGTCCGGCTGCGCCGGGGCGCGCTCGCGGAAGAGCCCGGGCGTGTCGCTGGCGAAGCGCCCCACCAGCGCCGCGTTCGCGTCGCGGGCGCGCGGGAACCAGGGGTCGGGCGGCGGACCGGCCGCGCGGGCCGCGCCCGGCGCCAGCCCGACCGCGACGGCGACGACGAACAGCCCGCAGAGCGCGCGGCGCATAGACCCCCTCCGGCGCGGACCCTCGGCCCGCCCACGAGCGCGGCGACGATTGTCGGAGGACACGGCAACGCCGCCGTCCCACCCGGCGGTGTCGCACCGTTCAACGAACGGACGGCGCACCATGTTTCGCGGAAGGATGAAGCGCGGGGCGGCATGGCAACCGCTGTCCGTGGTAAACTTGTCCCGACGTGAGGGCGCGGAAAGGACGACACCATGGCACAGGGGACCATCAAGACGATTCGCGATGACCGGGGCTTCGGCTTTATCCAGCCGGACGGCGGCACGAAGGACGTCTTCTTTCACAGCACGTCCGTCGTCGGCCACCAGTTCGATTCGCTCCGCGAGGGGCAGCGCGTGGAGTTCGATGTCGCGGACGATCCGCGCAATCCCGGCCGGCTGCGCGCCGAGAACGTGCATCTGGTCGGGATGGGCGAGGAGGAGTAATCCGCGGCCAGTAGGCCAGCCGCGCCGGGCGTGCCCGGTGCAACACCGACACGACGACCGAATCACCCAGACGCACCCTTCACCGAGGAGAGCCCACCACGCTAGCGTGGTGGGTTCCCTGTTAAGTTGCGCGGCCGCCCGCGCGTGGCGACAATGCGAGCGATGAGGAGACGGAGGACGGAAGACGGAAGACGGGTGAGCGACGGCCCTCCTCTGCCGTCTGCCGTCTGCCGTCTCCTTCACTGACGACTGACGACTGACGACTACGGAGGCGTGGGTGGCGAGCGGCAGGTTGCGCGTCGGCGTGGACATCGGGGGCACCTTCACCGACCTGATCGCGGTGGACGAGGAGACCGGCGCGCTCCACGTCGGCAAGACGCTGACGACGCCGGACCACCCGGCGCGCGGCGTCGAGGCCGGCCTGCGCGAGACGCTGGCGGGCGCCGGGCGCGCGCCGGCCGACGTCGCCGGCGTGATCCACGGCACGACGCTCGTCACCAACGCGCTGATCGAGCGCACCGGCGCGCCGACCGCGCTCCTGGCGACGCGCGGCCACCGCGACGCCGTCGAGATCCGCCGCGAGGGGCGCTACGACCTCTACGACCTCTTCCTCGAACTGCCGCCGCCCCTCGCCCCGCGCCGCCGCCGGCTGGAGGTGGACGAGCGCGTGCTGGCCGACGGCACCGTCGCCGCGCCGCTCGACCCGGCGCAGATCCCCGCGCTGGTCGCGCGGCTGCGCGACCTCGGCGTCGAGGCGGTCGCCGTCTCGCTGCTCAACAGTTACCGCAACCCGGACCACGAGCGGCTGCTCGGCGCGGCGCTGGCCGACCTCGCCCCGGAGTTGACCGTCTCGCTCTCCTCGGAGGTCGTGCCGGAGATCGGCGAGTACGAGCGCACCTCGACGACGCTGGCCAACGTCTACGTCCGCCCGCTGGTCGAGCGCTACCTGGCCGGGCTCGTCGCGCGCCTGCGCGACCTCGGCGTCGCCGACGCCCCGCTCTTGGTGATGCTCTCCAGCGGCGGCACCGCGACGGTGGAGACGGCGCGCCGCTTCCCGATCCGCCTGGTCGAGTCCGGCCCGGCCGCCGGCGCGCTCGCCGCCGCCCACTACGGCGGCCTGACCGGGCGGCCGGACCTCCTCTCCTTCGACATGGGCGGCACGACGGCCAAAGCCTGCCTGATCGACCGCGGCGAACCGCTCGTCGCGGCCGACTTCGAGGTCGCGCGCGTCTACCGCTTCAAGCGCGGCAGCGGCCTCCCCGTGCGCGTGCCGGTGATCGAGATGATCGAGATCGGCGCGGGCGGCGGCTCGATCGCCCGCGTGGACGGCCTCGGGCTGCTCAAAGTCGGGCCGGACAGCGCCGGCGCCGACCCCGGCCCGGCTTGCTACGGCCGCGGCGGCGCCGCCCCGACCGTGACCGACGCCGACCTGCTGCTCGGCTACCTCGACCCGACGTTCTTCCTCGGCGGCCGGCTGCGCCTCGACCGCGCGGCGGCGGAGGCGGCGGTCGGCCGGGTCGCGGATCGGCTCGGCCTCGATCCGGTCGCCGCGGCCTGGGGCATCCACCAGGTCGTCAACGAGAATATGGCCGGCGCGGCGCGCATCCACGCCGTCGAGCGCGGCAAGGACCCGCGCGCCTATCCCCTCTTCGCCTTCGGCGGCGCCGGCCCGGTCCACGCCTATCGGGTCGCCGAGATCCTGCGCGCGCCCGAGCTGATCGTGCCGCCCGGCGCGGGCGTCGCCTCGGCGCTCGGCTTCCTGGTCGCGCCGCTGGCGTTCGACTACGTCCGCTCCTACTACGCGCCGCTCGACGGGCTCGACTGGGTGCGCGCCGAGGCGCTCCTGCGCGAGATGGAGGAGGAGGGCGCCGCAACGCTCGCCGCGGCCGGCGTGCCGCGCGAGGCGGTGACGACGCGCCGCACGGCCGAACTCCGCTACCGCGGCCAGGGCCACCAGGTCCCGGTGCCGCTGCCGCCCGGCCGGCTCGCGCCCGCCTCCCGCCCCGTCATCGAGGACGCCTTCGAGGAAGTCTACCGCGGGCTCTACGGCCGCACCGCGCCCGGCGTCGGCCTGGAAGCGCTCAACTGGCGCGTCGTCGTCAGCGGCCCGCGCCCCACGCTCGACCTCGCCGCGGCGGCGCGCGACGGCGCGGCTGACGCCCGCGCCGCCCTCAAAGGCGAGCGCCCGATCTATCTCCCCGAGGCGGGTGGCTTCGTCGCCGTCCCGGTCTACGACCGCTACCGCCTCGCCCCCGGCGCCACCTTCGCCGGCCCCGCCGTCGTCGAGGAGCGCGAATCGACCGCCATCCTCGCCGGCGGCGGCGCCCGCGTCGACGCCTACCGCAACCTCATCGTCCGCCTCCCCGGGGACGTTCACCCCAGAGGCGCAGAGGACGCAGAGAACGAGGAGAGAGGACGAGACTGAATTAATTCCTACGTCGTACCTCGTACTTCGTTCTCTCCTTCGTCCTCCGCGTCCTCTGCGTCTGTGTGGTTCCGTCCCCGGCGGCTTGACGTTAACGTGAGTGTTTAGTATGGTTGCCGGAGGAACGCCGCCGGGGAGAGCACGCGCGATGGCCGAGAGACTGGGGACCGAGACGACGCTGGCGACTGAGAGTGAGCCCCTGATGCAGATCGGCGAGGTCGCCGAGCGCACCGGGCTGACGCCGCGCACGCTGCGCTACTGGGAAGAGATCGGCCTGCTGCCGCCCGCCGAGCGCCTGGAGGGCGGCTTCCGGCTCTACTCGACGTCCGACCTGGAACGCCTCGACCGGATCGTCCAGCTCAAGAAACTGCTCGGCTTCTCCCTCTCCGAGATCCGCCGCGTGGTGGAGGCCGAGGACGCGCTCAGGGCGCTGCGGGCGCGCAACTGCGCCGTGACCGACCCGGCCGAGCAGCGCGCCATCTACGAGCGCGCCATCGCGATCCTCGGCGAGCAGATCGCGGCGCTCGACACCCATCTCTCGCAGGTACAGACCATGCGAGAGAACTACGCGACGCGCGTGGCGCGGCTGCGCGAGCGCGTCGGCGAGCTGACCGCGGAGGCCGCGGCGCGGGCGAAGGAGACCGCGGGGTGTTGAGCCGGGCCGGGCGCGGCGACGCCCCGGGCGGCGGCACGCGAGGGGTATGAGCGCGATCGTCAGGTCCATCCACGGCCCGAACCACAAGTGGTGGGCGCTGATCACCGTCGCGATCGGCACCTTCATGTCGTGCCTGGACGCGAGCATCGTCAACATCTCGCTCCCGGCGATCCTGGCCTATTTCCACAGCGACCTGGCGACGATCGAGTGGGTCATCCTGGCCTACCTCCTGGCGATCACCGCGCTCCTGCTCACCGTCGGCCGCCTGGCCGACCTGCTCGGCCGCAAGCGGGTCTACACCGTCGGCTTCGCCGTCTTCACCCTCGGCTCGCTCCTCTGCGGCCTGGCCCGCTCGCCGCTAGAGCTGATCCTCTCGCGCGTCTTCCAGGCGATCGGCGCGGCGATGCTCCAGGCCAACGGCATGGCGATCACCGGCGCGGTCTTCCCCAAGGAGGAGCGCGGCCGCGCGCTCGGCATCAACGGCACCGTCGTCGCCACCGGCTTCATCGTCGGCCCGTCGCTCGGCGGCTTCCTGGTCAACGCCTTCGGCTGGCGCTCGATCTTCCTCGTCAACGTGCCGGTCGGCGTCGTCGGCATCCTGATGGCCCTCCTCGTCCTCGACGAGCAGCGGATCTCCTTCCGCCGCGAGGGCCCGCGGCAGCGCTTCGACCTCCCCGGCGCCTTCGTCGTCTCGCTCGCGCTGATCGCGCTCCTCTTCGGGCTCGACCAGGGGCAGGAGCGCGGCTGGACCTCGCCGGTGATCCTGGGGCTGCTGGCCCTCTCCGCCGTCGCCTTCGCCGCCTTCGTCGGCGTGGAGGCGCGCGCCGAGGCGCCGCTGATGAGCCTCGCCTTCTTCCGCATCCGCGCGTTCAGCGCCGGCACGCTCGCCGCCTTCCTCTCCTTCCTGGCGACCTCGGCCAACTCCTTCCTGATGCCCTTCTTCCTCGAACTGGTGATGGGCTACGACCCCTTGAAGGCGGGCCTGCTGCTGATGCCGACCTCGATCGCCCTGGCGGTCATCGCGCCGTTCAGCGGCTGGCTCTCCGATCGTTTCGGCGCGCGGGTCCTCTCGTCGGTCGGCATGGGCGTCACCGCCGTCGCGCTGGTCCTGCTCGGCCTGCTGACGCCGCAGGCGAGTTACAGCGACGTCGTGCTGCGGCTGGTCCTCCTCGGCATCGGCTCGGGCATCTTCAACTCGCCGAACTCCAGCGCGGTCCTCGGGTCGATCCCGCGCGAGCACTACGGCGTCGCCTCCGGCTTCCTCTCGATGGTGCGCAATAGCGGTCAGGTCATCGGCGTGGCGCTGTCGGGCGCATTGCTGGTCGGCGCGGTGGCCCCGGTGGTCGGCGCGGCCGGGCTCGGCGCGTTGCAGCAGCAGGTCGCGCCGGCCGTGCGCGACTCGCTGGTCCACGCCTTCATGTCGGGCTTCTCGCTGGCCTTCTACCTCTCCGCCGCGCTGGCCGCGTTCGGGATGTTCTCCTCGCTCAGTCGCGGCAAGCGCCCGCCGAGCGGCCAGCGCCAGCCCGCGCCCGCCTGGGCCGGGGCCGAGGAAGGCACCTTGCAGGAAGTGGCCGACTGAGTGACGAGTGACGAGTGACGAGTAGGCCGTCAGCCAGCAGCGGTCAGCGTTCAGGAGTCCGGCTGACGGCTGATCGCTGACCGCTGACGACTACGACGACCGGACAGCGGCGTACCGGGAGGGTGAGCGATGGCGAGCGTGGAGCGCGGGCTGGAGCAGCGCGAGGCCGACGCCCTCGGCGCGACCGGCGCCGCCGTGTCGGCCGCCGCGACGACGGCGACGACCGCGGTCGCGAGCGGCGGGCGCCGCGCCTTCCTCCTCATCTTCGACGCGCTGGAGGTGCGCGACTTCCGCCTGCTCTGGATCAGCATGATCGTCTCCAACGCCGGGTCGTGGATGCAGATGATCGGCCAGGGCTGGCTGGTCTACGAGCTCACCGGCTCCCCCTTCTGGCTCGGCATGGTCTCCTTCGCCCGCGCCGTCCCCACCCTCGCCTTCTCCCTCTTCGGCGGCGTCGTCGCCGACCGCGTGGACCGCCGCCACCTGCTGATGTTCACGCAGACCTGCGCGGGCCTGCTGGCCCTCATCCTCGGCGTGCTGACCTCCGCCGGCGTCGTCACCGTCTGGCAGATCATGGCGATCGCGTTCGTCTCGGCGACGGTGATGGCGTTCGACAGCCCCACGCGGCAGGCGATCGTGCCCGACCTCGTCGGCAAGGACCGCCTGATGAACGCGGTCGGGCTGAACTCGGCCGCCTGGAACGCCGCCGCGGTGATCGGCCCCTCGCTGGCCGGCGTGGCGATCGGCGTGATCGGCGTGGCCGGCTGCTTCTACCTCAACGCGCTCTCCTACGCGCCGGTCGTCTGGGCGGTCTGGGCGATGTCGGTGCGCGGCAGCGGGCGACGGCCGCGCGGCTCGATGTGGCAGAACCTCGTCGAGGGGCTCTCCTTCATCCGCCGCCACCGCGTCATCTTCGCCCTCTTCCTGATCGCCGCCGTGCCGAGTTTCTTCGGCCGGCCCTACTCCTCGCTGATGCCGGTCTTCGCCCAGGCGATCCTCCACGGCGGGCCGGAGACCTACGGCATCCTGATGTCGGCCACCGGCGCGGGCGCGCTGGTCGGCGCGCTGGCGACCGCCGCGCTCGGGGCCTTCCGGCGCAAGGGGCTGATCCTCCTCGGCGCGACCGCCGCCTTCGGCCTGACGTTGATCCTCTTCGCCCTCTCGCACTGGATCTGGCTCTCGCTGGTCGTCCTCGTCCTCGTCGGCGGCTGCGGGACGATGTACATGGGCGCGACCAACACCCTACTGCAGACGAGCGTCACCGCCGACTTCCGCGGGCGGATCATGAGCGTCTACACGCTGGTCGGGATGGGGCTGATGCCGCTGGGCGGTATGCTCGGCGGCTCGGCCGCCGAGCTGTCCAACGTCTCGGTCGTCGTCGCGGCCGGCGGCGCGCTGGTCGCCGCCGCCGCCATCGCGGTCGGCTTCACCGTCCCCGGCCTGCGCAACATGGAATAGCGCGCGGGGGATTCCACCGCGGAGCACGCAGAGGGCGCGGAGGACGAGGAGAGGGAGCCGATTCTCTCCCACGTTCTCCGCGCGCTCTGCGCGCTCCGCGGTGAGTCGCCCTGTACCGGCCCCGCAACGGCGCGTTGCCCCGCCCGGCGCTGGCAACGTCGTCCCCTCTGGCGCACAATAGCGGCGGGGGCGACACAACGATATTAGAGCCGATGACGGGCGAGGAGGGCGCCGATGCACGCGATCGTCAGCGACATGTTCGTGCCGGGGATCCCGGTGCTGGAGAAGGTGATCCGCACGCTGCTGGTCTACGCCTTCCTGGTCGTCGGCCTGCGGCTGGCCGGCAAGCGCGAACTCGCGCAACTCAACCCCTTCGACCTCGTCGTCCTGCTCACGCTCTCCAACACACTGCAGAACGCGATCATCGGCAACGACAACTCGGTCTCGGGCGGGTTCATCGGCGCGGCGGTCCTCCTGGCCGTCAACTACCTGCTGGTGCGCTTCATCTACCGGCACCAGCGCGTCGACCGGCTCCTCGAAGGCCAGTCGCTCCTCTTGATCGACCAGGGGCGCGTCGTCACCAAGAACCTCAAGCGCGAACTGATCACCGAGGACGAGTTGCGCTCCGTCTGCCGCCGGCAGGGGGTGGAGGACATCGACCAGGTGGAGAAGGCGATCCTCGAGACGAGCGGCACGATCTCCGTCTTCACCCGCCACCCCACGCGCGACGAGTCCTTCGACGAGGCGCTGGCCCGCCGCCTCGACGCGATCGAGCAACTGCTGCGCGAGCGGCAGGGCGGCGCGGGCGCGCCCGCGGCCGAGCGTGCTTAGCGCCCGCCCCGGAGCGTAGTACGGGTGGACCCCGGCGACACGGACGGCGTTCGAGCGAAAGAGGGGACACGATGGCGGCGATCGGGGCTTCTGACGGCGACCAGCACGACGGCGAGATCCACTTCCCGCACCTGCGCCTCGCGGGCTATCGGGCGCGCAACGTCAACGCGCTCCACCGGGACCAGTTGACCATCGGGCAGCGCATTGCGGACGGCGTCGCGAACACGATGGGCTCCTGGCGCTTCATCATCGTCCAGAGCACCATCCTGATCGCCTGGATCGTCCTCAATATCATCGGCTTCATCAAGCATTGGGATCCCTATCCGTTCATCCTGTTAAATTTGGCCCTGTCGTTCCAGGCGGCCTACGCCGCGCCGATCATCATGATGAGCCAGAACCGGCAGGCGGCGAAGGACCGGCTGCAGGCGGAAGAGGATTTCAACGTCAACTGCCGCGCCGAGGACGAGATCGCGACGATCCACCGCCGGCTCGAACACCTGACGGTCGAGCGCTGGGACGCGCTGGTCGCCGCGCAGGAGGAGCAACTGGCGCTGCTGCGCGAGATCCGCGCGGCGCTGGACGCGCAGCCGGCGAAGTGAGCCGGCCGGGCCGCTACGCGCCGCCCGGCCCGTCCTCCACCCAGCCCAAGGTGCGCTCGACGGCGCGCTGCCAGTCGCGGTAGAGCCGGGCGCGCGTCGCCGCGTCCATCGCGGGCGCCCAGGTGCGGTCCACCGCCCAGTTGCGGCGCAGGTCGCCGGGCGAGGCCCAGACGCCGGTCGCCAGGCCGGCCGTGTAAGCCGCGCCGAGCGCGGTCGTCTCCGCGACGCGCGGGCGGACGACCGGCACGCCGAGCAGGTCGGCCTGGAACTGCATCAAGAGGTCGTTCTGGACCATCCCGCCGTCGACCTTCAGCGCGGCGAGCGCGACGCCGGAGTCGCGCGCCATCGCCTCGACGACGTCGCGCGTCTGGTAGGCGGTCGCCTCCAGCGCGGCGCGCGCCAGGTGCGCCTTGGTGACGTAGCGCGTCAAGCCGGCGATGACGCCGCGCGCGTCGGCGCGCCAGTAGGGCGCGAAGAGCCCCGAGAAGGCCGGGACGATGTAGGCCCCGCCGTTGTCCGGCACGCTGGCGGCGAGCGCCTCGACGTCGGCCGAGCGCGCGATCAGCCCGAGGTTGTCGCGCAGCCACTGGACCAGCGCGCCGGCGATGGCGATCGAGCCCTCCAGCGCGTAGACCGGCGGCGCGTCCCCGAAGCGATAGGCGACCGTCGTCAGGAGTCCGCTCCGCGAGGCGACCGGCTTCGTCCCGGTGTTGAGCAGCAGGAAGCAGCCGGTGCCGTAGGTGTTCTTCGCCTCGCCCGGCGCGAAGCAGGTCTGCCCGACCAGCGCCGCCTGCTGGTCGCCGAGCACGCCCGCCACCGGCACCCCGGCCAGCGCGCCGGTCGCCGTACCGTAGACCTCGCTCGACGATCTGATCGCCGGCAGCATCCCGCGCGGGATGCCCATCACGTCGAGGATCTCGGCGTCCCAGTCGAGCGCGCGCAGGTCCATCAGCAGCGTGCGCGAGGCGTTGGTCGCGTCGGTGACGTGGACGCCGCCGTCGGGCCCGCCGGTGAGCCACCAGAGGAGGAAGGTGTCGACCGTGCCGGCGAGCGCGTCGCCGCGCGCCGCCGCCTCGCGCGTGGCCGGGACCTCGTCCAGAATCCAGCGGATCTTCGGGCCGGCGAAGTAGGTCGCGAGCGGCAGCCCTGTCCGCGCCCGAAAGCGGTCCTGCCCGCCGTCGGCGGCGAGGCGGTCGCAGAGGGCCGCGGTGCGCGTGTCCTGCCAGACGATCGCGTTGTAGAACGGCTCGCCGGTGCGGCGGTCCCAGACGACGGCCGTCTCGCGCTGGTTGGCGACGCCGACCGCGGCGAGGTCGCCCGCCGCGAGCCCCGCGCGCGCCAGCGCCCCCGCGACGACCTCCCGCGTCCGCCGCCAGATCTCGGCCGGGTCATGCTCGACCCACCCCGGCCGCGGGTAGATCTGCCCGTGCTCCCGCTGCTCCGCCGCGACCACCGCGCCGGCGCGATCGAAGATCATGCAGCGCGTGCTGGTCGTCCCCTGGTCGATCGCCGCGACGTACACCACGCTCGCTCCGCTCGCTTCGTGATGAGTGACGAGTGGCGAGTGACGAGTGAGACGGGGAGACGGGAGGCGGACGTCAGGGCGTTGTGTTTGGGAGGGGCGCCGGGCGGCTAAAGCCCCGGCTGGGGGCCGCTCCGCGGCACGAAGCCCGCCTGCGCGGGCTAAGACGGCCTAGTCCGCGCAGGCGGACTTTGTGGCGAGCGATAGCGAGCCTCTAGCGGCGATTTCAATCGCCGGCGCGTCGCCCCTTCTTCCTCCCTCTCCTCCGTCCCCTCATCACTCGTCACTCGTCACTCACTCATCGCTCATCGCTCATCGCTCAGCACTGAATTCGCCGAAGACGCCGCGCAGCGTGCCGCAGACGTCGCCGACCGTGGCGCCGGCGCGGAGGGCGTCTTTCATCGGGTAGAGGAGGTTGTCGGTCCCCTCGGCGGCGGCGCGGACGCGCTCGAGGGCGGCGGCGACGGCCGCGTCGTCGCGGTCGGCGCGGAACTGCCGGAGCCGCGCGAGCTGCTGCGCGACCGCCGCCTCGTCGATCTTGAAGACCGGCACGGGGCGGGCCGCACCCTCGACGTACTTGTTCACGCCGACGACGACGCGCTCGCCGGTCGCCAGCGCCTGCTCGTGGCGGTACGCCTGCTCGGCGATGGCATCCTGGACGTAGCCTTGCTCGATCGCCGCGACCGCGCCGCCGCGCGCCTCGACCTCGGCCATGATCTCGCCGGCCCGCGCCTCCAGTTCGTCGGTCAGCGCCTCGACGAAGTAGGCGCCGCCGAGCGGGTCGACGGTGTCGGCCGCGCCGCTCTCCTCGGCGATGATCTGCTGCGTCCGCAGCGCCAGGACGGCCGCCTCCTCGGTCGGCAGGCCCAGCGCCTCGTCGTAGCCGTTGGTGTGCAGGCTCTGGGTGCCGCCGAGGACCGCGGCGAGCGCCTGGAGGGCCGTCCGCACGACGTTGTTGAGCGGCTGCTGCGCGGTGAGGGAACTGCCGGCCGTCTGGGTGTGGAAGCGCAGCGTCAGCGACTTGTCGCTACGGGCGCCGAAGCGCTCGCGCATGATCCGCGCCCACATGCTGCGCGCGGCCCGATATTTGGCGACCTCCTGAAAGATGCCGTTGTGGCCGTTGAAGAAGAAGGAGAGGCGCGGGGCGAAGTCGTCCACCGCCAGCCCCGCCGCCAGCGCCGCCTCGACGTAGGCGATGCCGTTGGCCAGGGTGAAGGCGAGCTCCTGCGCGGCGGAGGCGCCGGCCTCGCGGATGTGGTAGCCGCTGATCGAGATCGTGTTCCAGTTGGGCAGCTCGCGCGCGCAGTAGGCGAAGGTGTCGGTGATGAGCCGCATCGAGGGGCGCGGCGGGAAGATGTAGGTGCCGCGCGCGATGTACTCCTTGAGGATGTCGTTCTGGATCGTGCCGCCGAGTTTCGCCGGGTCGGCGCCCTGCTCCTCGGCGACGAGCTGGTAGAGGAGCAAGAGGACCGCGGCCGGCGCGTTGATCGTCATCGAGGTCGTCACGCGCTCCAGCGGGATGCCGGCGAAGAGGCGGCGCATGTCGTCGAGCGTGCTGATCGGCACGCCGACGCGCCCGACCTCGCCGAACGCCTCGGGGGCGTCGGAGTCGTAGCCGATCTGCGTCGGCAGGTCGAAGGCGACGGAGAGGCCGGTCTGCCCGCGCTCCAGCAGGAGGCGGTAGCGGCGGTTGCTCTCGTCGGCCGAGGTGAAGCCGGCGTACTGGCGCATCGTCCAGAGCCGGCCGCGGTACATCGTCGGGTAGACGCCGCGCGTGTAGGGATACTCGCCGGGGTCGGGCAGCTCGTGGTCGGCCGCCCAATCGCTCGCGCGGTAGACCGGCTTGACCGGGATGCCGGAGTCCGTCGTGACGGCGCGCCCGGCCGCGGGTCGGGCCTTCGTGTCGGTCATGGCACACCTCGCGTGCGGAGTGCGGCGGCGGGGAGGGCGCAGAAGGGGCGCGCGGCCGCCGGCCCGGTGGCCAGTATAGCGCGCGCCGGAGAGGCCGGGCAATCGGGGGCGGGCCGGTGTCCCCGCGGCTACAGCGTACTGTCCGGGGCGCCGGCGAAGAGATCGGCGACGGTGACGCGCAGGGGCAACGTCGGGGAGGCGAGTTCGCCGTCCGAGGGCACCAGGCGGACCTGCGCATAGTCGCCCAGGTCGCGGTCGGGCTGCCAGCAGACCAACACGTCGCGCGTGGCCGGGCGCACGATCCAGTATTCCGCGACGCCGGCGCGGGCGTAAGCGCCGCGCTTGACGACGGTGTCCTGCTCGGGGTTCGTCGGGGAGAGAACTTCGGCGATGAGGTCGGGCACCCCGCGGATGCGCCGGTCGCGGATGGTCGCCGCGCGCTCGCGCCGCACCAGCAAGAAGTCGGGCTGCACTGGGTCGCAGCCGGGCATCAGCACCCCGACCGGCCCCATGAGAGGGTAGGCCAGACCCCGGTCATGGGCTGGGGAACCGACGTGTCTCAGCAGTTGCCCGACGATCCACTGGTGGAAGGTGCTCGGCACCGTCGCCATGTAGAGCACCCCGTCGATCACCTCGTAGCGGTTGCCGTCGTCGGGCAACTGCTCCCAGCGGGCGTAATCCCACGACGCATCGAGGGAGCGGAGCACCAGTTGGGGAGTAATGACCGCCATCGCGGGCCTCTCAATGGAGCGCATCGCGCGGCGCCGGCTCGCCGCGCTGTCGGCTATACCATTCCGTTACACTGAGTCCGGCCTCACGGCCACCAAGCCCGATCCAGTCGGCTAGGTCTTTGCATGGGGCCCAGCCCGCGCAGGCGGGCTTCGTGGCAGCGGAGCCGTCTTCAGCCGCGACTTCAGTCGCCGGCCCCTGGCTTTTCCTCACGCCGCGCCCTCCAGCAACTTGAGGAAGCGCGCCTCGTCCTCGTAGGGGCCGACGACCGCGAGGCTGTAGCGCTCCGGCGTGAAGAGGTCGCGCGCGAGCGTCTGCACGTCGGCGACGGTCACGGCGTCGATCTTCGCGGTGATCTCCTCGGGCGACGGCACGTCGCCGTAGATCATCTCGTTGGAGCCGAGCCAGGCGGCGACGCTGTGGCTGTCCTCCAGGCTCATCAGGAGGCGGCCCTTGCGATACTCCTTCGAGCGCGCCAGCTCGCCCTCGCTCACCGGCGTGTCGCGCATTTTGCGCAGTTCCGCCAGCACCGCCGCGACCGTCTCGTCGAGCTTGCCGGGGTCCACGCCGGCGTAGACGACGCCCGCGCCGGTGTCGAAGAGCTGCGAGAAGTAGGAGCCGACCGAGTAGGCCAGCCCGCGGCGCTCGCGGATCTCCACGAAGAGGCGGGAGCTCATGCCGGAGCCGAGGATCACGTCGAGCGCGCGCATGGTGTAGCGGCGCTCGTCGTGGTAGGAGAGGCCGGGCATGCCGAGCATCAGGTTGGCCTGCTTGTCCGGCCGGTGGGCCAGGCCGGCGCGCGGCGCGGTCTGGCGCATCCGGGCGGGCACCAGCCGCTCCGGCTGGCCGGTTGGCAGGTCGCCGAACGCGGCCTCGGCGCGGCGCACGACCTCCTTGTGCGTGACGTTGCCGGCCGCGCTGATGACGAGGTTGGCCGGGTTGTAGTGCGTCGCGAAGTAGCCCAGCATCGTCTCGCGGTCGATCGCGCCGACCGACTCCTCGCTGCCGGCGATCGGCCGGCCGACCGATTGGTCCTCCCAGACGATCTTGTTGAGCAATTCGCCGACGACGTCGGTCGGGTCGTCCTGGCTGGCGCGGATCTCCTCGATGATGACGTCGCGCTCCTTCGCCAGTTCGCCCGCGTCGAAGAGCGAGTGGCGCAGCATGTCGCCGATCACGTCGAAGGCCAGCGCGAAGTGCGTCGAAGGCACTTTGGCCCAATAGCCGGTCTGCTCGCGGCTGGTGTAGGCGTTGAGGATGCCGCCGACCCCCTCGATCTCCTCGGAGATCTGCTCGGGGTTGGGGCGCGTGGGCGTGCCCTTGAAGAGCATGTGCTCGATGAAGTGGGAGATGCCGGCGTGCTCGTCGGTCTCGTAGCGCGAGCCGACGTTATAGGTGAGGATGAGGCTGGCCGAGCGCAGGTGCGGCATCGTGAAACTGAGCACGCGCGTCCCGTTCGCCAGCACCGTCTTGTCGCCGTACAAAGAGGACTCCTTACGTTTAGTCGGTAGTCGGCAGTTAGCCGGACCTGTCGAGACAGGCGAGGGCCAGATCGAGGGCCGCGCGCGTCGCGGCGGCGATCACGGCGGCGCGGTCGCCGGGGAAGACGTGGCGGCGGCAGGCGGCGCCCGCGTGGCCGGCCACGGCGACGAAGACGAGGCCGACCGGCTTGCCCGGCTCCGCGCCGCCCGGCCCGGCGATACCCGTCGTCGCCACTGCCAGGCCCGCGCCGAGCGCCGCGCGCGCCCCGCGGGCCATCGCCACCGCGCACGCCTCGCTGACCGCGCCCTCGCCGTCGAGTATCAGCGCCGGCACGCCCAGCAGCGCCCGCTTGGCCGCGAGGCTGTACGAGACGACCCCGCCCGGGAAGTAGTCGGACGCGCCCGCGACCGCGGTGAGCGCGGCGGCCACCGCGCCCCCGGTGCAGGAC
>DASSSV010000348.1:0-7799 GCA_035708265.1 Thermomicrobiales bacterium | reverse complement strand
CCGCATGATGACTACCTGCTCGCGGCGGCAGTGTTCGCCGAGGCCGAGATCCTCGTCACCGGCGACGACGATCTCTTAGCTCTGCGCCCTCATCTGGATCACCCCCGGATCATGACGGCCGCCGAAGCCCTGGCGCTCGTGTCGGCATCGTGAGGCGCCGTCGGGGTGCCCACCGGTGTGCCGCCCGATCTGCTATACTCGCCCCGTCAGGCGGCTGGTCGGTTGACGACGGAACGGCTGGTTATCGTTTTGGTCCCCGCCGCGTGGCGGGGTGTTTTCCCAGTGCTGCTGCGCCAAACGGGCTCCCCCCGGCCCGGCGAGGCGGCCCGCCTCCTTCTAAGCGGCCGGTCGCAGGTTCAAATCCTGCCGCGGGTATCATCGTAGAATCCGCCGATTCACGCACAGTCCCTGTCCGCCTCTTGGTTTCGGCTGAGTCGCGGGCAAGGGGGACACATGCTTGCTCCAACCCTTGATCCACTGGATGGCGCTGTGGTCTATACTGCACCGGTACGGTACGCAATGTGGAGCGGGGAGCGTGGCGGCGATGGCGAAGGCTACAGAGGCGGCGAGCCTGGGGCGCCTGGTGCGGCGAGATGCGCGCGAGGTGTGGGCGCATGAAGCGCACGAGCTTGCGCCCTGGCTCATGCAGCACATCGATCTGCTGAACGAGGCCATCGGGTTTGAGATTGAGCTGGCGGCGCGCGAGGAGCGGGTCGGCCCGTTCGCCGTGGACCTGTACGGAAAAGAAGTGCAGACCGGGCACCCGGCGATCATCGAGAACCAGCTCGAACCCTCCGACCACAATCACCTGGGCCAGTTGTTGACCTATGCCGCCGGCCTGAGGGCCGGCGTGATTGTCTGGGTGACGCCGGCCTTCCGGGACGAACGCCGCGCTGCGCTGAGCTGGCTCAACGAGATCAGCCCGCAGGATGTCAATTTCTTCGGCATCGAGATCGAGATCCTGGAAATCAACGGTCAGCGCGCGCCCAACTTCAAGGCCGTGGTGCAACCGAACAGCTGGGGCGCCCGGTCCTTGCCCACCGATCTGTCGGACGGGAAGGCGGCGGGTGCGCGGCGGCTGGCCTGCCAGTCCTTCTTCGCCGATCTTCTGGAGGCGCTGAAAGAGCGCTGGCCAGGCATTACCGCCGCGAGCCGGACGCAGCCGGAAAGCTGGTTCAGCTTCGCCTCGGGGAAGGCCGGCGTGGCCTTCGGCTGGGTCTTCGGGCCACCGTCCCGCTTTCGGGTCGAGGTCTATATCGACACCGAGGATCGGGGGCGCAATGTCGCCATCTTCGAGGCGTTACAGCGGCAGCGCGAGGAGATCGAGCGGGACATCGGCGTGCCCCTGGACTGGCAAGCCTTGGAAGGCCGGCGTGCGAAGCGCATCGCCGCGTATGCCCCATTCCCGGCGATGATTCCAGCCTCGCCGGAGGAGCTACGCCGGTTGAAAGAGTGGGCGGTCGCGACGACCGGGGAAATCGTCCATGTGTTTCGGCCCCGCCTGAAGGCACTGACGGTGTAGTCGCTTGTCCCCACCGGCGTAGTTGCCGCGCGGGGTACAGAGAGCGGGGAGCGCGGCGTTGCGCTCCCCGCTCACGCTCTACGCTCCACGCCCCCGCGTCACGCCGCGACGGGTCGGATCAGCGCCGGGTCGTCGACGCGGCTGCTGTTGACCGCGGTGGAGACGGCGTAGCGCTCCATGCGCGCGGCCGGGAAGGACTGGAGGATCGGGAGCAGCGACCGCGGGTCGGTCAGGCCGGGGTCGAGCCACTCCGCCTCCACCTCGCGCGGCAGGATCACCGGCATCCGGTTGTGGACCGGAGCGACCAGCTCGTTCGGCGCGGTCGTCAGTACGGTGCAGGCGACGACCTCGGCGCCGTCCGGTCCGGTCCAGCGGTCGTAGAGGCCGGCGAAGGCGAACGGCGCGCCATCCGCGACGCGGTAGAGCCATGGCACCTTGGTCCCGCCGACCCGCTCCCACTCGAAGAAGCCGTCGGCCGGGACCAGGCAGCGCCGGGACGGCAGGAGTCGGCGGAACATCGGCCGCTCCAGCAGCGTCTCGGCGCGCGCGTTGAAGATCGTCATAGCCTTACCGCCGCCCCGCCGCGGCTCCAGCCCCCAGCGCAGCGCGTCGACGACCCGCTCGCCAGCCGCCGGCTCCAGCACGGCGGCGACCGCCTGCGTCGGCGCGACGTTGTAGCGCGGCGTCAGGACCAGTTGCTGCGCCGCCGGGGTCGGGGTCGCCCCGAAGCGGTCCGGGATCTCGGGCGCATACTGCTGCACGAACCGCCCGCACATCACCTCTCTCCTCCGCTACCTGCCTCGTTTCGCAGAGGAAGTATAGCAGAAAAAGAACGGATTTTCTATACGTACGGGTGTCAAGGCGGTGTTGTCGGCCGGGTCAGGCCGCGCCGGCCGCGCGCCGCTCCAGCGCGACGACCGGGATCTCGCGCGCCGTCTTAGCCTGGTGCTCGGCGAAGAAGGGGTGTTGCGCCACCACGCGGTCCCAGAGGCGCCGCCGCTCCTCGCCGGTCGTGACGACGGCGGTCGCGGCGTAGGTCTCGGCCCCGACCTCGACGGTGACGTGGGGGTGCGCCACCAGGTTGTGGTACCAGCCGGGGTGGGCCGGCGCGCCGATGTTGGAGGCGATCACGAGCAGGCGGTCGCCGTCGGGGATGTACATCATCGGCGCGGTGCGCGGCCGGCCGCTCCTGGCGCCCGTCGTCGTGAGCAGGAGCAAGGCCGGCCGGCGAACGGCCAATCGGCCTGTCCGCGAGTCGCGCGGAACTCATCGATGAGCTTGCGGTTGTACTCGCGCTGATCCATCTGCGCCGCCATAGATCCCTCCCGTGATGACTGCCGGCCGCGCCGGACGGCTCCCCGCCGCGCGGCCGGACCCGCTCGTCGCAGATGGAAGTATGGCAGTATTAGAACGGGATTTCTATACGTACAGACGTCAACGCGGGGTTGCCCGGCGCGTCAGGGCGCGCTCGCCGGCTCGTGATGCAGGAGCAGCAACTGCTCGGCGCGGAGCGCGCGCATCGCGTAGGCGCGCCCATCGTCGGCGCTGAACTCGACCTCATACACCCGGCGCCAGCACCTCGACGACCGTGCCCATCTGCCCGCGGCGCAGGCCGGATTGCGGCAAGTCCTCCGTCAGCGCGACGACGTCGAGCAATTGGATCGAGGCGCCCACCGTTCTCCTGTCATCTCGACTACGTCTCGCACCGCCCTCCCAGCCGATCATCGCCCAAAGCCCGGTCCGCGGCAAGCGACGTGCTACAATGGGGAATGAGAGCGCCCGCGTCTCGGTCTCGCGTGAATGGGCGCGCCCTCGCGCCCCGCACCGGACGCCGCGTCACTGCCCGGTCGGCTCGTCGGCGCCCGCCAGGAGGTCCAGATGGCAACGACCGTCAAGAAGGAGCAGCAGGCCGCGGCGACGCGCCCGGATAAGCCCAAAGGGCTGCGCAAGCCGCCCGAGGACTTCATGACGACCTCGGGCGAGGTCGTCGAAGGGCTCTACACGCCCGACGACCTGGCGCGGCGCGGCTTTGCGTACGAGAAGGATCTCGGCCAGCCCGGGCAGTTCCCCTACACGCGCGGCGTCCACGAGACGATGTACCGCGGCAAGCTCTGGACGATGCGCCTTTTCGCCGGCTTCGGCTCGGCCGAGGAGACGAACCGGCGCTTCAAGTACCTGCTCTCGCAGGGACAGACCGGCCTCTCGATCGCCTTCGACATGCCGACGCTCTACGGCCGCGACACCGACGACCCCTGGTCGCTCGGCGAGTTCGGCAAATGCGGCGTCGCGGTCAGTTCGCTGGCCGACATGGAGATCCTGCTCGACGGCATCCCGCTCGACAAGATCACGACCTCAATGACGATCAACTCGCCGGCCGCGATCATCTGGGCGATGTACATCGCGACGGCGGAGAAGCGCGGCATCCCGCGCGCCGCGCTCGGCGGCACGCTCCAGAACGACATCCTCAAGGAGTTCACCGCCCAGAACGAGTACATCTTCCCGCCCGAGCCCTCGATGCGCCTCGTCACCGACACGATCGAGTTCGGCACCAACGAGATGCCGCTCTGGAACACGATCTCGATCAGCGGCTACCACATCCGCGAGGCCGGCGCGACCGCGGCCGAGGAGCTCGCCTTCACGCTCCTCGACGGCACCGAGTACGTCCGCTGGGCGCTGGCGCGCGGCCTCGACGTCGACGCCTTCGCCCCGCGCCTCTCTTTCTTCTTCAACGCGCACAACGATTTCTTCGAGGAGATCGCCAAGTATCGGGCCGCGCGCAAGATCTGGGCGACGCTGATGCGCGACCGCTTCGGCGCACAGAACCCGCGCTCCTGGCTGCTGCGTTTCCACACGCAGACGGCCGGCGTCTCGCTGCCGGCGCAGGAGCCGGAGAACAACGTGGCGCGCGTGGCGCTCCAGGCGCTCGCCGCGGTCCTCGGCGGGACGCAGAGCCTGCACACCAACGGGATGGACGAGGCCCTAGCCCTGCCCTCCGAACTCGCCGTCCGCGTGGCGCTGCGCACGCAGCAGATCATCGCCCACGAGAGCGGCGTCGCCAACAGCGTCGACCCGCTCGGCGGCTCCTACCTGGTCGAGTCCTTCACGAAGGAGATGGAGGAGCGGGTCTGGGCGATCTTCCGCGAGGTGGACGAGCTCGGCGGCGTGCTGCCGGCAATCGAGCAGGGCTACTTCCAGCGCCGCATCGCCGACAGCGCCTACCGCTACGAGCGCGAGATCAACGAGGGCCGCCGCATCGTCGTCGGCGTCAACGCCTACCAGAGCGACGAGCCGGTCCAGATCCCGATCCTGGCGATGGACCCCGAGGGCGAGGAGCGCCAGATCGCCCGCCTCCAGCGCGTCCGCGCCGAGCGCGACCAGGCCGCGTACCAGCGGACGCTGGCCGCCCTCCGCCGCGCCGCCGAGAGCAGCGACAACCTGATGCCTTACCTGATCGACGCCGTCAAGGCGTACGCTACCCTCGGCGAGATCGTCGGCGTGCTGAAGGAGGTCTTCGGCGAGTACCAGGAGTTGATGGTCGTCTGAAGGACTAAGGACTAAGGACTAAGGACTAAGGACTAAGTAGGGGATTACGGGCCGATCGACTTCCGGTATGCCACACTGTCGGGCGCGAGACCACTGAGTCCTGAGTCCTGAGTCCTGAGTCCTCCCGACCGAAGGGAGGGCCGCCCGTGGCTGACGCACAACGGATCCGCGTGCTGGTCGCCAAGCCGGGGCTCGACGGGCACGACCGCGGGGCGAAGGTGATCGTGCGGGCGCTGCGCGACGCCGGCATGGAGGTGATCTACACCGGCATCCGCCAGACGCCGGAGATGATCGTCGCGGCGGCGCTGCAGGAGGACGTCGACGTCATCGGGCTGAGCATCCTCTCCGGCGCGCACATGGCGGTCTTCCCGAAGATCATGGATCTCTTGCGCCAGAACGGGATGGACGACGTGCTCGTCGTCGCCGGCGGCATCTTCCCCGACGAGGACGTGCCGCGGATCAAGGCGATGGGTATCGCCGGGGTCTTCGGGCCGGGCACGCCGCTCTCGGAGACGGTCGAGTTCATCCGCGCGCACGTCGGGCGGCGCGACGCGGCATGAGCGGGCGGCACATCGCGCCGGACGCCGTGCCGGACCTCGTCGCGCGCTTCCGCGCGGGCGAGCGTCGCGCGCTGGCCCGGCTCCTGACGCAGATCGAGAACGGCACGCCGGCCGGGCGCGAGGCGCTGCGCGCGCTCTACGCCGGCAGCGGGCGCGCGCACGTCGTCGGCGTGACCGGCCCGCCCGGCGCGGGGAAGAGCACGCTCGTCAACCGGCTGATCGGCGCCTGGCGCGGGCGCGGGGGGACGGTCGCGGTGGTGGCGATCGACCCCTCCAGCAGCCTCACCGGCGGGGCGACGCTCGGCGACCGCGTGCGGATGATGGAGACCTACGCCGACGAGGGGGTCTTCATCCGCTCGATGGCGACGCGCGGCAATCTCGGCGGGCTCTCGCGGGCCACGCGCGGCGCGGTCTGGCTCCTCGACGCCTTCGGCTTCGACGTGGTCATCATCGAGACGGTCGGCGTCGGGCAGGACGAGGTCGAGGTCGCGCGGACGGCGCACACGACGCTCCTCTTGCAGGTGCCGGGCCTCGGCGACGACATTCAGGCGATCAAGGCCGGCATCCTCGAGATCGCCGACCTCCTGGTGATCAACAAGGCCGACCGCCCCGGCGCGCACGAGCTGAAGCGCGACCTGGCGATGATGCTGACGCTCGGCGGGCACGCGCCCGAGGGCGCCTGGCGCATCCCGATCCTGGAGACGGTCGCGTCGAAGGGCGAGGGCGTCGAGGCGCTGGCCGACGCCGCGGAGCGCCACCTGGCCTACCTGAAGGAGTCGGGCGAGTGGGCGCGGCGGGAGCGCGCGGTCGCGCTCGACGAGGTCCGCACGCTGGTCCGCGCGCGGGTCGTGGCCCAGGTGGACCGCCTCTTCCACGACGACCCCACCTTTGATGCCCTCCTCGACCGCCTCGTCGCCCGCGCCCTCGACCCCGTCACCGCCGCCGAGGACGTCGCCAGCGCCGCCGCGGCCGAGTTGACGCGGTAAGCCACACCGGCGCAATGCTGGCGGTGTCAGTCCTACGGCGCATCGCGCGATGGCACATCGTCGCGGGCGAGTGTGAGGTTGGAGAATCGCACCACGAGCTCTCCGTCGGGCCAGAGAAGCATGTCGTGCTCGAACCGCCCGTCGTCGGTGACGTCGATCTCGTCGTAAAGCACTTCTGCTGTTGGGGGACCCATGAGCGCGGATATGCCTCGTGGCGTAGCATCGATCATCTCCGCGCCCTCGTAATCGAGCGAGAGGTCGAAGTAGCCGTGTTGCAAGTCGCCACACCGAAGCCGAAGTTTGAGGTTGCCGGAGTCGTAGTCAACGGCGACCGTCTTGAACCGGGCATCATGCAACGACAAGTCGTTGGCGAGTGCGGCGACTTCTGCCGGCAATCGTGGGGCAATCTCTGCAACGCGTCGCCAGTAGGCCGCTCTGGCTGCGTCGGTTTCTTCGTCGGTGTGCTCCCCCGAGCACCAGGCCCGCGTGAAGTACCTTACTCGCGTGCCGCCATTCAGGGTGTAATCGGTTCGGCATTCAGGACAAGGCGGGCGTCGATCGCGGCCCGGTGTTGCCCGTAGTAGGCTAGCGCCGCCTCGATAGCCTCGCGCGGCACCTCGTACGCCTCCGCCAGTTCATCTATGTCGCCGCTGACCATCGGGAGCGCGCCGACGAGCGCCCACACGGCGACGCCGTACCCGACCAGCCGCACCTCGGATGGCCCCGGCCGGCGCGGATCGCGCTCGATCCAGCGGGCGATCAGCGCTTGCCCTTCAGTCATTGCCCACGCCTTCCTGCCGCCGGTCCGCGATGCCGATTCTGCTTCGTCGCGTGTCACGCCTGCGGCGGGTTGCGCCCTTTCAGGTCCAGCGCCACCGCGAACAGGTGGACGCCGATTGCCAGGCCCAGGGCTCCGAGATGCGCGCGCCGCGTGGCCCCGGTGTCGCGCCCGATGGCGCGGATGCTGGAGGCGCCGAACGGCAGGAAGAGGGCGAGCGCCGTCCCCAGCCCCGGGTTGTAGCGGCGTTGCTTCAGCGCCACGCCGATGTGGATCGCCCCGTTCGTCACCGCGAGGTAGGGGGCGAGTAGTCCGGCCCGCGGGCGACCCGTCGCCGCCAGGGCGGTCACGAGGCCATCGGCGCCCCAGACGCCGAGCATGTTGATCCAGAAGATCTTGCGGTCGGTCAG
>DASSSV010000347.1:0-56630 GCA_035708265.1 Thermomicrobiales bacterium | reverse complement strand
AGCCCCAGGCGGCGCTCGCCGGCGCGCATCGCGTCGAAGAAGGCGCGCACCTGCGCCCCCAGGCGGTCGGCCAGGCGATTGATGCCGGCCAGGCAGTCGCGGCGCGTCGTCGCGTCGAGGTCGAGGTCGTCGCGCAGCAGCACCTCGGCGTAGCCCTTGATCCCGGCGATCGGCGCGCGCAACTCATGCGAGGCGGTCGCGACGAAGTCGGATTGCAGCCGGTGCAACTCGCGCAGCGCCTCGGCCTCCGAGACCGCCGTGCGCAGCCGCGCCTGCTCGACCGCCACCGCCGCCTGGTCGGCGAAGATGCGCAGCAGGCGGGCCTCGGCCTCGCTGAAGGCGCCCTCCCGCTGCCGGAAGACGACCAGCGTGCCGAGCGCCTCCCCGCGCGCGACGACCGCCGCCGCCAGGCAGCCGCGCATCCCGAGCGACGCGGGGTCGGCCGGGTCGAGCGCGGACGGGCGATCGCCGGCCGCCGCGCAGCGCGCCAGCAGCGCCGCGAGCCGCGCCGGCTCGGGCGGGTCGAGCGCGCCGGCCACGACCGGCGGGCCGTCGTCGTGGAAGGCGAGCAGGCCGGCGTCGGCGCGCGTCAGCCCGACCGCGGCCTCGACGAGTGGCGTCAGCAGGGCGGCCGGCTCCACCGCCGACGTGAGGGCGCGGCCCACCTGGCCCACCGCCGTCTCCAACTGCTCCTGCGCGCCGCGCAGCGCGACGATGTAGCCGACCAGCGTATCGGCCATGCGGTTCATCGCCGTCGCCAGCCGCCCCAGCTCGTCGCGCCGACGGAGCGCGATCCGGTGCGAGAGGTCGCCGTCGGCGATTGTCGTCGCGCCGTCCGTCAACTGGCGGATCGGGCGGACCACCCGCCGCCCGACGACGAGCGCGAGGACGGTGGTGGCGAAGGCGACGAGCACCAGCAGTACGATCATCAGCCGGATCTCGGCGCGCAGCGGCGCGTAGACCGCGTCGCTGGGGATGCCGACGAGCACCACCCAGGGCACCGTCTGCGCCGTCGCGAAGCCGTCGAGTTGCTGGACGCCCTCGTCGGTGCGGCCGTCGAAGATTCCCTGGTGCTGGCGAATGGCCGTGCGCACGACCGGCAGATCCGCGATCGTCTTGCCGACCCACTGGTCGGGGTCGAGGCTGCGCGCGAGGACGCGCCCCTGGTCGTCCACGACGGTGATCGTCGTGCGCGGCGGGAGGGTGCGGCTGTCGAGCCATTGCTGGAGCCGAACGAGGTCGAGCGTCGCGGCGACCGTGCCGGTCGGCGGGCCGCTGTCGCCGGTCCGGTGGACCGGCACCGCCACGACGACCACCGGGCGATCGGTGACCTTCGAGATCACCACATCGCTGATCACCGGCTTGTCGTTCTGCAGGAGCGACTGGAAGTAGGGCTGGTCGCCGACGTCCACGCGCGTGCCGTCCGGCCGCGCGCTCTGCGCCGCGAAGGCGTAGACGTTGCCGGTCGCGTCGGCGGCGAAGAGATCGTCGTAGTAGGGGAAGCGGGCCTTCACTTCGAGGAGGAGGGCGCGGGTCGTGGCCGGGTCGCCCTGCCGCAGCGTCGTCGTCTGCGCCAGGATCGTCAGGTTCCCCTGCGTGTCGGTGATGAGGCTGTCGGCGCGCTGCGCGGTCTCCTGCGCCTGCCTGAGCGCCGCCGCGTAGATGGCGGCGCGCTCCTCGTGCATCGTGCGGTACGACAGGTAGCCGCCGAGCACGATGAGCGGCAGCAGCGTGACGACGATCAGCAGGGCGAGATCGGCCACGATGCTGCTGCGCCGGAAGACCTTGCCGAGCCCTCTCCGCACCCGGCCACCCCCAACGACGAAGTACGAGGTGCGAAGTACGAATGACGAATGACGAATGACGAGTGATGAGCGGGGCGATCGTTCACCGCCGAGGGGCTGACGAACAGGCAGGACGCCCCCTCGCGCCTATTCGTACTTCGTACTTCGTCATTCGTACTTCGTCAGAGGGCCGCGAGGCTGGCCGCGCCGATCGTCGCGTATATCTCCGCGACGATCGCCGCCTCCAGATCGGCCAGCCGTGCGTCGCCTGTGCGCGGCGGCGCGAGCGGCGCGGCCAGGGGCATCTCCAGCGCCGCGCCGATGCGCCCCTCGCGCCCCCACTCCCCAGTGTGCCACGCGCGCGCGATCCGCGCCACCCGGCAGACCTGCCGCTCCGCCGCGCAGGCCCGCGCGGCCGTGCCGAGCGAGCGGACGCCGCCGAGTTCCGCCCCGATCGGCTCGTAGCGCGTCACGGCGCCTCCGGTGACCGCATAGAGGTTGGGGATGTACTCCTCGAGAGTGGCGAGGCCGGCCGCGCGGGCGTGGCGGAGCGCCGCGCGGACGAGCGCCGTCCCGACGCCCAGCCGCCGCGCCGCCGGCGCGACGTAGACCCGGTCCAGGCTACCCCGCCCGCCCGGGCGCAGGCTGAGGGTGAGTTCGCCGCAGACCCGCCAGCGGTCGCCCGCGGGGAGCGCGGCGATGAGCGTCAGGCCGTCGGCGCGCCCCGCCTCCCGGCGCCACGCCCTGGCATCCGGCGTGCCGCCGTCCGGCAGGACCACCCGTGCCGGGTCGAGCGCGCCGGCCGGGAAGATGGCGGCCCTCCCCCCGCGCTCAGAGGGCACCCGCCTCTCCCAATCCCGGGCGAGGGGGGAGGCTCTGCATTGAACAGGGTGCTGCTCTTCGAGAGCGCCGGCCAGGAAGATTCCCGCCGCTTCTCCCGGCCACTCTCCCTCTCCCAGCATTGGGCGGGGGGGCCGGGGGGTGAGGGCCGCCGGCGTCAACACGTCTACCGCCACGGTCCTACCCCCCTCCGAACGCGAATGCTGTAGCCGCCGATACCCTCAGCATGGCACACGCGCCTCAACATCCGCCTCAATGAGGCGCGCGGCGGGGTGGCGGGAACCACGGCCCGAGCCGGTGCGTTAATGTGTTGTGGAACATCGCTGTGATGCGCGATGGGGGCGCTATGATCGAACATGCGCTAGGGGCGGCACCGGCCGCAGCGGTCCAGACTGTCGACGATCTATTGGTGGCGCGCGCCCGGCGCGGCGACGCCGCCGCGTTCACCGAGATCTTCGAGCGGTATCACCACCGCATCGTCAACTATATCTATGGGCTCGTCCACGACCGGGAACTGGCGAATGACCTGGCCCAGGATAGTTTCCTCAAGGCGTACAAGGCGCTGCCGCGGATGGGCGATGACCTCCGGCTGGCGCCCTGGCTCTACCGGATCGCCGGCAACACGGCCTTCAGCGCGCTGCGGCGTCGCAAACTGATCCGCTGGCTGCCGCTCCTCAACGACGGCATCGAGGCGAGCAGCGCCGACAGCGCGGTCGTGGAGGCGGAGGCGGTGCAGCGGGCGCTGGCGAAGTTGCCGGCGAAGTACGCCGCGCCGCTCCTGCTGCACAGCCACGAGGGGCTCTCCTGCAACGAGATCGCGGAGATCCTCGGCATCTCGCCCGGCGCGGTCAAGACGCGCCTCTTCCGGGCGCGCGAAGCATTCCGGGCCGCCTACGGCGAGGGGGGAAGCTAGCGGTATGCCGACCCCGCCCCGCGGCGAGTGCCGCAAAGTCGCGCCGCTTCTCGCGCGGTATCGCGACGCGGACCTCACGGAGGCCGAGCGCGTCCTGCTGAGTACCCATCTGCTGCGCTGCCCCGGCTGCCTGGCCCTCCTGGACGAGTACCGGCGGCAGGATCGCGAAGTGCGGGGCCTCCCGGCGATCGAGCTGGAGACCCATGCCCGCTGCGTGGTCCTCGACCACATCACCGCGGCGTCCGTGCCGGCCTACGCGCGGGCGACCGCCTGGCGGCAGGCCGCGGCGGGCGCCGCGGTGGCGACCCTCGCGCTGATGCTCTGCGCGAGCATGCTCGCCTCCCGCCTCGGCGGGCCCGCAGGCATGCCGACCGCCACCGTCGAGGCGAGCGGCAGCGTCTTCGCCCAGCCGCTGACCGCGACCTTCCTCACCGTCAACCCCACCCGCGCCATCGCCTCGCTCAACGAGTCGGCGCGCCTGAGTGCCGGTGAGTCGGACGACAGCGCCGGGCGCGACGCCGTCCTGGTCGGGACCGTCCGCGTCGTCTACGTGTCCGACGGCCGTCTGGTAGTGACGCTGCTGCAGGATAGCGGCGACCACTGGCTGACGATCACGCGGAACACCGTCGTCCACCTGGCGGACGGACGCACCGGCACGCTGGCGGACCTCGGCGTCGGCACGCCGATCCGCGTGCGCTGCACCGCGCCGGGCGGCGACACCGCACAGGACATCACCATCCTCCGCTGACGCGCCGACCCGGCCGCCCCACGCCCCAGCCGGCCCGGAAAGGGACCAAAACACAGAGACGCAGAGACGTAGAGAACGAAGAGAGAAGGACGATATGTATTCGTCCTTCGTACCTCATGCTTCGTCCTTCCTTCTTCGTCCTCTCTCCTCGTCTCTCCGTGCCTCCGTGCCTCTGTGTTTTGGTCACGTATCCCCGCCGCGCGGTGTAGAATGCGCGCGGCGCGCGACCTGACGCGCCGCGCCATTCGCCGCGTCCCGGAGGAGCGCCGTGCCCCGCTGTCGTCTCGCGGCCCCCGTCGCGCCCCGGCCATGACGACGCCGCGCGATGGTTTCGTCTCCGCCAACGGCCTGACGCTGCATTACCTCGACTGGGGCGGCGCCGGGCCGCCGCTCGTCCTCCTGCACGGCCTGCGCGACCAGGCGCACGGCTGGGACGAGGTGGCCCCGTTGCTCGTGCCCCATGGGCGCGTCCTCGCGCTCGACCAGCGCGGCCACGGCGGCAGCGACCGCCCGCCAGCCGGCTACGCGCCGGAGGACTTCGCGGCCGACGTCGCCGCGTTCTGCGCCGTGCTCGACCTGCGCCGCCCCGTGATCGTCGGGCACTCGCTCGGCGGGCGGACGGCGCTGACGCTCGCCGGACTGCGACCAGGCCTGGCGCGCGGCTACGTCATAGTGGATGTCGGCGCGCGCGGCGACGCCGGCGTGCTCGCCGCGGACGTGGCGCGCCTGCGCGACGGCTACGGGCCGTTCGGCACCGTGGAGGACGCCGTCGCGGCGCTGGTCGGCCCCGGCCGCGCGCCGAACGCCGCCACCCGGCGCTACGTCGCCTACAACCTGCGCCCCACCGGCGACGGGCGGCTCGCCTGGCGCTACGACCTCGACGCCGCGGTCGCCACGCTGCGGCTTGGCCGCCCGCGCGACTTCAGCGCGGCCGCCGCTGCGATCGGGGTGCCGGTGCTGCTGGTGCGCGGCGGGCGCAGCGACGTGTTGAGCCGCGAGGAGGCGGCGCGAGTTGCCGCGCTGATCCCGGACTGCACGCTGGTGGAGCTGCCGGGGGTGGGGCACCTGGTCCCGCAGGTGCGCCCGGCGGCGCTGGCGGCGGCGATCGTCGCCTGGCTACCGCGGGTCGTCTAGTCGGGCCGCCGAGTCACAGCAAGTTCCTTGCCATGCTTCTCGGACGG
This sequence comes from Thermomicrobiales bacterium, assembly GCA_035708265.1. Taxonomy (GTDB): domain Bacteria; phylum Chloroflexota; class Chloroflexia; order Thermomicrobiales; family CADCWN01; genus DASSSV01. Next base: position 51,164 of record DASSSV010000347.1, on the reverse strand, counting down.
CGCTATACTCGATAGCGGAGCCGAATCCCGCCACTCCATCGGCTTCGCCCGGCCCCCCGCGAGGACCCGCATATGAGCCCGACCGGCGGGTAATCGCCTGCCGCGCGAATCGCGCCCGTCTGAGGATGGAGGAGAGAGCGATGAGCATGGATGCCTCGATGGAGATGTCTCCGGAGATGCGGACCTGGGTCTCGCCCAGTCTGATCGAGGCCAACTACATCCTGAGCCTCTCGCGGCAGGAACTCCAGGAGGTCATCCGCGAGGAACTGACCGCCAACCCGGCGCTGGAGATGGACGACCGCGAGGTCTGCCCGGTCTGCGGCGGCATCATTGAGGGCTCGTACTGCCCGAACTGCCTGGTCAGCCAGGACGACACGCCGCCCGAGAAGAGTTACGAGGACTACCCCGAGGTCATGGTCCAGCAGTCGCCCAACGGCATCGCCGACGACGACTTCGACCCGATGACGCTCATCGCCGCCGAGACCAGCCTGCACGAGCAGATCCTCGCCGACGTCCACACCCTGCTGGCCGACGACGAGATGCCGATCGCCGAGTGGCTGGTCGAGTCGCTGGACGAGCGCGGCTTCCTCACCGGCACCGCCGACGACGCCGCCGCGGCGCTCGGCGTGCCGGTCGAGATGGTCGAGGAGGTCCTGGCGCTGATCCAGCAGGTCGCGCCGGTGGGGGTGGCGGCGCGCGATATCCGCGAATGCCTCCTCCTCCAGCTCGCCTACCTCGAGCACAACGGGGCGGAGGTTCCCCCGGCCGTGCGGCCGATCGTCGAGGAGCACCTGGAGGACCTGGGCGCGCACAAGTACGGCTACATCGCCGGCGTCCTCGGCATCACCGCCGACCAGGTCGAGGCGGCGCGCGACTTCATCCGCGCGCAGTTGAGCCCCTTCCCGCTCCAGACGCAGGAGGCGCGCTCGTGGAAGAGCCCGACGCGCTCCCCGTTCGTCGCGCCGGACGTGCTGATCGCGCTGCGCGGCGACGAGTTCAGCGTCGAGGTCGTCGAGGCGCGCCACTTCTTCCTGCGCATGAGCCCCTTATATGAGGAGATGGCGACCGAACTGGGGCGTAAGGGCGCGACGATTCTCAACGCCAGCGACGCCGACCGCCAGCACATCCGCGAGTATTCCTCGCGCGCCAAGCTCTTCATCGCCAACATCAACCAGCGCCGCGAGACGCTGCGCAAGATCGCGCTCTGCCTGGTCGAGTTGCAGGAGGACTTCTTGCGCGGCGGCGTCCGCGAACTGCGGCCGCTCACCCGCGCGGTCGTCGCGCAGCAGGTCGGCGTCCACGAGTCGACGGTGAGCCGCGCCACCGCCAACAAGTACGTGATGCTCCCCTCGCGCAAGGTGATCCCCTTCAGCGACTTCTTCACGCCGTCGCTGTCGATCAAGGACGTGATCAAGGAGATCATCTTGAAGGAGCGCGACCGCGCGCAGCCGCTGACCGACCGCGAGATCTGCAGCCGGCTCCTGCAGCGGGGCATCCGCATCGCGCGCCGCACGGTCGCCAAGTACCGCGCGGAACTCGGCATCCTCCCCTCGACGATGCGCTAGCGCGCAGGACTCAGGACTGAGGACTCAGGACTCAGTGATCCGGTGCTCGGGGCTAGCCGTCTGGCATACCCCATGCACCGAGCCTACTGAGTCCTGAGTCCTGAGTCCTCGGTTGAGGCGGGAAGGGAGGGATTCGAACCCTCGAAGGAGGTTCTACACCACCTTAACCGCTTAGCAGGCGGCCCCATTCGACCTCTCTGGCACCTTCCCAGGGACTCGCGACGGAGAGGGAGGGATTCGAACCCCCGGAGCTTGCGCTCTGCTGTTTTCAAGACAGCCGCCATCGACCGCTCGGCCACCTCTCCTCACGGATTGCGAGTATAGCACGCCGCCGGGCCGCTGTCGACCCGGCGCGCGGCCCTCACCGGGCGCCCGCCGCATTTGGCAAACTCCCGGCCGGACGGTACAATAGTCGGGATCAGGCTTGCCGGCCGAATTGGGACCGCGCGGGGGGCGCGCGGCGCGCGGCGCGCGGCCCGGTTCGGCGGGACGATCGTACAGGGGACAGGCAGGGACTGGTGCGCGACCGCGATGGAGCCACGGCACTGGCGCCGCACTCCGAGGCATTGACCGGGGCATTGACCGAACGCGAACGCCTCCGGACCGCGCTTGACGGCTACGCCGCCGACGACATCCGGGCGATGCTCGAAGGGCACAGCCCCGGCGCCGGGGCTGTGCGGCGCAAGTCCGAGCGCATCGACCAACTCACCCGACTGCTCGTGGACCCCGCCTTCGCGCGGCGCGCCGTCTCGGCGCTCTCGCCGCTCGGGCGCCGCGCGCTCGGCATCGTCCGCCGCGCCGGGCGGACCTCGCTGGCGGCGCTCTTCCTCGCGGCGAGCGCCGACGCCGGCGAGGCCGAGGCGCGTCGCGAGCTGGAGCGGCTGCTGCGCGCCGGCCTCCTCCTCGTCGAGGAGCGGGACAGCGGGCACAAGGCGTCGCTCGACCTCGCCGACCAGGCGAGCCGGCTGCGCTGGGTCACGGCGCCACAGGCGATCCTGGACGCGCTCCCCGCCGACGCCGCGGAGGCGGGCCTGCTGCCGCCTCTTGCCGGCGAGCCGTCGCGCGTCGAGGCCGGCTCCTTCGCCGAACTGCGGCGCGACCTCTACCTGGCGCTGCGCTTCCTGAAGAGCAGCGGCCTCCGCCTGACGCGCACCGGCGAGCCGCACCGCACCGACCTCCGCAAACTCTTCGCGGCCCTCCAGCCGGGCCAGGCCCCGCCGCCGCGCGGCGCGGGCGCCGCGCAGCTCGACGGCCGGCTGCTCTTCGAGTTGCGGCTGCTGCTGGCGACCGGCCTGGCGCGCGAGGATCAGGGCCTTTTGCGCACGGACGAGCAGGCCGACGAATTTCTCAACGCCTCGGAGACGACCGCCGCCCGCCGGCTCTACGACACCTGGCTCACGCTCGATTGGGACGAGTTCGCCCGCCTCTCCCACCTGACGACCGAGCCGTGGACCTACGGCGGGGCGACCGACCACCCCACGCCCGATCAACTCGCCGCGGCGCGCGCGGCGATCGGGGCGCTGCTGCCGCGGCTGGCCCGCCCCGGCGCCGGGGCGCAGCGGCCCTGGGTCGGCGTGGGGGCGCTCGCCGGCGCGCTGCGCCGCACCGACCCCGAGTTCCTGATCCCGCGGCTGTCGGAGACGCCGCCCGGTTACCACGGTTACTACGGCTACTACGGCGGCTATTACCAGAGCTGGCAGTCGCAGGAGCAGGGCTTCTACCGCGGGCTGGTCCGCGCCGATAGTCGCGGCCGCGAGCGGCGGTTGCACAAGGAGCGGGACTGGGGCGAGGTCGAGGGCGCGTACGTCGCCCAGGTCTGCGGCGAGCCGCTGGTCTGGCTGGGGCTGGTGGACGCCGGCTACGAGTCGGGTGCGGAGCGCCCGGTCGCCGTGCGGTTGACCGACCTCGGCGCACGCCTCTTCGCGCCGGCCGCCGCGACGGACGAGCCGGTCGCGGCCGGCACCACGCTGGTGGTCCAGCCGAACTTCGAGGTGCTGGTGCTCGACGCGCTGGCGCACCTCGACCTGCTCGCCAGTCTCGACGCCTTCGCGGAGGCGCGCGGCCTCGACCGCGCCGCCGTCTACACGCTGACGCGACCGGCCTTCGTGCGCGGCCTGGCGGCCGGCTGGACCGAGGAGCGGATCGTCGCGATGTTGGAGGGCGGCGCGGGCGCGCCGCTGCCGCAGAACGTCCGCCACACGCTCGGCGACTGGGCGCGCGAGTACGAGCGCGTCCACCTGCGCCGCGCGGCCGCGCTGCTGGAGACACCCGACGCCGCCACGCTCGACCGCCTGCTCGCCCGCCCGGCCGTCGCCGGGTACGTCGACCGCCGCCTCGCGCCGACCGTCGCGCTCCTGCGCGCCGACGTCCCGGCCGCGCTGGCCGACGCGATCGAGGCGGCGGGGGCGATGGCGCAGGTCGTAGACTACGCGGTCGACGAGCCGCAGATCCTCGACCTGAACGGCCCGGGCGAGATCGTCGTCTCGCGCTGGGACGACGAGCCCTATCTCGACTACCGCTTGGCGCGCTTCGCCGACCGGGGTGCGCCGGCCGACGGCCGCTCCGCGGGGGCGACCTACCGCGTGGACCAGCAATCGCTGGCGCGGGCGCGCGAGAACGGCGTCACGATCGACGAGATCCTCTCGTTCCTCGGCTACAAGGCGCGCGTCGGCCTCTCGCCCGACGACATCGTGACACTGCGCGGCTGGGCCGGCTACTACACGCCCTTCCGCTACGCGGGCGTGCGCGCGGTCGAGTTGCCGCCGACGGTCAACTGGGGCGACCTGAACCGGGTGAAGGCGCTCCGCCCGCTGATCCTGCGCATCCTCAGCGCCAGCCTGGCGCTGATCCGCGAGGACCACTGGCCGGAGTTCGAGGCCGCGCTCACGGCGCGCGGCATCGCGCTGAAGCCCGGGCTCGGCGCGCCGGCCGCGGGCGCCAAACGCGCCGGCGCGCAGCGCGCGGCCGAGCGCGCCGGCATGACCACCGGGCGCGACCTCGTGGCCGGGAAGTCGCGGCAGCACCTGGCGCGGCGGGACGTGCCGCTGCTGCGCCTGAGCGGCCGGACCCTGACCGACTTCATCGAGGAAGCGCTCGACGCCGAGCAGACCCTCGTGATCGAGTACCGCAAGCCGAACGAGCGCCGCTCGACCCGCCGCGTGATCGAGCCGCGCGAATTGGAAGTCCGCGGCGGGTCGTACTACCTGCATGCCTTCTGCCACCTGCGCCAGGAGGAGCGCGACTTCCGCCTGAGCAACATCGTCGGCGTCGCGGTGGCCGAGGAGTGAAGGGTCGTCAGTCGCCAGTCGTCAGTCGTCAGTGACGGCTTCTGCGCGGCAACATGGCAAGCGAGGGGAAGCCGGTATTGCCGCCTGCCGTCTAAACTGACGACCGACGACCGCGAACGGAGTGAGCCCATGCCCTATGTCCCGGACAACCCGATGATCGTGCAGGGCGATCGTACCGTCCTCCTCGAAGCGGCGAACCCGCGCTACGAGGAGGCGCGCGACGTCCTGGCGGCGATCGCGGAGCTGGAGAAGAGCCCGGAACACGTCCACACCTACCGCATCACCCCCCTGTCGCTCTGGAACGCCGCCGCCGCCGGCCTCGACGCCGAGCGCGCGCTGGCCGACCTGGAGCGCTTCAGCAAATACGACCTCCCCGGCAATATCGTCCACGACATCCGCGACTACATGTCGCGCTACGGGCGGCTGAAACTGCTGCGCCAGGGCGATCGCCTGGTGCTGCAGTCGGAGGACCCGCTGCTGATCACCGAGATCACCCACGCGCGCAAGGTCGCCCCGTACATCATCCGGCGGCTCGACGCGCGCACGCTCGACGTCCTGCCGGGGATGCGCGGGCACCTCAAGCACGCGCTGGTCGAGTTCGGCTACCCGGCCGAAGACCTCGCCGGCTACGTCGAGGGCAGTCCGCTCACGCTCGATCTGCGCGATGTCGCCCGCTCGGGGCGCGAGTTCGGTTTGCGCGAGTATCAGCGCGAGGCGGTCGACGTCTTCTGGGCCGGCGGCGGCAGTCGGGGCGGCAGCGGGGTCGTCGTGCTGCCGTGCGGCGCCGGGAAGACGGTCGTGGCGCTCGGCGCGCTCGCCGAGGCCCAGTGCCACGCGCTGATCGTCTGCTTCGGCACCAACGCCGTCCACCAGTGGATCGCCGAGATCCTCGACAAGACGACGCTCGACCCGGAGATGATCGGCGAGTACACCGGCGACCTGAAGGAGATCCGGCCGATCACGGTGACGACCTACCAGGTGCTGACCTACCACCCGAGTCGCCGCAAGCGCGCGCGCGACAACGGCGCGGACGGCGAGTACGACGAGCCGGCGCCGGCCGGCTCGCTGCCGATCGAGGAGGAGTTCCCGCACCTCGGCCTCTTCACCAGCCGCGACTGGGGCCTGATCGTCTACGACGAAGTCCACCTGCTCCCCGCCCCGGTCTTCCGGGTGACCGCCGAGATCCAGGCGCGCCGCCGCCTCGGCCTGACCGCGACGCTGGTGCGCGAGGACGGCCGCGAGAGCGACGTCTTCTCGCTGATCGGCCCCAAGCGCTACGACCTGCCCTGGAAGACGCTCGAGAGCCAGGGCTGGATCGCCACGGCCGACTGCTGGGAAGTCCGCGTGGCGCTGCCGACCGAGCACCGGTTGGTCTACGCCACGGCCGAGGACAACCGGATCAAGTACCGCATCGCCGCCGAGAACCCCGAGAAACTGGACGTCCTCGACCGGCTGATGGCGATGCACCGCGACGACAACGTCCTCGTGATCGGGCAATACCTCGACCAGCTCAAGAGCATCGCCGAGCGGCTCGACGCGCCGCTGATCACCGGTAAGATGGTGAACCGCGAGCGCGAGAAACTGTACGACGCCTTCCGCCGCGGCGAGGTCAAGCGGCTGGTCGTCTCGAAGGTCGCCAACTTCGCGATCGACCTGCCCGACGCCAACGTGGCGATCCAGGTGTCGGGCACCTTCGGCTCGCGGCAGGAGGAGGCCCAAAGGCTCGGGCGCATCCTCCGGCCGAAGGAGGACGGCGCGCTGGCGCACTTCTACTCGGTCGTGACGCGCGACACCATCGACCAGGACTACGCCGCGCGCCGCCAGCTCTTCCTGACCGAGCAGGGCTACCGCTACACGATCCTCGACGCGACCGAACTGATCGAGCACGCCGCGACCGCGGCCGGCAACCATTAGCGAGCGATGAGCGATGAGCGACGAGTGGGCTATCAGCCGTCAGCGATCAGTCATCAGCCGCACCATTGAACGCTGATGGCTGACTGCTGATGGCTGACTGCTACTCATCGCTCATCGCTCATCGCTCGGCACTGAAGTAGGAGGTGGGGCATGGAGCAGAGTGAGGCGCAGCGCAGCGCAGCGGCCACGGATGGACGGTGGCCGACGCGCGACGAGGCGTGGGCGCTGATGACAGAGTACGTGCAGAGCCAGAGTCTCCGGCGGCACATGCTGGCGGTCGAGGCGGCGATGCGCGCCTACGCGCGGCGGTTCGGCGAGGACGAGGAGCGCTGGGGCGTCGTCGCGCTCTTGCACGACTTCGATTACGAGATCCATCCCACGCTCGATCAGCACCCGCAGGACGGCGCGCCGATCCTGCGCGAGCGCGGCTACAGCGAAGACCTCATCCACGACATCCTCACGCACGCCGATCACCTGGAGCTCGCGCGGGAGACGGCCTTGCAGAAGACGCTCTACGCGGTGGACGAAGCGACCGGCTTCGCCTCCGCGGTCGCGCTGGTGCGGCCGGACAAGCGCATCGCCAGCGTCACGCCGCAGTCGTTCAAGAAGAAGATGAAGGACAAGGCGTTCGCGCGCGCGGTCAGCCGCGAGGATATGCTGCACGGGGCCGAACTCCTGGGCGTGCCGTTCGAGGAGCACATCGAGGTCATCGTCGAGGCGATGACCGGCATCGCGGACGACCTCGGCCTGGCCGGGCAGGAAGGGGCCTGAAGGATGCGCCTCCCCCGCGCCTGGCTCGTCCTCCTGGCCGCCGTCGCGACCGCCGGGCTGCTGGCCGCCTGCGGCGCCGGCCCGCGCCCGACCGCGACGACCGCGGTTAAGCACTACGCCGCCCCGCCGCCGATGACGATCGACACCAGCAAGCAGTACTTCGCGACGATCGAGACGACGATGGGCGACATCAAGGTCCAGCTCGACGCGAAGGACGCGCCGATCACCGTCAACAACTTCGTCTTCCTGGCGCGCGACCATTTCTACGACGGCACGCCGTTCCACCGGGTCATCAAGGGCTTCATGATCCAGGGCGGCGACCCTACCGGCACCGGCATGGGCGGGCCCGGTTACACCTTCAAGGACGAGACGCCCAAGAGCAACTACGGCGTCGGCAGCGTGGCGATGGCCAACTCGGGCCCGAACACCAACGGCTCGCAGTTCTTCATCTGCGAGGGCGACCAGTGCAAGAGCCTGCCGAAGCAGTACAACCTCTTCGGCCAGGTCGTCGAGGGGATCGACGTCGTCCACAAGATCGCCGCGGTCCCGGTGACGATCGGCGCCGACGGCGCGCCCTCGAAGCCGACCGAGGATGTGCGGATCAAGACGATCGTGATCACCGAACAGTGAGCGAGTGGAAGGAGTGCGACATGTCCGGTATGAAGCAGTGGAAGACGCCGCCGGCGATGCAGATCGACCCGGCGAAGCACTACAGCGCGGTGCTGCACACCACCAAGGGCGACATCACCGTCGACCTGCTGGCCGACGAGGCGCCGAAGACGGTCAACAACTTCGTCTTCCTGGCGCGCGAGGGGTTCTACGACAACTCGCCCTTCCACCGGGTCATCAAGGGCTTCATGATCCAGGGCGGCGACCCGACGGGGACGGGGACCGGGGGGCCGGGCTACCGCTTCGCCGACGAGAAGCCGCGCCGCGGCTACGGGCGTGGCATCGTCGCGATGGCGAACGCCGGCCCGAATACGAACGGCTCGCAGTTCTTCATCTGCCACGGCCTCCACTCCGAGGGGCTGCCGCCGAACTACACCATCTTCGGGAACGTCGCCGACGGCCTGGACACGGTCGACGCGATCGCCAACATCCCGACGCGCCGCAGCGCGCGCGGCGAGAACTCCGTGCCGAGCGAGGACGTGCGGATCGAGTCGGTGGACATCAACGAGGGGTAGGGGTCGGCTGCGTGCCGAGTCTCCGATTCCCTCAACACCCTTCCGGCCCCCGCGCCGGCCAGCGGTCCGAAGGCCGTCCGTTCCCGGCGTCGCGAGGCGCTGCGCGCGGCGGTCGTCCGGGGATCGTGGGCAGGTACGGGGGAAGACCCGTACGATGCGTATGGCTGTGGACCGTGAAGTAGCCGGTCGGGTAGCCGCCGACAACGAGGCGCGACGAGAGTGGCTGCTGCGCAGGTTGCGCATGGCGGTCGGAACGCTCGACGGCGCCGGCGGCAGGGACGAGGTCGCCGGGGCGCGTGCCGAGGTGGAGGAGCGCTTCGGTCGGTTGCTGGCGTTCCTCTATGGCGGCGGGCGGCTGCCGGGCGACGCCGAGGTGCGCGCGGCGCTCGCGGCGTGCGGGACGGGGGCGGCGCAACTCGCGCCGCTCGCGTGGGCGCGCGCCCGCTTCGTCCACCAGTTCTGGACGCGCGAGTTCGTCGATGCGCTGGCGGCGTTCCTCGGCGGGCTGGCGGCGGGTCCGCTGCTCGAGGTCGGCGCGGGGCGCGGCGAGTTGAGCCGCTGGCTGCGCGGGCGCGGCGTCCCGATCGTCGCGACCGACGATGGCTCCTGGCTCGACGGCCGGCTCGACTGGCCGCGCGGCCTCGCCGATGACGTCCTCCTGTTCGGGTACGAGGCGGCGCTGGCGCGCTACCGGCCCGCGGTCGTCGTCTGCTCCTGGATGCCGCTCGGCGAGGACTGGACGCCCGCCTTCCGGGCCTGCCCTTCGGTCCGCCACTACCTCCTGATCGGCGAGGGGCCGGGCGGCTGCACCGGCACGCCGGCCAGTTTCGCCGCGCCGCCCCCCTGGCGCGGCGAATCGCTGCGCGACCTCGCGCGCCACGGCCTGACCCGCAACGCCGACCGCGCCTACAGCACCTCGGTCTACTGGTTCGCCCGCGGGGCGTGAGCCCCGTCTCCTGGCACGCCGTTTGCATCCCGGCACGAAATGGGCCGTGGCGCGACCGGTCGGCGCGTTCGCGGCCCCCGGACGGCACCCGCTCGCGTGACGCGGGCGCGGTCGCCCGTGTGTCGTGAGATCAGGGGGGCGCGATGGTCGCGGTGGTCATTACGCGCGACGGCGCGATCGAGCGGGCGATCGAGGACGCGCTGGGGCGGATCGACTTGGACGGGCTGGTGCGCGGCAAACTCGTCGCCGTCTAGCCGAACGACACCTGGGCCTCGCCCGAGGACACGACCGGCGTGACGCAGCCGGACACGCTGCGCGCCGTGCTGCGCGCGGTCAAGCGCCACGGGCCACGCGAACTGGTCGTCACCGGCGGCGCGGGCGCCGCCGAGACCGATGAAGTCTTCCGCATCGCCGGCCTGATGGACGTCGTGCAACAGGAGGGCGCGACCTTCTTCGACCACAACCGCCCGCCCTTCACGCGCGTGGACCTCGCCTACGCGCCCGACCGCGACGTGGTCGGGCCGCAGGAGGCGGTGATGGTCAACCCGCGCGTGCTGGAGTACGAGACGCTGATCGCGCTCAACCAGCTCAAACTCCACGAGACGGCGACGGTGACGCTCGCGCTCAAGAACATCGCGATGTCCTTCCCGGCCGCCGACTACTACGGCCACCCGCGCGCCAGCCAGCATCATCAGCATTGCTTCTTCGACGACATGCACTCGTTCATCGCCGCGATGGCGCGGCGCTTCCCGATCGACCTCGCCGTCACCGTCGGCCACCCGGCGATGGTCGGCACCGGCCCGCTCGGCGGGCACGCCGTCGAGACCGGCCTGGTCATCGCCAGCACCGACGCGGTCGCCGCCGACGTCGTCGGCGCGAAGTTGCTCGGGTTCGGTCCGCAGGCGGTCCGCCATCTCTGGGAGGCCGGCCGGCTCGGCCTCGGCGAGACCGACGTCAAGCGCATAACCTTCCCGGCGCTGAGTCTCCGCGAGGCGATCGAGGCGTTCACCGCGGCGGCCTACGGCGAGCGGCTGACCTTCGAGCACGCCTGAGCGGCGTAAGGCCCGCCACTCGTTATCGTGACCATCGCTGCCATATGAGGAAACACCGATGATCGTGAAACGCTCGCGGATCGCGCGCATCGCGCGCGACGACTTCGGGTTCGACGCCCTGCGGCCGGGCCAGGCGGCCGCGATCCGCTCCATCCTGGACGACCACGACACGCTCGCGGTGATGCCCACCGGCTCGGGCAAGTCGGCGATCTACCAGATCGCGGCGGCGCTGGAGGGCGGCCCGGTCGTCGTCGTCTCGCCGCTGATCGCGCTCCAGCGGGACCAGGTCGAGGCGGTGGAGGAACTGGACGCGGGCGAGGCCGCGCTGGTCAACTCGACCATCTCGGCCGGCGAGCGCCGCGACGTCTTCGCCGATCTCCGCGCCGGGGACCTCGACTTCATCTTCCTCGCGCCCGAGCAGTTCGCGCACGGCGACACGCTGGCGCGGCTCACAGAGGCGCAGCCGACGCTCGTCGTCGTGGACGAGGCGCATTGCATCAGCGAGTGGGGGCACGATTTCCGGCCCGAATACCTGGAACTTGGCCGGGTGATCGAGGAGCTGGGCCACCCGACCGTCCTCGCCCTCACCGCCACGGCCTCGCCGCCCATCCGCGAGGAGATCGTCACCCGGCTGGGGATGCGCGAGCCGCGCGTCGTCGTCCGGGGCTTCGACCGCCCGAACATCTGGCTCGGCGTCGAGCGGTTCGCCGACGAGCCGGCCAAGCAGCGGGCGTTGCTGGAGCGCGTCGCGGCCGAGCCGCAACCGGGCATCATCTACGCCGCGACGCGGCGGCGCGCCGAGGACCTGGCCGCGGCGCTGCGCGAGCAGGGCATCCCCGCGCGCCACTACCACGGCGGGATGAAGGCGGCGGAGCGCGAGGAGACGCAGCGCGCCTTCATGGAGGACGAGTGCCCGGTCATCGTCGCGACGACCGCCTTCGGCATGGGCATCGACAAGCCGAACGTCCGCTTCGTCTTCCACTACGACGTCAGCGACTCGGTCGACGCCTACTACCAGGAGATCGGTCGGGCCGGGCGGGACGGCGAGCCGGCGCGCGCCATCCTCTTCTACCGCCCGGAGGATCTGGGCCTGCGGCGCTACTTCGCCGCGGGCGGGAAGGATGAGGCGCGCCGCGAGTTCGAGCGCTCGCGCGTCGAGATGATGCGCGGTTATGCCGAGGTGCGCGACTGCCGCCGCGAGTACCTGCTCAACTATTTCGGTGAGGAGTACGACGACCCCTGCTGCAACTGCGACAACTGCGACGCGGGCGTGGCCGTCGCGGAGGACGAGGCGGCGCAGCGCTTCCCGCTCAACAGCCGCGTCGTCCACGAGTCGTGGGGCGAGGGCCTGGTGCAGCGCCATGAGGGCGGCAAAGTGACCGTCCTCTTCGACCAGGTCGGCTACAAGTCGCTCGACGCAGACTACGCGGTGGCGCAGGGGCTCCTCGCACCGGCCGGGTGACGCGGCACGCGATTTGCAGTGCCCGCGGCAGGTGCTGGGCCGTCTACGTCGGAGGGAGACCGATGCCATTCTGGCTGGCGGGGATATTCGCCGGGCTGATCGCCGGGCTGGTGATGGCGATCCTGGCGATGTGGTTCACCTGGCTGGTGGGGAAGGGGTTCCTCTACCCGCTGCGCCTCACGGCCGGGTTCGTCGAGCGCAACGCCGCCCTAGAGGGCGTCACGGCGCCCGCGCTCGGCGTCGTCCTGCATTTCGGGATGTCGGTGCTGCTGGGCGTCTTCCTCGCGGCCATCCTGAGCGGCTTCAGCACGCCGCGGCTGCACTCGGACGCCGGCCAGGCGCTCGTCTTCGGCCTGATCTACGCCCTCATCATCTGGGCGATCAACCAGTTCGGCATCCTGCGCTGGGCCGACCCGCTGATGGCCGAGCGGATGCCCCCGGTCGCCTTCGGCCTCGCCCACGCTATCTTCGGCGCCGTCCTCGGCTTCCTGATCATCGTCTTCATGAACAGGTAGCCCGGACTCTCTACCGGCGACCGTGGCCCGGCGGTGGGCTGGCGCCGCGGCGGCGCGTCTCCCACGCCGTGCCGGCGCCCCGACGCGCGCTCAGCAGTCGAACACCGACCAGCAGAGGTCGTTCCGTAACCGCTGGTCGTCGAGGACGAGCGAGCGCATCGCCTCCGGGAGCCGGTCGCGCTGCCACCGGCACTCGCGCCGCCCGGCGCGCTCGCCCTCGCCCGCCGGCGCGGCGGCGCGGGCGGCCTTGATCGCATAGGCGGCCGCGCCGAGCTCGTGCGCGGCGACGTGGGCGACGACCGCGGCCTGGCCGGCAGCGTACGCGGCATATCGAGGCGCCCCACGCAGGTCTCTGGCCGCGCCCATGGCATGGCCGCCCGCCGCGCGGGCCTGCGTCATCGTGATCTCGCCGCGCGCCCAGGCGCGGGCCTGCTCGATCGCCTGACGCGGCCGCGGGTCATCGGGCTGCGCCGACTCGAAGAGGTCGAGGACGTGCTCCGCGCACGCCGCCGCCCACAGGGCGAGGAGCCGGTGATCCGCATCGGTGAGGATCCCACCGCGGCGGATCGTCACGAAACGCGGGTCGCGGTCTTTCGGGAGGATCACGGCCAGCTCCCCTCCTGCTCGCCTCTGCCCGACGAAGAGGCGGCGGCGCGCCGCCACCGCATCACCGCCCACCTCCGGCGACCTCGCGCGTGCCCGCCCTATGCCGGGCATGCCTCGGTGGTCCGGATCTGCCGGCAATGCTGCAGGCGGGTGTGCTCGCGCCGCGACCAGTATGCCCGCCGCGACCGCGCTTCGTCCACTGCGCCGGCACCGGCATCCGGCTCACATACACTCGTCAACAGAACTTGCAGTTCGGAGTGCTGCGATTCGATGTAGCCGCGCCGCGATATCGCGGCCCGTGGAGACGGCTGGCTGCTCAGGGATGAGGCGTTTCACCGATCTGCCGGGCGAGAGATGCGGTCGTCCAAGTGGGGAGGCCACAGCCGAGGAAGTCACCGTCCTCGGTCTTGATACCGGCTTCGAGGGCTAGCGCCAGCGCCACGGTCGGCCAGTCGCGTGGGTCGCGAGGGATCCGTCCGCGCGCCTCAGCCTCAAGCGGAATGTATGTCGCCGCGAGGACGATCGCGAGATTCGCCTCGGCGGCGGCGAGGCACGCCGTCAGTAGCGCGTCGCCAGCGTGCGGCGACAGGCCAGCCCGCGCCGCGACGTGCCGAACACGCGCCGGGAGTTCGTGCCGAACCTCGCCCCATGTCTGCTCCGGGATGAAGAGTTCCAGGGCTGGGTTTGCCAGTCGTGCCCGCCCGCGAGCCCGCAGTAACTCGGCGACCAGCACACTCGCGTCCACCACCAAGCAGAGCGGGTTGTCAGCGCTCGTCATCGTCCGGAAGGGTCAGCGCGGCGACCAGTTCGTCCTCGGTCAGCCCCGTGCTGGCAAGAAACGCCTCAACTTCCTCGCCCAATCGGTCGAGGGCCACGCGCCCGGCTGCGCGATCCTTAGCCACGACCGGGAAGTAGAAGCCGATGGTCTCCCCGCGCCGCTCGACGATGAGGGTTTCCCCGGCGCTCAACAGACTCGGCGCATTGTCCTTGAATTCGCGCACTCCGACGCGACGCATGACCAGATCTCCTCGTGCAACTCCCACCTCGCGATACGTGTGGCTACCAGTGTAGCAACAAGCGCCCCCACTGTCGAACTGATGCCGAGACAGTGCGCTGCGCTTTGGATCTGGTGTGAGGCTGCTGGATGGCGGGATGGAGCGGCGAAAGGGGCTCGAACCCTCAACCTCAGGCTTGGAAGGCCCGCGCTCTACCAGTTGAGCTACCGCCGCGCGACAGGATACGTGGTCGGGGCGAGAGGATTTGAACCTCCGACCTCAGCGTCCCAAACGCCGCGCGCTACCACTGCGCCACGCCCCGGCAGCCAGAAGTATAGACCGGGCCAGGGAAAGCGTCAATTCGGGCGCTGGCGACGGATCGGCGTCCGAGTTGTGGGGCGGATTAGCCGCTCGCGGCTGATGTGCGCCTCGCAGCGCTGGAATGCAGTAATGCCGGCCAGCCGGACCGGGGTGTCGTGCGGGCCCCAGCCCGCGGAGGGGGGCTTCGTGCGCCGTGAGGCGCCCCAAGGCGCGGCTTCGGCCGCCAGCCATCAGCTGGCGGCTCGTTTCGTCAGGGGATGCTCGCCGCGAGCGCCTGCTGGGCCAGGTCGAGCGGGCCGCCGGGGATGATGCCGAACTCGATCGTCGCGACGATGCAGATCGCCAGCACGACGATCAGCGCGATCGGGACGAGGGGTATCGTGGCCTCGGAGACGACCGTCTCGCGCGTGTACATGATGACGATGACGCGCAGGTAGTAGCCGAGCGCCAGCATGCTCGTCAGCACGCCGACGAGGACCAGCGGCCAGTAGCCGGCGTCCACGGCCGCGCGGAAGAGGCTCAGTTTGCCCATGAAGCCGGCCGTCGGCGGGATGCCGGCGAGGGAGAGCATGAAGATCGAGAGCGCGCCGGCCAGCCAGGGGCGCTCGCGGCCGAGGCCGGCGAAGTCCTTGTCGATGTCGAGCCGCTCGTACCCCGGCCGCGCCAGCGCGACGACGACCGCGAAGGCGCCGAGGTTCATGAAGGTGTAGACCAGCAGGTAGAAGAGGACGCCGCTCAGCGCCTCGTTGCGCACCGAGGGCGACGGGCTGCCGGCCGCGACGACGCCGACCAGCACGTAGCCGGCCTGCCCGATGCTGGAATAGGCCAGCAGCCGCTTGATGTTGCGCTGCGTCACCGCCGCCAGATTGCCGACCAGCATGGTGATGACCGCCAGCGTCCAGAGGATCAGCGACCAATCGGCCTGCAGCGACGGCACCGAGCGCACGACCAGCCGGATCAGCACCGCGAAGGTGGCGACCTTCGTCGCGACCGACATGAACGCGGTGATGGTGGTCGGCGCGCCGGCGTAGACGTCGGGCGTCCACATGTGGAAGGGCACCAGCGCCAGCTTGAACGCCAGCCCGACCAGGATCAGGACGACACCGGCGAGGAGGAGCGGGTTGCCGAGCAACTGCCCGCCCTGGAGCGCCGCCGCCAGCCGCGTGAAGTTGGTCGTGCCGGTCGCGCCGTAGACGAGCGAGATGCCGTAGACGAGGAAGCCGAGCGAGAACGAGCCGAGCAGGAAGTATTTCATCGCCGCTTCCTCGGAGGTCTCGCGGCCGCGCGCGAAGCCCGAGAGGATGTAGAGCCCGAGCGAGAGCACTTCCAGCGCAAGGAAGAGGACCAGGAGGTCGTTCGCGATCGCCAGCAGCAGCATCCCCGAGACGGTCAAGAGCAGCAGCGGGTAGTACTCGCCGTAGTCGATGCCGCGCAGGCCGAGGAAATCGAAGGACATCAGGATCGCGAGCGCCGTGGCGACCAGGATGATGATGCTCATCAGCAGGCTGAAGCCGTCGAGCGCGATGGCGTCGCCGAAGGCGAGGCGGCTGGTATTCCAGAGGAACCCGCAGGCGACCAGGCTCAGGATCGTCGCCAGGAGCGCCAGCCAGCCGAGCACGGCCCGGCGCGTCGGCGGCAGGAAGAGTTCGAGCAGCAGCGTGAGCGCCGCGCCGACCAGCACGACGAAGATCGGGACGAGGACCGCGTAGTCTATCGGTGGAGCGCTGATGCGCACGCCTCACTCCTCGCCGCCGCCGCGGCACTGTCGGGGGTCGCGCCGGCCGCGTCGCAGGCGACGGGCGCCGCGCCGCGGCGGATGACCGGTTGGTCCGCGGCCGGGGCCGGCCGCGCCGCCTGCACCGCCGCGAGCGTCTGGCGCACCGCGCCCTCGGTCCGCCGCAGGAACGGCGCCGGATAGACGCCGAGCCAGACGATCATGATCGCCAGCGGGGCCAGCGCCAGGATCTCGCGCAGGGAGAGGTCGCCGAGGAGTGGCCCCTGGCCGGCGGGCAGGCGCTCGGGGCCGTGCATCGACCGCCCGAAGAGGCGCAGCAGATAGATCGCGGCGATCAGCACGCCGAAGGTGGCGACGATCGCCATGACGCGCTGCGTCTGGAACGCGCCCAGGAGGATCAGGAACTCGCCGACGAAGCCGTTGAGCCCGGGCAGGCCGAGCGACGAGAAGGCCGCCAGCATGAAGAAGCCGAAGAGGATCGGCCAGCGGCGTTGCAGGCCGCCGAGGTGCGCCAGGTCGTAACTGCCGGCGCGGGTCGCCAGCATCCCGGCGATCAGGAAGAGCGCGCCGCTGCTGAGGCCGTGGTTGACCATCTGCAGCACGCTCCCCTGCACGCTCTGCTGGTCGAGCGCGAAGATGCCGAGGGCGATGAAGCCGAGGTGCGCGACGCTGGAGTAGGCCAGGAGGCGGACCATGTCGCGCTGCCGCGCCGCGACCCAGCCGCCGTAGATGATGCCGACCACCGCGAGGATGCCGAGGATCGGCATCACATCGGCCGCGGCGCGCGGGAAGAGCGGCACGGCGAAGCGCAGGAAACTGTACGCCCCGACCTTGACCAGCATCGTCGCCAGCACCAGGATCGTCACCGGCGCCTGGGTGTAGGCGTCGGGTAGCCAGGAGTGCAGCGGGAAGAGCGGCAGCTTGATCGCGAAGGCGAGCGCGAAGGCGAGGAAGAGCCAGGTCTGGAGCGCCGGCGACATCGGCGTCCCGATCAGGTCGCTCAGCGCGAAACTGGTCGAGGCGCCCGGCACGCGGTCGGCGTGGAGGAAGGCGAGCGTGAGGATCGCCAGGAACATCAGCAGGCTGCCGACGCTGGTGTAGATGAAGAACTTCAGCGCGGCGGCGCCGCGACGCGGCCCGCCGAAGGCGCCGATCAAGAGGTAGAGCGGCACCAGCATCGCTTCCCAGAAGACGAAGTAGAGGATCAGGTCGAGCGCGCAGAGCGCGCCGATCACCGCGCCCTCCAGGAGCAGGATGAAGGCGGCGAAGAGTCGCGGCCGCTCCGCCATCGCGTCCCACGACGCCAGCACCGCGACCGTCGCCAGGAGCGGCGTCAGCGCGACCAAGAGGACGCTCAGCCCGTCCACGCCGAGGTGGTAGCTCACGCCGAGTTGCGGGATCCAGGCCGCCTGCTCCTCGTAGCGTAGCCCGGTCGCGCCGCCTGGGAAGTTGGCCAGCATCAGCGCGCCGAGGATCAGCGTCACGACCGTGACGGCGAGCGCCAGCGGCCGCACGATCGCGCGCGCCGCCTCGTCGCCCGGCACCGCCAGGCAGACGAGCGCCGCCACGACCGGCAAGAAGATCAGGATCGTGAGGACCGGGAAGCCGCCCACCACTACCTCGAAGTACGAAGTACGAAGTACGAAGTACGAATGGCGAGTGACGAGTGACGAGTGACGAGTGACGAGGGGCGAGAGGCGGTGGCGGGAGTAGCCGCCCGTCGCACCAACTCGTCCTTCGTCCTTCGTCCTTCGTCCTTCGTCATTCGTCAGATGCCCGCGTAGATGACGTAGGCGACGAGGAGGACCACGCCGCCGAGGATCACGAGCGCGTAGTTGCGGACGTAGCCGCTCTGGAGGTCGCGCATGCCGAAGCTGGCCTCGCGCAGCACCACGCCGATGCCGTCGACGATGCTGTTGATCCCGCGGTCCACGCCGTCGCCGAGGAAGCGCGCCAGCGCGCCGAACGGGCGGACGAAGACGGCGTCGTAGAGGTTGTCGATGTAGTAGCGGTTGAGCAGGAAGCGGTAGGCACCGCGGTAGTGCTCCGCGAGGTCGGTGGCGAGGACCGGGCGGCGGACGTAGATCAGGTAGGCCGTGCCGACGCCGATCGCGCCGAGCACCGCGGCCAGGATCGCCAGCCCCCAGTAGCCCGCGCCCGAGGCGACCACGGTCGGCGCGTGCAGCGCGACCGGGTAGGCGAAGGCCGGCTCCAGGTAGTCGTCGAAGGCGTAGGTGACGTTCGGGATCAACACGAAGCCGCCGGCGAACGCCAAGACGGTCAGGACGATCATCGGGACGCGCATCGCGGCGCCGGGCGTGTGGATGTGGACGCCCGGCGCGACGCGCGACTCGCCGTGGAAGGCGAGGAAGAAGGCGCGGAAGACGTAGAAGCCGGTCAGCCCGCCGGTGACGAGCGCGATGGCGCAGAGGGCGCCGTTGCCCCGCCCGCTGGTGAGCGAGGCCCAGATGATCTCGTCCTTCGAGAAGAAGCCGGAGAAGGGCGGGATGCCGGAGATCGCGAGCCCGCCGACCAGAAAGCCGGCGTAGGCGACCGGCAGTGCGCGACGCAGCCCGCCCATCCCCGCCAGGTCCTCGGTGCCGCCGATCGCGTGGATCACCGCGCCGGCCGCGAGGAAGAGGAGCGCCTTGAAGAAGGCGTGGGTCATCAGGTGGAAGATGCCGGCACTGTAGGCGCCGACGCCCGCGGCCAGGAACATGTAGCCGAGCTGGCTGATCGTGGAGTAGGCCAGCACGCGCTTGATGTTCGGCTGGACCATCCCGACGGTCGCGGCGAAGAGCGCGGTGATCGCGCCGATCCAGGCGATCACGGTCAACGTCGCCGGCGCCTGCTCGTAGAGCGGCCAGGCGCGCGCCAGCAGGTAGACGCCGGCGGTGACCATCGTGGCGGCGTGGATCAGGGCGGAGACCGGCGTCGGGCCCTCCATCGCGTCGGGCAGCCAGACGTGCAGCGGGAGCTGGCCCGACTTCGCCAGCGCGCCGACCAGCAGCAGCAGCGTGATCGCGGTCGCCGTGCCGCCGGCGCCGGCCAGCCGCGACGGCGCGGCGGCGAAGACGGTGGCGTAGTCGAGTGAGCGGAAGGTGCGCCACATCAGGAACATGCCGAGCATCATCCCGACATCGCCGATCGTGTTGACCACGAACGCCTTGACCGCCGCGGCGGCCGCTGCCGGTCGCCAGTAGTAGTGGGCGATCAGGGCGTAGGAGGCGAAGCCGACGCCGCCCCAGCCGACCAGCAGGAGCATGAAGTTGTCGGCCAGGACCAGGATGAGCATCGCCAGGACGAAGACGTTGAGGAAGGCGAAGAAGCGGCGCTGCCCCTCGTCGTCGGCCATGTAGCCGGTCGCGTAGACGTGGATCAGGAAGCCGACGCCGGTCACGATCAGGAGCATCAGCGCCGAGAGCGGGTCGAGCCAGGCGCCGAGCGCGGCGTGGAAGTCGCCCGCCGCGACCCACTGGTAGAGGACCAGGTCGCGGTGGCGGTCGGCCGCGGGCAGACTCAGCAGGTCGAAGAAGACGGCCAGCGAGGTCAGGAAGGCCAGGCCGACCGCGGCGGAGGCGACGATCCCGTGCGCGCGGCGCGGCAGCCACGCACCGAGCAGGGCGTTGATCGCGAACCCGGCCAGCGGGAAGAGCAGCGCGAGCCAGACGTAGTTCACGCGTCAGCCCCTCAATGTGGTGATTTCGTCGACGTCGACCGTCGCCTTGGTGCGGAAGATCGCGACGATGATCGCCAGCCCGACGACGACCTCCGCCGCGGCGACCGTGATCACGAAGAAGGCGATCACCTGGCCGGAGAGGAGGTTGCGGAAGCGCGCGAAGGAGACGAAGGAGAGGTTGGCGGCGTTGAGCATCAGCTCGATCGACATGAAGATGATCAGCGGGTTCTTGCGCACCAGCACGCCGACGACGCCGGTGGTGAAGAGCACCGCGCTGAGGATGAAGTAGTACGAAAGCGGAGCCATCGCGCTTCCTGTCCCCCCTCCCGACTCGGCCTCAGCGCAGCTGGCGCTTGGCGACCACGACCGCGCCGACCACGGCGATCAGCAGCAACACCGAGGTGATCTCGAACGGCAGCAGGTAGGCGGTGAAGAGTTCCGCCCCGAGCGCCTGGGTGTTGCCGAGGCCGCTCGGCGCGTTGCTGATGAGCCCGGGCTGGCTGAATTGCTCGACGAAGGGGCGCGCCGGCGGGAACTTGCCGAGCAGCGCGCTCACCGTGCCGGACTGGAGCAGCAGCACGACCTCGGCCAGCAGCGCCAGCCCGAGCACCACCGCCAGCGGCCGCTGGGCCGGGAGGCGCGTGCCGTAGGCTTCCCGGCCGGGGTTGAGCAGCGTGATGACGAAGAGGAAGAGGACCATGATCGCGCCGGCGTAGACGAAGATCTGGATGGCGGCCAGGAATTGGGCGTTGAGGGTGAGGTAGAGGATCGCCAGACAGAAGAAGTTGAGGACGAGGAAGAGGGCGCTGTGGACCGGGTTGCGCGCCGCGACCATCGCGATGCCCGCGACGGCGGCGATCACCGCGATGATCAGAAAGAAGATCATGTCCCCCCGAACTCCCCGCGTCGCCCCCGGCCTCCCTCAAGGCCGCCCGCTAGCCTACCACATCCCGCGCCGCTTGTGCAGCGGCACACAATCTCGCCGTGCGGGGGATGTTCACCGCAGAGGCACAGAGGCACAGAGAGACGAAGAGAGGGGAGACGGAATTGAGTTCGTCCTTCGTCCCTCGTATTTTCTCCGTCTTCTCTCCTCGTTCTCCGTGTCTCTGTGCCTCTGCGGTGAACGTCCTCAGTCCGCCGCGGCGCCCGCCTGGCGCGGGTCGGGCACGAGCAGCATCTCCTTGGTATAGATCATGCCGTCGCGCGTGTAGGACGAGAAGGCGTACTCGTGGCCCAGGACGATCGCCTCGACCGGGCACGCCTCCTGGCAGTAGCCGCAGAAGATGCAGCGGATCATGTTGATCTCGTAGCGCCGGGCGTAGCGCTCGCCCGGCGAGTAGCGCGCCGCGTCGCTGTTCTCCGCCGCCTCGACGTAGATCGCCTCGGCCGGGCAGACGACCGCGCAGAGCGAGCAGCCGATGCAGCGCTCCAGCCCATTGTCGTAGCGCATCAGCATGTGGCGGCCGCGGAAGCGCGGCGCCATCGGCTTGGTCGCCTCCGGGTACTGGATCGTGACCGGCTTCTTGAAGATGTGGCCGATCGTCGTGCGGAAGCCCTTGACGAAGGCCCCCAGGTCCTCGATCACGCTCGCCATCTGGTCTCTCTCCCCCCGCGCGCCCGCCGCGCTAGCTCCCCCACAGGGCGACGCCGATCGCCGTCAGCACGATATTGAGCAGGGCGAGCGGCAGCAGGACGCGCCAGCCCAGGCGCATCAGTTGGTCGTAGCGCAGGCGCGGCAGCGTCGCGCGCAGCAGCACGTAGATCGTCAGGATGATCGCCATCTTCAACAGCAGCCACCAGGGCCCGCCGACGATCGGCCCATACCAGCCGCCGAAGAAGATCGTCGCCGCCAGCGCGCTGACGGTGACCATGTTGATGTACTCGGCCATGAAGAAGAGCGCGAAGCGCAGGCCGGTGTACTCGGTGTGATAGCCGCCGACCAACTCCTGCTCCGCCTCGACTAAATCGAACGGCGCGCGGTTCGTCTCGGCGATCGCGCTGATGATGTAGATGATGAACGAGAGCGGCGCGACGAAGATGTGCCAGCGCGGCCAGAAGCCCCACCAGTCGCCGCCCTGGTGATTCAGGATGTCGTTCAGGCTGAGCGAGCCGGTCAGCAGCAGCACCGCGACCAGCGACAGCCCCAGCGCCAGCTCGTAAGAGATCAGTTGCGCCGCCGAGCGCAGCCCGCCCAGGAGCGAATACTTATTGTTGGACGAATAGCCCGCCAGCACGATGCCGTAGACGCCGAGCGAACTCATCGCCAGGACGTAGAGGAGGGCGACGTTGAAGTCCGACAGCCAGAAGTTGACCGGGTAGCCGAAGATGTTGTAGGTCGGCCCGACCGGGATCACCGCGAAGGTGACGACCGCCGCGACCATCGAGATCGCCGGCGCCAGCAGGTAGAGCGGCTTGTCCACGCCGCGCGGCGTGATCGCCTGCTTGAAGGCCAGCTTGATGCCGTCGGCCAGCGGTTGCAGCAGGCCGAAGGGCCCGACCCGGTTGGGGCCGTAGCGCACCTGCACGCGCCCGAGCACCTTGCGCTCGTAGAGCGTCATGTAGGCGAAGGCCGTCAGCAGGAAGACCAGGATGATGACGCTCTTGACGATCGCCTCGATGACCGCCGTCACGCTCATGCCGCGCCCCCCCCGCGCCCGGCGGCGAAGGCGAACGGGCCGGCGTGCTCCGGCAGCGGCCATTGCCGGCCGCCGCGCGCCAGCGCCCCGTAGGCCAGCGCGCCGTAGGCCGGCACCGCCGCGGCCAGCTCCTGCCAGACCGCCAGCGGCGAGCTGAAGCCGAAGCCGCTCTCCGCCAGGCGCCGGCCGAGGTCGCGGTAGACGCGCCAGTCGGGCCGGGCCTCGCCGGGCGGGCGGACGGCCGGGCGGATGCGCTGCACGCGGCGCTCCAGGTTGGTCAGCGTGCCGTCCTTCTCGGCCCAGGAGACGGCCGGCAGGACGACGTCGGCAGCGCGCGCCGTCGCGGTGAGGAAGAGATCCTGCACGACCAGAAAGTCCACGCCCTCCGGCCGCGCGGGCGCCTCGCCCGCGGGCGGCGCCAGCGGGTCGATCCCGGCGACGTAGAGCGCGCGCACGCCGCTCCGGCCGCCGGCGATCTCGCGCCAGCCGCGACCCGGCCGCGCCGGCAGCGCGGTGTGCCAGGTCTCGCCGAGGCCGTTCGGCGTGCCGACGAAGCGGTGGCCGGGCAGGCGGTCGGGCAGGATGCCGAGGTCGAGCGCGCCCTGCGCGTTGCTCTCATGGACGAGGCCGCCGAAGACGCCGTCCTCGTCGAGCGCGCCGGTGAGGAGCGCCAGGTCCGTCAGCGCGGCGAGATAGGGGTCGTCGGGCCGGCCGGTCGCGTAGTCGCGGCGGTAGAGGATCGCCACCGGGCCATCCCCCGCCAGCGCGCGCCCGGCCGCCGCGATCACACCCTCGGCGAGCCCGGTCGCGGCGGCGGCCTGCACCGGCGTGTTGCCCGCCAGCGCCGCGCGCGCCGCCTCGAAGCCGGTCGTGCGGTGCGCGACGAACACCTGGTCGTAGCCGCCTTCGCTCGCCAGCAGGCCGGTCCAGGCCGCCAGGAGGTCCGGCAGCGCGGCCGGCGCGACGCGCAGCGCGTGCGCCGCGTGGATGTCCAGGTCGGTCTCCTCCGGCCCGACGACGATCAGGCGCGCGCCGCGGTTGGCCGCCTTCTTCAGCCGCAGGTCGAGGACCGGCTGCTCGGCGATCGGGTTCACGCCGACCAGCAGGATCGTCCTGGCGCGCTCCAGCGCTTCGATCGAGCCGTGGAGCGCGTCGACGCCGAACGGCCCGTCAAGCGCCGGGATGCGCGGCCAGTGGTCGACGTTATTGGTGCCGAGCGCGCCGCGGAAGAGCTTGCCGAAGAGGTAGAGCTCCTCGTTGGTCGCGCGCGGCGAGATCACCCCGGCGAGCGCGTCCGCCCCGGCCTCGTCCCGGATGCGCCGGAAGCCGGCCGCGACGGCGTCGAGCGCCTCGTCCCAGGTCGCCGGCACCAGTTGGGTTCCGCGGCGGATCAGCGGCTGCCGCAGGCGCTCGGTCGAGTTGACGTAATCGTAGGTGAAGCGGCCATAGTCGCAGAGCCAGCCGTCATCGACCGGCGGGTTGGCGCGCGCGGTCAGGCGGAGTACCTGGTTATTGCGGTACTCGACGTTGATGTTGCAGCCGACCGCGCACTCGTTGCAGACGCTCGGTACCTTGGTCAGATCCCACGGGCGGGCGCGGAAGCGGAAGGGGATCGAGGTCAGCGCGCCGACCGGGCAGAGCTCGATCGTGTTGCCGGAGAAGGGCGAGTCGAAGGTGCGCCCCTCGCTGACGGCGATCTCGCTGTAGGAGCCGCGGTCGATCACGGTGAGGGCCTCGTCGCAGGCGATCTCGCGCTGAAAGCGGACGCAGCGGTAGCACATGATGCAGCGCTCGCGGTCGAGCGCGATCAGCGGGCTGAGCGGGATCGGCTTGACGAACTGGCGCTTCGGCTCGTAGAAGTTGCTGACGCCCGGCCCGAAGTTGAAGGTCGTGTCCTGCAGGGGGCACTCGCCGCCCTTGTCGCAGACGGGGCAGTCGAGCGGGTGGTTGGAGAGCAGGAAGGCCAGGACGTCGCGCTGCGCGTCGCGCGCCTGCTCCGAGACGGTGTTGACGACCATACCGTCGGCGACCGGCGTGGTGCAGGCCGTCTGCAGCTTCGGCATCCTCTCGATCTGCACGAGGCACATGCGGCAGGCGCCGACCGGCGCCATCCGCGGCTCGTAGCAGAAGACCGGGATGTCGATCCCGGCGGCCTTCGCCGCCTCCACCAACAGCGTGCCCTTCGGCACCGTCACCTGCTGCCCGTTGATCGTCAGCGTCACCGTGTCGGGCGGCGCCGCGGGCTTCGTCGCGTCGACCATTGCTCCCCTCTATTCACCGCAGAGGCGCAGAGTTACGAAGGAGAGGACGCAGAGCAATGTTCTTCATTTTTCTCTCCTCGTCCTCCCTCTCGTTCTCTGCGTCTCTGCGGTGAAATCGTCTCCCTTACTTGTCCGCCGCGACGGCGATGGGCTCGGCCGCGGCGAGGCCCGGGATCAGCGCCTCGTACTCGTGGCGAAAGTATTTGAGGCTGCTCAGGATCGGGCTGATCGCGAAGTCGCCCAGCGCGCAGAGAACGCGCCCGCCGATGTTGCCGCAGACCCGCTCCAGGAGGTCGAGGTCTTCCGGTAGGCCCTCGTCCGCGCAAATGCGGCGCATCGTCTTGACCAGCCAGAGCGTGCCCTCGCGGCAGGGCGTGCATTTGCCACAGGACTCGTGGTTGAAGAACTCGATCAGGCGCAGCGTCGCGTGCGGGATCGAGGTCGACTCGTCCATCACGATCACCGAGGCCGAGCCGAGGATCGTGCCGATCTTCTTCGGCGCGTCGTAGTCCATCGGCAGGTCGAGCTGGTCGCCCGGCACCCACGGCGCGGCCGCGCCGCTCGGCAGCACCGCCTTGACCCGGCGGTCGCCCGGCACCCCGCCGCCGTAGGTGTAGATCAGCTCGCGCAGCGGCACGCCGAGTGGCAGCTCGTAGTTGCCCGGCCGGCGGACGTGGCCGCTGAGCGAGTAGACCTTCGTCCCCGGGCTCGTCGGCGTGCCGAACGACTTGTACCAGTCGGCGCCGTGGAGCACGATCTGCGGCACGTTGGCGATCGTCTCGACGTTGTTGATCACCGTCGGCTTGCCGTAGAGGCCGGCGACGGCCGGGAAAGGGGGGCGGGAGCGCGGCATCGGGCGGTTGCCCTCGATCGACTCCAAGAGCGCCGTCTCCTCGCCGCAGATGTAGGCGCCCGCGCCGCGGAAGACGAAGACGGCACAACTGAAGTCGCTGCCGAGGATCTTGTCGCCGAGGTAGTGCTGCGCGGTCGCGCCGGCGATGGCGCGCTCGAGCTGCGCGGCGGCGAAGGCGTACTCGCCGCGGATGTAGATGAACGCCTGCGAGATGCCGACGGCGTAGCAGCAGAGCGCGATGCCCTCCAGCAAGAGGTGCGGGTCGGTCTCCATCAGCTCGCGGTTGCTGAAGGTGCCCGGCTCGCTCTCGTCGGCGTTGACCGTCAGGTACTTCTGCCCCGGCGCCTTCGGGATGAAGGACCACTTGCGCCCGGCCGGGAAGCCGGCGCCGCCGCGCCCCAGGAGGGTCGCGTTGCTGACGATCTCGGTGACCTGGGCCGGCTCGTACTCGCGCAGCGCCTTGGCGAGCCCCTGGTAGGCGCCGTGCGCCACCGCGACCTCGATGTCGGCCATGTTCGGCACGTCGCTGTTGCGCGTGAGGATGCGGACCGGTGCGTCGCCGCGCTCTGTCGTCGTCTCGGCCATCGTCGCCCCTACTCCCGCGCCCGGCTCTTCGGCTCGGCGCGGATACTATCGGAGAAGGTCAACGGGCCCTCGTTCGGCGGCGACCCGGCCGCGGGGTCGGCCATCAGCCCCACGACGCGCCGGCCGCCGCCCTCCTCGGCGCGGCGGCGCAGGATGTCCAGCACCTCGCCGACCGTCTCAGGCGCGAGGGGCCCGACGTAGTCCTCGTTGACGCGCATCATCGGCGCGTGCGGACAGTCGCCCAGGCACTCGCCGGTGAAGAGGGAGAAGACGCCGTCGTCGCTGGTGCCGCCGACCTCGACGCCGAGTTCCTCCTGCATCTTCGCGATCACCGCGTCGCAGCCGTGCAGGTAGCAGACGATGCTGCGGCAGACCTCCAGCGTGTAGTGGCCGACCGGCTCGGTGTGCAGCATCGTGTAGAAGGTCGCCAGCATGTAGGCGGCGTTCGGGTCGAGGTCGAGCAGGCCCGCCACCTCGGCCATCGTCTCGCGCGGCAGCCAGCCGCGCTCGCGCTGCGCCGCCTTCAGCGCAGGCAGCAGCGCCGAGCGGCGCTCGGGCAGCGCCGCCTTGATCCGCTCGATCTCCGCCACGGTCTCCGGCGCGAGTGGCATGTCGTCCCTCATCTCGATCGGCGCATCGCAGGTGCGCGGCGGGTGCCTCGCCCTACTCTGTGAACATTGTAACAGGCCGTGCCTGTGACGCCGGCCCTGTGTCCCGGCTCACGAGGCTCGGCGGATTCGTACGCGCTGCCTCGTTACCACCAGGAACTGGTCCAGTTGCTCCGCGTAGCGGCTGAGCACGTAGGCGAGCCGCTCGATCGCGTCCGCGATGTCGGTGAAGTCGCCCAGTCGCAACAAGATGACACCGGTGTGCGGCTGACGCCGACGGAAGACGAGTTCTCCGAAATCCCGATCGTTGGTGATGAGGATACGCTGCTCCGCAGCGGCGATGCGAAGGACATCGGGATCGGCGAGGCCCGCGGGATAGTCCGTCGCCAGCCTGGCGACGTCGTGCCCTTGCTCTCGCAGGTACGGCGCGAGGCGCGCATCGGCGCTCTCATCCTACAGGAACTTCATCCCTGCGCGGGTGCTGCCGAGGCTGCCTCACGCCCCGCGCGTTTGTATTCGCTCTCCACCAAATCATGCGCGTAGGCCAGGCAAGCCTTGACGTCCTCGACCGTCAGGTGAGGGTAGGCCGCGAACAACTCGTCCAGATCCGGGTTGTGTGCCAACTGGCCGAGCACCAACGCCACCGGGATCCGCGTCCCCTTCACGACCGGCTTGCCAGCCATGGTCTCGGGGTCGCGGATAATCCGTGTGCGCCCATCGGCGCCGTTCTTCATCATCGCCGCGCTCCTCCTGCCGGCGACCCACCGGTGGGTGGCCGGGCCATGCTACGGGCGGCGCGCCGCGTCACCGGTCGATCTCCCCGAGGACCGGGTCGATGCTGCCGATGATCCCGACGAGGTCGGCGACGAGGTCGCCCTGCGCCATCACCGGTAGCGACTGCAGGTTGACGAACGAGGGCGCGCGGACGTGGACCCGGTAGGGCTTGCCGCCCCCGTCGCTGACGATGTAGTAGCCGATCTCGCCCTTGGGCGACTCGATGCCGACGTAGACCTCGCCCTCCGGCGGCCGAAAGCCCTCGCTGACGAGCTTGAAATGGTGGATCAGCGCTTCCATGCTGGTGGCGAGCTCGGCGCGGGGCGGGATCGCGACCTTGCGGTCGGGCGTCATCACCGGGCCGTCGGGCAGGCGGTCGAGCGCCTGGCGCACCAGCCGCGTGCTCTCGTGCATCTCCGCGATGCGCACCAGGTAGCGGTCGTAGACGTCGCCGCCATGCAGCACCGGCACCGCGAAGTCGTAAGTCTCATAGCCGCAGTAGGGCGTCAGCTTGCGCAGGTCCCACTCCACGCCCGACCCGCGGAGACTCGGCCCGGTCAGGTCGAGCGCGATCGCCTGCTCGGTGGAAATCTTGCCGACGCCGATCGTCCGCTCGCGGAAGATCTCGTTCTCCGTCAGCAGCGACTCGTACTCGTCGATGTGCTCGGGGAAGGTGCGGATGAAGCGGTCGCAGATCTCGACCCAGCCGGGCGGCAGGTCGGCCATCAGGCCGCCGGGGCGGATGAAGCTGGTCATCATCCGCGCGCCGCTCATCAGCTCGAAGAGGTCGAGGATCACCTCGCGCTCGCGGAAGCAGTAGAGGAAGACGCTCATCGCGCCGAGGTCGAGCGCCTGGGTGCCGAGCCAGATCAGGTGGTTGTTGAGGCGCGTCAGCTCGGCCAGGAGCACGCGGATCACCGTCGCGCGCTCGGGGATCGGGCAGTCGAGCAGCTTCTCCACCGTCAGCGCGTAGCCGAGGTTGTTCGACAGCGGCGCCAGGTAGTCCATTCGGTCGGTCAGGACGACGCCCTGCAGGTAGGTCTTCGCCTCGTAGGTCTTCTCGAACCCGGTGTGCAGGTAGCCGATCACCGGGCGGCACCCGACGACCGTCTCGCCCTCCAGGTCGAGCACCAGGCGCATGACGCCGTGCGTGCTGGGGTGCTGCGGCCCCATGTTGAGCGTCATGGTGTCGCCGGTCAGCATCACCTGCGTGCCGTTGCTCGTCAGTTGTTGCACCATCGTCGCCGGCTCCTCGCTCCGGGGTCGCCCCGGCGCGTCACTCCTCGCGCCCGCCCGGTGTCTTGTCGTCCGGCTCGTAGCCGCCGCGGAAGAGCGTCTCCACGCTCACCCCATAGCGCGGCTCGCCGACCTCGATCGGGACTTGCCGCTCCTCCTCCTTCGCGGCGAGGTTGAAGGAGAAGGTCACCTCCTCCCCGCCGAGCGGGAAGTCCTTGCGCAGCGGGTGGCCGACCCAATCCTCCGGCGTCAGGATGCGCGTGAGGTTCGGGTGGCCGAGGAAGCCGATCCCGAACATGTCGTAGGCTTCGCGCTCCAGGAAGTTCGCCGAGGGGTAGAGCGGGACGCACGATTCGATGAAGGGCTCGTCCTCGGGCACCGGGGCGCGCAGGCGCAGCCGCCGGTAGCTCTGCCGCGACATCAGGTGGTAGACGACGGCGAAGCGCGGCTCGCGGCCGAGGTCCAGATAATCCACCGCGGTCAGGTCGGCCAGGCGGTCGTAGCGGAGGGCGGGGGCGTCGCGCAGGTAGACCAGCGCGTCGAGGATACGCTCCTTCGCCACGACGAGGGTCGTCTCGCCGCGGAAGACGATCGCGTCGAGCAGGGCGTCGCCGAGCGCGGCGCGCGCGCCCTCGATCGCCGCGACGTCGCCCGCGGCGTCATTCGGTAGCGGCGCGCTCGAGGTCTCGCTCGGTGGCGCCGGCGTCGGCGACCCCGTCGGTGCGGTCATGATCCCCCAGCCTCTCGGTGGCGATCTTCGCCTGGAGTTTGATGATGCCGTCCAGCAGCGCCTCGGGGCACGGCGGGCAGCCCGGCACGTAGACGTCGACCGGCACGACCTTGTCGACGCCGTTGACGATCGCGTAGTTGTTGAAGATGCCGCCGCAGGAGGCGCAGTCGCCCATGGCGATGACCCACTTGGGCGAGGGCATCTGGTCGTAGAGCTGGCGGATGACCGGGGCCATCTTCTGCGAGACGCGACCCGAGACGATCATCAGGTCGGCCTGGCGCGGTGAGGCGCGGTAGACCTCGGAGCCGAAGCGCGCCATATCGTAGCGCGAGGCGCTGGTCGCCATCATCTCGATCGCGCAGCAGGCCAGGCCGAAGGTCATCGGCCAGAGGGAGTTGGCGCGGCCCCAGTCGGCGAGCTTGCTGAGCAGGACGCCGGGCGCGCCGGATTTCGCGAGTCGGGCCTCTATTCCCAATTCAACGCCCCTTTCTTGTAGGCGTAGAAGTAGCCGATCAGCAGGATGGCGATGAAGAGCAGCATCTCGGCGAGGCCGTACCAGCCGAGTTGCTTGTAGACGACGGCCCAGGGGTAGAAGAAGACCGCCTCGATGTCGAAGACCAGGAAGAGCATGGCGATGAGCGCGAAGCGGACGGGGAAGCGCCGGATGGCCGGCTCCTCGGGGACGATGCCGCTCTCGTAGGTCTCCTCGGCGCCGGGGCTGAGCCCCTTGGGGCCCATGAAACTGGTGAGCCAGAGGACCAGCGCGGCGAAGCCCGCGGCGATGAGGAAGAGGATCCCCACCGGGACGAAGCTCGCCAGCATCTCCCCCCTCCTTCCGCCCGGCGGCCGCGGCGCGGCCGGGGCCAACTTGTGAAATTATCTACTATCTCGCGCGGGGGTGTCAACCGCCGCGCCGTCGGGGACCGCGCCGCAAGATCGCTACCGCGGCCGCCCGCGAGTCAGGCCGCGGATGACCGCCTTGAGCACGAGGCCGAGGACGACGATGCTGGCGAGCGCCGCGCCGACGGCGTAGGCGAAGTTGGTGCTGAGGAAGGTGATCTCGAAGATGGCGACGACGGCCGCCACGTAGACCCACCAGCTCAGGATGCGCGCGCGCTCCGACACCGCTCCCCCCTCCTTGGTGGCTATTATACGGCCCCTTGCCGTTTCCGGCGCGCCGCGGCGATTTTTGCTAGTATTGCGGTGTCGGACGTCCGCTCACGGCGAGGCAGAGGTACCATGGACGAGCAAGCGGTCGTCGCGCGCGATCCGGAGATCCTTGGCGGCGTGCCGGTATTCCCCGGCACGCGCGTCCCGGTGCGGATGTTGCTGGATTACCTGGCTGCGGGGTAGAGCCTCGATGAGTTTCTCGACGATTTTCCGACGGTCACGAGACAGCAGTCCCAGGCGGTGCTCGCGCTACTGAAGGAACTCGTTGCTGGGTACCATGAGAGTGCTGCTTGACGAGTGCCACCGCGGCCGTTCAAGCGCGATCTTCTCGGTCATGAAGTGGCGACGGTGGCGGAGATGGGCTGGGCGGGCACGAAGAATGGCGCATTGCTCCGGCTCGCCGAGGCCCAATTCGACGCATTCATCACGGTCGATCAGAACCTCCCGCATCAGCAGCGGGTCGCGGACAGGTCTCTCGGGGTGATCGTGCTGGACGCCCCGGACAACCGGCATGACACGCTGCGGCGATGCGCGGCGGAGATCCTGGCCGTCTTGCCGACGCTCCGGCCCGGTGAGATCGTGCGCGTTGTAATCACGTAGTCGGCAACACCGATCGGGCATTGCTGAGGCACACCACCATGACGCTGGTCCAGGCACTGCCGCTGGCGCTCTTCATCCTCACGGTCGAGCTGGTCGTCGGCTCGTTCCTCGTGCTGCTCCTCAGCGACGTCGAGGGCGAGGTCAGCGGGGCGTTCCTCGGGGTGAGCGCGCTGATCTTCGTCGGCTTCGCGCTCTTCGCGGCCTGGATCCGCGCGCAGTACCCGGCCAATGTGACCCTGGCGGGGTACGGGGTGCGCCTCGACTGGCTCGGGCGCGAGGGACGCGCCTTTACGTTCTTCCTGATCTTCCTGGGGCTCTACAACCCGCTGACCTGGTTCGGCTGGCGGGCCGGGCGGCGCGCAACGGGCGGGCTGGCGGCGGCGGCCGGCGTGGCGACGCTCGTCTGCGGCGGGCTGGCCTACGGGCAGGCGCCGTGGGCGGGGCTCGGCACGGTGGTCAACTTCCTGGCGGCCAGCCTCGTCCTCGGCGGCGCGATGACCGGGATGCTGCTCGGCCACTGGTATCTCGTTTCGCCGAAACTCTCGCCGCGCCCGCTGCGGCACATGACGATCGTCTTCTTCGCCGCGCTGGCCTGGCAGCTCCTCTCGCTACCGGTGTATCTCGGGCAGGTCGGCTTCCCGGCCGCCGCGCAGCAGGGCGCGGACCTGTTGCACAAGTACGGCCTGATCCTCGGCGTGCGCGTCGCGATGGGGCTGGCCTTCCCGATCGTCCTGGCGGTGCTGGCCTGGCACACCACGCGGATCCGCGCGATGCGCTCGGCGACCGGCCTCCTCTACGTCGGCGTCGGCGTCGTGCTGGCGGGCGAGATCGTGGCGAAGGTGCTCTTCTTCGTCGGGCACCTGCCGGTGTAGCGGCGTAGCGCTAAGCGGCGGCCGCCCCGTGGCATATCTCCGACAACGAGATCCGGGGTCCCGTCACTCTTAGCGATGCTTGGCCATGGCGTGACTACGGGCCGAGTAGTCCGGTGACATCGAAGGTTAGGCCCGGCAGTACAGTCGAGCCTAGAGTCTCGCGGCGGCGGGCCGATTGCACCTGCTGGTAGCCGGCCAGCCCTGGCTCGCTGTGCCGCTCTAACCGTCCGCCCGCAAGGTCCAAGAGCCAGGTTTCGGGGATGCCGGCGGCGGCGTAGCGGGGCAACTTGTCCCGCCGGTCGGTGAGGAGCGAGGTATCCGCTACCTCGATCACCAACAGGGCATCAGCCGCCGTGGGGTGCGCGTCGCCGTAGTTCCGACGGGTGACGAGGGCCAAGTCGGGCTGCGGTACGTCGTGCGGTCCGAGCTGGAGGGGGCTCTGCACGCGGAGAGTCCAGCGCCCGGCCAGGTGCCCGGCCAGCACGTCGGTCGCGCTGGCCACGCTATTGCCGTGGCGCGGGCCGATCGAGCTCATCTCGACGACCTCTCCGTCCACGAGTTCCAGCCGCCGCTCGGCGGGGAAGACGCCCGCCTCCCCCATCCGCGCGAACTCCGCGGCCGAGATCCGGTAGCGCGCCAGCGCCGTGCTCATGGCTCACCTTGTCTCACGTCGTGCCTACCGTCCTGCCGAAGAGTATACCCCACGGGGGACAGCGAGGTGGACGTTAGCCGCCGTCCACCTCGCTGTCCCCCGTCGCCATGTCTGGCGAGATATCGCGGAACCCTTCTCGGCCCGGCGGGCGCTACCCCTGCTCGACCCAGATCGTCTGCACGTTGGTGAACTCGCGGATGCCGAAGCTCGACAGCTCGCGGCCGTAGCCGCTGCGCTTGACGCCGCCGAACGGCAGGAGCGGATTCGAGGCGGTCATGCCGTTGATGAAGACCGAGCCCGACTCGATCTGCCGCGCCAGCGCCTTGCCGCGCTCGACGTCGCGCGTCCAGAGGTTGCCGCCGAGGCCGAATTGCGAGTCGTTGGCCGTGGCGATGGCCGCGTGGGTGTCGGGCACGCGGATCACCGCGGCGAGCGGGCCGAAGGTCTCCTCGCGGAAGACCGGCATCCGCTCGGTCACGTCGGTGACGATCGTCGGCGGGAAGAAGTAGCCCCGGCGCGGCAGGCGCTCGCCGCCGGCGATGACCTTCGCGCCCCGCTGCACGGAGGCGGCGAGTTGCCGTTCGAGCGCGTCCAGGAGATCGGCGCGGGCCAGCGGGCCCATCCGGGTCGCGCGGTCGGTCGGGTCGCCGACCGGGATCGCCTCGGCCGCGGCCTTGAGGCGCACCGCGAACTCGTCGGCCACGGACTCGACCACGATGAAGCGCTTGGCGGCGATGCAACTCTGCCCGGCGTTCTGGTAGCGCGCCCGCGCCGCGACGTCCGCGGCCGCCGCGAGGTCGGCGTCGTCGAGGACGATGAAGGGGTCCGAGCCGCCGAGTTCGAGGACCGTCTTCTTGAGCATCTGCCCGGCCTTCCCGGCGACCTGGCTGCCGGCGGCGTCGCTGCCGGTCAGCGTCACGGCGGCGATGCGCGGGTCCTCGATCAGTTTGTCGACGTCCCTGCTCTCGAGCAGGAGTGTGCGGAAGACACCCTTCGGGAAACCGGCCTCGCGGAAGACCTCCTCGATCGCCAGCGCGCAGCCGGAGACGTTGCTGGCGTGCTTGAGGACGGCGGTGTTGCCGGCCATCAGCGCGGGGGCGGCGAAGCGGAAGACCTGCCAGAAGGGGAAGTTCCAGGGCATGATCGCGAGGACCACGCCGAGCGGCTCGAAGGCGACGAAACTCTCGCGCGCGGCCGAGGCGACGTGCTCGTCGGCCAGGAATTGCTGGGCGCGCGCGGCGTAGAAGTCGCAGTTGAGCGCGCACTTCTCGACCTCGGCCTCCGCCTCGCCGATCGTCTTGCCCATCTCGGCGGTGATGAGGCCGCCGTAGCGGGCCTTGCCGGCGCGCAGCACCTCGGCGGCGCGGCGCATGAGGGCGGCGCGCTCGGCGAAGGAGCGCTCGCGCCAGTGGCCGTAGGCGTCGCGGGCCGCGGCGAGGGCGGCGTCGACCTGGTCGGGCGGGGTCGGCTCGTAGGTGGCGAGCACCTCTTCGGTCGCGGGATTGATCGAGCGGAAGACCATCGCGCACCTCCTCATCTCGCGCAGCGCCGGGCCGGCCGTCGGCGGCGTGGCCGGCCGACGCGTCCCACTATACACCGAACGGCGCGGCGGGGGCGTTCCCCGCCGCGCCGTCGCGCAGCACATCTCCCTACCGGCGAGAGGTGCGAGAAGGATCCAGAAGGTGCGTAACGGTACGAGTCCGCCTGTCTATCGTCTATCGTCTATCGTCTCCGTCCCGCACGCCCATCACCTGCACCGAGTAGTGTCGCAGGCGGGGGCGGTCCAGCTCGACCAGGAAGACGCGCTGCCAGAGGCCGAGCACCGGCCGGCCGTCGAGCACCGGGAGGGTTACAGCGGCGCCGAGCAGGAGGTGCTGACAGTGGGCGTGGCCGTTGGCGCACTCGCCGTCGCACATGTTGACCGTGCGCACCGCGAAGTCGTTGTGCCGGTAGTCCTCGTGCGCGCCGGCGTAGCGCCGCAGGCGGTCGGCCATGTCGCGCAACAGCAGCGGCTCGTGCTCCTGCACCACGACCGCGCAGGTGGTGTGTCGCGTGCTGACCAGGAGCGTCCCTGCCGCCACCCCGGCGCGCGCGACGACCGCCCGCACGAGTTCGGTCAGGTCGTGGTACGCGGGCGTGTCGCCGCCCGTGACGAGCGAGAAGGTCTCGCCGTGGACGGCGAAGTCGCCGGTCGCGCGGGCCACCTCCACAGGTGGGCTGGCGGGTGAGATGACGGGCGCGGCGGGGGACTCTTCGGTGGCGGCCGGGCACTCTACGAGCAGGGTTATCGCGGGCATATCGTGTCTCCTCTAGCGCTCCCTATCCAGTTGCCGATTGTGCGCCGGCCCGGCCGGCGGCTGCGGGGCGATGGCGGTCAGGTAGGTTGAGTGTTCGATCGCCTCGATGAACGGCTCGACCAGCGCCGGGTCGAACTGCGTGCCGGCCCCCCGCCGCAACTCGGCGGCGACCTCCGGCCACCCCAGCCCGCGCCGGTAGGGGCGATTGAGCAGCATCGCCGCGCAGGCGTCGGCCAGCGCCATGATCCGGCCCAGGAGGGGGATCGCCTCGCCGCGCAGCCCGCGCGGGTAGCCGCGGCCGTCGTAGCGCTCGTGGTGGCTGGCGACCGCGCCCAGCACGTCCACCAGCGAGGGCACTTCCTTGATGATGAGTTCGGACAGCGAGACGTGCTGCTGCATGATCCGGTATTCTTCGTCGGTGAGGCGCCCCGGCTTGCGCAGGATGCGGTCGGGGATGCCGATCTTCCCGACGTCGTGCAGGAGGCCGGCGATGCGGAGCGCCCCGCACGCCTCGGGCGACAGCCCCAGCCGCTCGGCCAGCAGCAGCGCCCCCTCGGTCACCGCATCGGAGTGGTCGCGCGTGTAGCGATCCTTGGCGTCCACCGCGTTGACGAGGCCCTGGAGCGCGCTGAAGGTCGTGCAGGCGCCCTCGGCGACCGGCGCGTACGCGACCTCGTCGATCCCCTGGTGGTGGCGCACGCCGTTGCCGCCGCTGCGCTTCGTCTCGTAGAGCGCGGCGTCGGCGTGGCTCAAAATGTCGTGCTTGAGCGTCGCGTCGTCGGGGTAGAGCGCGACCCCGATGGAGAGCGCGATGGGCAACGGGTCCTGCCCGGCCGCGCGGACGCTGCGCGCGGCCATCAGCGCCAGGATGCGGTGCGCGGCGTCGCTCGCTCCCGCCCGATCGGCCCCCGGCAGGAGCACGATGAACTCGTCGCCGCCGTACCGGCCGATGACGTCGGTGTCGCGGCACGCCTCCTTGAGCGTGCGGCTGGCGAGGCGCAGGATCTGGTCGCCGACCAAGTGGCCGTAGGTGTCGTTGAAGAGTTTGAAGTCGTCCACGTCGATCATCAGGACGGCGAGCGGTTGCCCGGCCGCGGCGGCGTGCGCCAGCTCCTCGTCGAGCCGCTCCTGGATCGCGCGGTGGTTCGCCAGGCCCGTCAGTGCGTCGGTGTCGGCCTGCCGGCGCAGCGTCGGGTAGAGCTGCGCGTTGCGGATCGCGCTGCCGGCGAAGGCGCCGACGGCGTCGAGGAGTTTGCCGTCGGCCGAGGAGAAGGGCGCGGCGTCGCGCGGGCGCGCCAGGACGATCGCGCCGAGGCGCTGACCGTTGTTCTGCAGCGGCGCCTCCAGGCGCTGCGCGCCGGCGCCGGCCGGCCCCGCGCCGCGCCGGACGCGCACCGGCCCGGCCGGGTCGTCCACGACCAGCTCGGCGTCGGTCGCGTGCAGCACGTTCAGGATCTTCGCCAGGATCAGGTCCGCCGCCCGCGCGACGGTGAGCTGGCCCGTCAGGGCAGCGCCGAGCTCGTAGAGGAGGTGGAGTTCTTCGTAGGCGTGGACGACCTCGCCGGCCAGGCTGTCGATCTCGCGGGCGGCCTGCCAGGCGGCCGAGACGTACGCCGCGGTCAGGCGCGCCACCGCCTCGACGCGCTCGCGTTCCGCGCCTGCCCCCGTCACCCGCACGGCCGCGACCGCGGTGCCTTGCACCACCACCGGCGCGACCACCTCGACGGCCGGGCCGCGCTCGCCATGCGCCCGCGCGGCCCGCGCGTACACCGGCCCGTCGGGCGACGCCAGTCCGAGCGCGACGACCGGCCCGGCCAGCCCCGGCGCCAGGATCTCGCGCACCTGCGCCGCCGTCAGCGGGCAGGCCCACGTGCCGCACTCGTTCGGCTCCACGTCCGCCGCCAGGCCGTTCGCCACCATCACCGCGGCCATCTCCGCTCCCTCCCACTCCGGTGATGAGCGATGAGCGATGAGCGAGACGGAGGACGGAGGACGGACGAGCGTTCCCCCAGTCCCCTCGTCACTCGTCACTCGTCACTCGTCACTCCCCTCGTCGCTCATCGCTCGGCACTGATCAGGGCCGCCTCCGCTGTCGGGATCGCGACGGGGAGGGCCGGCAGCGCGACGATGAACGTGCTGCCGGCGCCGAGGCGCGACTCCACCCAGAGGCGGCCCCCGTGATGGGCGACGATGTCCCGACAGATCGCCAGGCCGAGGCCCGTCCCCTTGGGCTTGCCGGTGAGCGTCTCGCCGACCTGCTGGAACTTCTCGAAGATGCGCTCGCGGTCCTGCGGCGCGATCCCGATGCCGGTGTCGGACACGGCGATGCGGACCTCCCCGCCGCCGGCCCGCGCGGCGAGCCGGACCGTCCCGGCCGGGGTGAACTTCATCGCGTTGACCAGGAGGTTGGCGATCACCTGCTGCAGGCGGTCGCGGTCGGCGCAGATCGCTGGGAGGTCGTCGGCGATCTCCCGCCGGAAGGTCAGCCCCTGCTCCTGGATCAGGGGGGCGTAGGTGCGGGCGCTATCGTGCAGGAGGGTCGCCACGTCGAGCGCCTGCATGTCCCAATGCAACTGGCCCGCCTCGATCTTGGTGATGTCGAGCACGTCGTTGACCAGCCGGGTCAGGCGTTCGCTCTCCTGGTTGATGATGCCCAGGAACTCCTGCTGGACGCTGACGTCGTCGTCGTAGGAGAGGAGGAGTTCGGAGAAGGAGCGGATCGAACTGAGCGGCGTGCGCAGCTCGTGCGACACGTTCGCCAGGAAATTGGTCTTCATCTCGTCGACGCTGAGGAGCTCCTGGTGCGCGATCGCCAGGTCGCTGTAGGCGCGCTGGAGGTCGTCGGTGCGGCTGGCGAGCGTGCGGTAGAGTCCGGCGTTCTCGAGCGCCAGCGTCGTCCGCTCGACGAAGGAGTCGAGGATGTCGGGGTCGAGCGCGGGCGCCGGTCGCCCGGCCGGCAGGCCCACCGCGAGCGTCGCCAGCGCGGTCGGGCGGGTCGGCAAGGCCAGGTTGAAGACCAGCGCCTGCTCGCCCGAGGGCAGCCGCTCGCGTGCGCCGAGCCGGTCGCGCGCCTCGCGCGGTCGATAGGCTGCGCCTGCGTAGCGGTCGCAGAGGGCGACCAGCCCCGCGCGCGCCGCCTCGCCGGTGCCGGGGCAGGGGTGCTCGATGGCGGCCGCCTCGATGCCTGCGCGCTCGGCCAGGTTGGCGGCCGGGCGCAGGGCGACGCTCGCGCCGTCGAAGAGGCGGCAGGCGGCCGCGGCGACGGCGTGCAGCACCCGCTCGAACTCAAGGCTCGCGCCGAGCAGCGCGGTGGAGCGATTGAGGAGGTCGGCCTGGCGCAGGCGCTCCTGCAGCGCCGCCTCGGCGCGCCGCGCCTGCTCGCTGAGGTAGCCGGCCAGGACCACCGTGATGAAGAGGAAGCCGGAGCGGAAGACGTAGATGCCGTCGAGCGCGTGCCGGCCCAGCCGCCCCTCCACGCCGTCGAGGGCGACGAAGATCGTCACCGTCGCCAGCGAGGGGCCGTAGCCGTAGCGCATCGCGGCCGAGATCGTCGCGGTGAAGAGGAGATAGTAGAACGGCGAGTCGAAGCCCCCGCCGATGTTGATCATGGCGATGTTGAGCAGGGCGTCGCCGATCACGGTGATGTAGCCGCTGGCGAAGATCGCCGGGCGCCGCAACAGCACGACCTGTACGACGGCGTTGTAGACCGCGGCCAGCAGGAGGACCGCGTACCCCGCCACCGTCCGCCCCGAGCCGAGGTGCGCCAGCAGGAGGCCCGGCGTCATGATGCCGATGCCCAGCCAGCGGACGATCACGAAGCGCCACTCGAGCTGCAACGACCGCGGGAAGGCCGGCGGCCCCTGCCACAACCGGATGCCGGCGGCCAGCAAGCGCTGATAGGTCGACATCACGGGCCCGCCACCGGCGCGGCCGCCGCGCCGTCGCGCGCGAAAATCTCCCGGACGCGCTGGGCGACCTCGCGCGGGCTGAACGGCTTGGTCATGTACTCGTCGGCGCCGCCCAGGAGCCCGCGCTCGCGGTCGATCTGCTGGCCCTTCGCGCTGAGCATGATGACGTAGGTATCGGCCGTCGCCGGGTCCTGCTTGATCTGCTCGCAGACCTCGTAGCCATTCATCCGCGGCATCATGATGTCGAGGAAGACCAGGCGCGGCCGCACCGCGCGCAGCCGCGCCAGGCCCTCCTCGCCGTTGCTGGCGGTCGCCACCGCGTAGCCCTCGCGGGTGAGGAGGTAACTCAGCGACCTCAGGATGTAGGGTTCGTCGTCCACCAGGAGGATGCGATCCCGCCCCGCCGGCTCGTCCGTCCGTTCAATCATCGGCCCGCTCCCTTCGCTTCCCCATCGAGCGTCGTGCGCCCGCCCCGGGCGACGGCCAGCGCCGCCGCGATCGTCGCCCGCACGACCAGCGTCGGCGTGTAGAGGCACTTGTCGATCCAGAGCGGTGGGTAGTCCTCCGTGCCGGCGGTGGCGGCGTCGAGCGTGCGCAGGTAGCGCAGCCCGGCCGCGCAGCGCCGCCGGTCGCGTGCCGACGGCCTGTCCGCCGCCCCGCGCGCCAGCGCCAGCACGCCGTAGGCGGTCTCCTCGGC
The DNA here is from genome assembly GCA_035708265.1 of Thermomicrobiales bacterium. Classification (GTDB taxonomy): domain Bacteria; phylum Chloroflexota; class Chloroflexia; order Thermomicrobiales; family CADCWN01; genus DASSSV01. The sequence goes on along the minus strand of DASSSV010000347.1, from coordinate 11,253 downwards.
GGTCGGCTCGCCGTAGAAGCCCCAGGAGCCGTCGGCGTTCTGCGTCTGGCGCACCCACTCGCGCGCGCGGTCGGCCAGCGGCGCGGCCCGCGCGGCCAGGTCGGGCGGCAGGTCGGCCAGGACGCAGAGGGCGTGCGCGGTGGCGTAGAAGGGCGAGATGTGCCACTTGTCGAGCCAGTAGAGGCCGCCGCGCTGTTCGCCGGCGAGGTAGTCGAGCAGGCGTGCCATTGTGCGCTCGCGGTCGCGGTAGCCCGGCACCCGCGCGATCGCGTGCAGGGCGTGCAGGTTGACCCCGACCGAGGCGTGCCGCTCGTGCGGGAAACTGGCGAAGCAGCCGCCCGGCCCCAGCGCGAAGCGCGCCAGCACGCCGGGGGCGACCGGCTCGCCCAACTCGTGCAGGAGGAGCAGCGCCACCGCCGTGTCGTCGGCGTCGGCGATGGGGAAGGTCGGCGACAGGCTGACGCCGTCGGCCCGCAGCGCGGCGGCGAGCGTCGCGCGGTCGGCGCGGCCGAGCAGTCGCGCGGCCGGCGCCCCGGCCAGGAAGAGGTGATACGCCGCCCAGAGGAGCTCGAAGGTCTCGCAAGGGTGCAGCACCGGCGCGGTCGCGCCGCCGTTGCGCGCCAGGCAGTCCTCCAGGTAGGCCAGCGCGCGGGGGTCGTCGGTGCGGGCGAGGTAGTAGGCCGTCGCGGCGGGCGAATTGCCGAGCGCGCCGTTGGCGCCCCGCGCCGCGCGCAGCCCCGCGAGGTCCCCCGCGTCGCCGAGGAATTCGAGCGAGTGGACGACCGTCACGCGCGGCGAGTAGAGCGCGTCGGGCGGGAGCAGCCGCAACTTCTCCGCCCGCTCGCGGCCGTAGATGTCCAGGTGCGGCGGCACCGGCACCCCCGCGTGTCGCGCCCGCTCGACCAGCGCGGGGAGCAGGAGCTCGCAGCCGACCGGCTCGACCGGCTCGCCGGCCAGCAGGTGCCCGCGCTGCCAGAGGTAGCGCGTGCCGCGCGCCACCGCCTCGCGGTCCTCCGCGCGCCGGCCGAAGGCCGCCAGCGATCCGAGCGCGGCCAGCGTGCCGAGGACGCGGTCGTGCTCGTAGCGCACCGCGCCGCCCCAACTCCCGTCCGGCCGCTGGTGCTCGACCAGCCAGGCCAGCGCGGCCGGGAAGCGCGGCGCGCCGGGGTCGGCCGGGTCGGGCACGCCCGCCAGCCAGGCGGTGTCGTAGGCCGTCCCGGCGATGCCGGGGCGCGCGCCGGGCGCGCCGAGGACGCTCGAGGCCGGCGCCGTCGCGATCGCCACCATCGCGCTATGCCCCCGTCTCCGACGTGCGGCCCATCACGAAGGTGTGGTAGTCGTGCGTGCGGTAGAAATCGCAGACGAAGCGGGCGATGTCGGCGATGGCCGCCTCCGGCCGCCGCGTCTGCGTCCGCGCGTCCACCTGGAGCTCCGCCAGCGCGGTCAGCCCGCTGGCGATGTCCACCCGGACGCGCCGTTCGGCCCGCTGCGCCGCCTCGGCGGCGGGTAGCCCGAGCCGGCCATAGGCCCGCGTGAGCAGCACGAGCGCGTTGATCTTGCTCTCGCCCAACTCTTTGGCGTGGCTCTGGAGGTCGTTGGCCAGGCGGATGCAGGTCGAGGCGATCCGCTCCATCGGCCGCAGGTGGTCGAGGTGGCGCGGCGTCGAGGGGTCGTCGGTCGCGATCAGGGCGGCCCAGACGTGCGGCGGGCCGCCGATGCTGAACCGGCCGGGGACCAGATATTCCTCGTAGGTCGGCAGCGGCGCGCCGTGGTCCTGCCGGTAGGAGAGCCGCCACTCGTACTCGTGCGTCATGCCGTCGATCGTGCCGCAGAGCGCCTCGGCCCACTCCTCGCCGAGGGCGGCGAAGAGCGGGTAGCGGGCCAGGTCGTCGCGCACCTCGGCGAGTGCCGTGGCCAGGCTGTCGCGGGTCGCCGGCGTCGGGCGCCCGCGGGCGATGGCGCGGTAGCGTTCAGCGCGGCGCATCAACTCGGCGCGCGGCACGCGCTCCTCGTCGAAGAGGTCGTCGAGCGTGAAGACCCACAGGCTCAGCCGGGCCGTGGCGATCAGCGCCTCGACGCTGCTGTAGGGGGCGGCCGCGGCGACCGAGAGCGCCAGCGGCCAGACGCGCACGCGGCGGATCAGGGGGTAGCGCGCGGCCCAGCGGTGCAGCACCTGCGCGGCGCGGGCGCTCAGGTCGAAGATGTGGACCTGGTCCGCGGGGTCGCGGGATTCGAGGAACTGGCTGCGCAGTCCGCTCCACGGGGTCGCCGGCGCGAGCGTCGCCTGTGCCATCGGTCTGGCCCTATCGCTGTCCCGCCGCGACCCGCCCTTGGCGCCGCCGCGGCCGGGATTCCGTTCGTCCGCCCCTCCTACGATAGGGAGTGCGATGCCCCGGCACAATGCCCCATTCCGCCGCGTCTGGCTAGTACTTCCCCCACCCGCCGGCCAGGGGATTTCTGCCCGTTCCGGCCGCGACGAACGGCCTGCGGCGCCGGGCCGTTCGTCCCGTCCGAAGTACGAATGACGAATGCGTGTCGAGCGATGGGCGATGAGCGACGAGTCGCCCCGGCGAAGCCCCCGCCCCCCACTCATCGCTCGTCACTCGTCGCTCGCCACTCGTACTTCGTACTTCGCCAGGGGCGAGCAGTCGCGGCCGGCGGCCAGGAGCGCGTCGACCGCCGCGGCCGGGAGCGGCCGGGCGAAGTAGAAGCCCTGCCCGAGGGCGCAGCCCAGTGCCTGCAAGCGCGCCACCTGGTCGGCCGTCTCCACGCCCTCGGCGGTCACCGCCAGCTTGAGCGCCGCCGCCAGGTTGACCACGGCCTGCACGATCGCCGTGTCCTCGGCGTCCGTCCCCAGGCCCTCGACGAAGCGTCGGTCGACCTTGAGCCAGTCGACCGGGAAGCGCTTGAGGTAGGCCAGGCTGGAGTAGCCGGTGCCGAAGTCGTCGATCGCGAGTTGCACCCCCAGGCGCTTGAGCGCCCCCAGCGTCGCCAGCGTGGCCGCCGCGTCGTCCATCAGCACGCTCTCGGTGATCTCCAACTGCAAGAGGTGCGGCGGCAGGCCCGTCTCCGCCAGGATGGCCGCGATGTCCGCCGCGAGGTGCGGCTGCTGGAATTGCGGCGCGGTCAGGTTGACCGCCATCACCAGCGGCGGGCCGGCCGGGTGCCGCGCCTGCCAGGCGCGCGCCTGTCGGCAGGCTTCGACGAGCACCCAGCGCCCGAGCGGGCGGATCAGCCCGGTCTCTTCTGCCAACGCGATGAACGCGGCCGGGGGGAGGAGGCCGCGCTCCGGGTGCTGCCAGCGCACCAGGGCCTCGACCCCCTCCAGGCGGCCGGTCGCCAGCGCGACCTTCGGCTGGTAGTGGACGACGAACTCCTCCCGCTCCAGCGCCCGCCGCAGCTCGGCCTCGAGTTCCAGCCGCTCCAGCACGCGGGCATTCATTGTGGCGTCGAAGACCTGGTAGCAGCCCCGCCCCTGCGCCTTGGCGCGATAGAGCGCCACATCGGCCTGGCGCATCAGCTCGACCGGGTCATTCCGCTCGGGGGTGCTGAGGGCGATCCCCAGGCTGCCCGTGACGACGAGGTCGTAGCCGCTCAGCGCGAGCGGCGCCTGGAGGGCCCGCAGGATGCGCTCGGCGACCGCCACCGCCGCGGTGATGTCGGCGACCCGCTCCAGCAGGACCGTGAACTCGTCCCCGCCCAGCCGCGCGGCGGTGTCCTCCGGCCGGAGGCAGCCCTTGAGGGCGTTGGCGACCGCGATGAGCAGCAGGTCCCCGGCCTCGTGCCCGAGGCTGTCGTTGATGACCTTGAAGCGGTCGAGGTCGACGAAGAGGACCGCGACCCCCTCCCCCCGCCGCCGGGCGTGGTCGAGCGCGTGCCCGAGGCGGTCCAGGAACAGGGCGCGGTTGGGCAGCCCGGTCAGCGGGTCGTGGAACGCCTGGTGCTGCAGCTGCTCCTCGTAGGCGCGGCGGGCGCTGATGTCCTTGGCGATGCCGAAGACGCCGACCAGCCGCCCGTCGACGCGGATCGGCAGCAGGGTCACCTGCGCGTCGACGGGCCGCCCGCGCTTGTGGCGGAGCGCCAGCTCGACGTGTTGGGCGCGGCCGGCGAGCGCCTCGGCGAAGTGCCGCCGGATCCGCTCGTGGTCGTCCGGCGCGACGAGGTGCGCCGTCTCGAGCGCCAGGGCCTCGGCGACGGAGTAGCCGGTGAGGGCCTCGATGGCGGCGTTGGCGCTCACGATGCGGCCGGCCGGGTCGAGGGAGAAGACGGCGTCGGGATTGTGGTCGAACAGGGAGCGGTAGCGCTGCTCGCTCTCGGCGAGCGCGCGCTTGACCCGATCCCGCTCCTCGAGGCGCGCGAGCGTCTCGCCGTAGAGCCGCAGGATCTCCCCGGCCATCACCTGTGCGACGACGACGATGGCCAGGGAGGTCGCGCCGACGATCAGCAGGAGCCGGGGCAGCGCGTAGGGGCCCGCGGGCGGCGCATACCCGCCGAGCAGCGGCGACAGCCAGGCCAAGGTGACGGCCAGGCCGAGCGCCAGGGCGAGGGGCGGGCGATAGTAGAGGGCGGCGAAGACGACGATGAAGAAGTAATAGGCGGTGAAGGGGCTCTGCCAGCCGCCGCTCCAGGGCACGAGCACGGCCACGATGGCGATGGCGCTGCCGGTGACGAGCGCGAAGCAGTCGCGGTGGTAGCGGCGCCAGGGGACGTACCAGACGGCCAGGATCGACAGCAGGGCGCAGACGGCGAGGAGGTTGATGCCGAGGCGGTTGAAGCCCCGGCCGAGGGGGGTGTTGTTGACGAAGAGCCCGACGGCGAGGCCGACCGCGTAGAGGATGGCTGAACTGCGCCGCAGGTGGTGATCCAACGTGGCCGCGCCGGCCCCGGCGCGGTCGGCGCGCTCCGGGGGTGGCGCGCAAGGCCGGGTGGGGCGTCGACGATACACCTCGGGCTCTCGCTCTCCGCGTGCGTGTCGGGGCTGGGCACCGCGCCAGCCTCATCACAGGGTACAGGCCCATCCAGGCCGTGCCAATGGGAAAAAGGGCCCGGGCGGGAGGGACAAGCGGGCCAGGTCGTGCGAGCGGGCGGGGGGTGGGAGCGTGGGAGCGCGAGAGCGAGGGCCGCGGGCCGTGGTTCGTAGGCGCAGGCCCCTACGAGAGCGAGGCGGTCAGCGCACTCTCAGCACGCCCTCACGCTCCACGGTCCCACTCTCCCACGCTCTCACGTCCCGGCCGGCACGACGTCGAGGTCGCGGACCCAACCGGGGCGGCCGTCGGCCAGGACGAACTGGCGCCAGAGGACGCCGTCGGCCGTCGCGGTCTCGCCGGTGGCGCGGAGCGGCGTGCCGGGCGCGAGGGTGGTGACGATGGCGTAGTCGGTGCCCGGCCCGGCCCGGAAGTTGACCACGAGCCCCGCGCCGATGCGGTCGGTCGCGGCGAAGGGGGGCGCCGTGGCCGTCGGCGTGGGCGGGACGGGCGACGGTGTGGCCGTGGGCGGGACCGCGGTCGTAGTGGGCGACGGCGCTGGGCGCGCGGTGGCCGTCGCCGTCGCGGTGGGCGAGGGCGACGGGCGCGGGGTCGCGGTCGCCGTCGGCGGGGCGACGACCGGCGCGAATGTCGCCGTGGCCGTGGCCGTGGCGGCGCGTGTGGATGTCGGGGTGACAGGGCTGGCGACCGGACTCGACTGGACGGCGGCCGCGGGCGCGGGGTCGCGCCGCCCGCCGGCCAGCGCGTCCGGCCCCCGACCGATGGCCAGCGCGGTCATGACCAGCGCGTAGGCGACGAGCGCCCACCAGCACCAGCGCGACGGCGTCCAGGTCCGGCGCGCCCGCTCGGCGCCCCGGCGGCCGTCCCGGGCTGGATGGGGCGCCGCGGCCGGCGCGACGGCGAGGCGGGCGTCGCCGGGCCGGCCCGGGGCGCTCGCGTCGCGGTGCGCCCCGGCCCCGAGGGGTACGTCGCTCGCTCCTTCCACCGGCGCGGCGTCGCTGTCCTCGCCGCTCCCCGGTCCCGCGGCGGCGTCTCGCTCTTCCCGCGCGCGGCAATTGGGCTCTGCCGGCTGGCTGGTCAGCGCCGCGAGGGCGGCCGCGGCGTCGTCCGCCTGCGCCTCGAGCAGGGCCGCGAAGAAGTCGGCGCCGGAAGGGAAGCGCGCGCCGGGGTCCTTGGCCAGCGCGCGCAGCAGCGCCGCCTCCAGCGCCGGGCCGACGGCCGGGTTCAGGGCGCTTGGCGGGGGCGGGGCGGTGTCGAGGTGGCGCAGGAGGAGCGCCCGCGGCGTGTCGGCGGGCCCCGCCGCGCGGAAGGGCGGGCGGCCGGTGAGCGCCTCGTAGGCGATGACCGCCAGCGCGTAGAGGTCGGTCCGGCCGTCCGGCGGCAGCCCGAGCGCCTGCTCGGGCGACAGGTACTCCGGCGTGCCGGTGTGGCGCCCCCGCGCGCCGGCGACCACGCTGTTGCGCGCGGCCAGCGCGTGGGCGGTGCCGAGGTCCGCCAGGAGCAGGCGGCCGTCGTCGGCGAGGAGCAGGTTGCCGGGCTTGAGGTCGCCGTGGACGACGCCGTGCGCGTGCGCGTCGTCGAGCGCGTCGGCGATCGGGCGGAGCAGCCCGACGACCCGGTCGAGCGGGAGCGGCGCCCCCAGCAGGCCGCGCAGCGAGCCCCCCGCGAGGTAAGGGCGGGCGATGTAGGCGCGGCCCCCGTCCTCGCCGAAGTCGAGGATCGGGAGGATGTGGGGGTGGCGTAGGGCGGCGGCCGCGGCGGCGGCGTTGCGGAAGCGGGCGCCGAATGCCTGGTCGGCCGCCGCGTCGCGGGCGAAGACGCGCAGTGCCACCGGGTCGCCGCCGACGAGGTCGCGCGCCCGGTAGACGGCCGCGCTCGTGCCCTGCCCGATCAAGGCTTCGAGGCGATATCGGCCGATCGTCTGGCCGAGTAAGGCGTCAGTCGCGGTGTCCACCTGGGCTCGCTCTCCGGTCCTCGCGCCCCGCCGTCCCGCCGTATCGCCCCCGCGGGCTACGGCTCCCTGCCGAAACCAATGTAGCGCATGGTGGCGCGCCCGTGGGGCGAACCGGGACCGATTACCTACGGGGTTGGGACAGGAGTACCGCCGGGCGGTAGTCGGGATCGGCCCGTGTCTCCAGACGCGACCCTCGGTAGAGTATGGGGTAGACGGCGCCCGCCGAATCTGGGCAAACCTGGGTGTAGTTTGGCAAACGTCGGCGGGCAATGGTACGATCGTGCATCGGGCGCGGCCGGCGCCCGCGGACACGGCAGGAGAGGGGGGCGAGCAGCCACGATGAAGTACCGTACCTTCCCGGGGACCGACCTGACCGTCTCGGAGGTCGGCTTCGGCGTCTGGACCGTCAGCGCGGGCTGGTGGGGCCACTACGGCGACGACGACGCCGTCGGCCTGCTGCGCCGCGCGGCCGACCTCGGCGTCACCTTCTTCGACACCGGCGACACCTACGGCGACGGCCGCGGCGAGACCCTCCTGGCCGACGCCTTCACGAAGCACGGCCGCCGCCACGACGTCGTCATCGCCACGAAGTTCGGCTACGACTTCTACCACCACACCGAGCGCCGCGGCCAGCAGGAGCGCCCGCAGGATTTCTCACCGACCTTCATCCGCTTCGCGCTCGAGCAGAGCCTGCGCCGCCTCGGCACCGATTACATCGACCTCTATCAACTCCACAATCCGCGCCACGCCGCGTTCGAGGCCGACGCGACCTTCGAGGAGCTGGACCGGCTGAAGCAGGAGGGCAAGATCCGCCACTACGGCGCCTCGCTCGGCCCGGCGATCGGCGGCACCGAGGACGGCGACCGCGACATGCGCCGCCGCCCGCTGACCGCCCTCCAGATCATCTACAACCTCTTCGAGCAGGACCCCGGCCGGCGCTTCTTCCCGGTCGCGCGCGAGACCGGGACCGGTGTCCTCGTCCGCGTGCCGCACTCGTCGGGGCTGCTCGAAGGGCGCTACACCGCCGAGACGACCTTCCCCGAGAACGACCACCGCCGCCACCGCAAGCGCGAGTGGCTGATCGTCGGCCTGGAGAAACTGAAGGCGCTCGACTGGCTGACCGCCGGGCGCGGGATGACGATCGGGCAGGCCGCGCTCAAGTTCGTCCTGGCCGAGCCGACCGTCGTCTCCGCCCAGCCGAACATCTACGACGAGGCGCAACTGGTCGAGTTCGCCGCCGCGCCCGACTGCCCGGACCTGACCGCCGACGACCTGCGGCGCATCGCGGACCTCCACGCGCGCGACTTCGACGTCGATGTTGCCCGCCTGACGGCCGAGCTGGCGGACGCCGGCACGCTAGGGACGCCGGTGCCGGCGGCGAGGTAGACGATAGACGGCAGACGGCAGATGGGACCCGAGGAGGGGGACGGTGAGCGACTATCGGGCCGGCGAGAACGGGCGCGGGGACGCCGGCGACGAGGTGGACCACGGGTTGCAGGCGCGGCTGGGTCGCGAGCCGCGCGAGCGGCGGCAGGTCGTCAAGTACACGATCTTCGCCGCCGACCCGGTCTGGCGGCGCCTGCCGGCCGAGGAGCGCGCGCGGCAGAAGGCGGAACTGGCCGCGACGATCGAGGAAGAGGCGACGCGCTGCTACGTGCTGCGCTCCTACAACCTCGTCGGGATGCACACCGCGGCCGACCTGATGCTCTGGTCGGTGACCGACACGCTGGAGGAGCAGAGCGCGCTCCTCTCGCACATCTACGGGACCGGCCTGGGCGCCTACCTGACGGTGACGCACTCCTACCTGGCGATGACCAAGCGCTCGCAGTACGTCCGCGACCACGTCCACGAGGGGCAGGAGGGCTCGCGGCTGACGGTCGTGCCGGGCGAGGCGAAGTACCTCTTCGTCTACCCGATGGTCAAGGCGCGCCCCTGGTACTCGCTCCCCTTCGAGGAGCGCAACTCGGCGATGCGCGAGCACATCAAGCTCGGGCACCGCTACCCGACAGTGAAGATCAACACGTCCTACTCGTTCGGCCTGGACGACCAGGAATTCGTCGTCGCGTTCGAGTCGGACTACCCCGAGGACTTCCTCGATCTGGTCGAGGAACTGCGCGGCTCGCGGTCGAGCAGTTACACCGAGCGGGACGTGCCGATCTTCACCGGCATCGCGCAGGAGATCCGCGTGGCGCTCGACGCGCTGGACGGGGGCGGCAGACGGCAGACGGCAGACGGCAGTGAGGAGACGGCAGTCGGACGCCGGAGGATGGAAGAGGCGGCGTCCGTAAGCCGACACGGTCGGCAAGCGTAAGCCGGTACTACCGTCTGCCGTCTGCCGTCTGCCGACTACAAGGGGACAGGGATGGACGAACTCGATCAGCAGTTGCTCAACATCATCCAGAACGACTTCCCGCTGATGCGGCGGCCCTTCGCGGCGCTCGGCGAGCAGCTCGGCATCGGCGAGGACGAAGTCATCGCGCGGGTCGCGCGGCTGGAGCGCGGGAACATCATCCGCCAGATCAGCGCGATCTTCGACACGCGCAGCCTCGGCTACCAGAGCTGCCTGGTGGCCATGCGCATCCCGGCCGACCGGCTGGTCGAGGGCGCGCTCGTCGTCAACACCCACCCGGGCGTGACGCACAACTACAAGCGCAACCACGAGTACAACCTCTGGTTCACCGTCGCCGTCCCGCCCGGGCACGACCTCGCCGGCACGGTCGAGCGGCTGAAGGAGCTGGCCGGCGCGGAGCAGGCGCGAATGCTGCCGACGCTGCGCCTCTTCAAGATCGGCGTCGACCTGGACCTGACCGGCAAACGGGCGGCTGGCGCGCAGGCGCAGCCGCACTACAGCGACGCCAGGCGCACCGACCTCGGCCCGAAGGCCCTCGGCGAGGGCGACATCGCGATCATCCGCGAGCTGCAGGAGAACCTGCCGCTCGTCGCGGAGCCCTTCACGCCGATGGCCGCGCGCCTCGGACTCGACCTCGACGCGCTCTTCGCGCGCCTCGCCGAGTTGAAGGAGATCGGCCACTTCCGGCGCATGGCCGCGGTGCTCTACCACCGCAAGGCCGGCTTCAAGGCCAACGCGATGGCGGTCTGGAAGGTGCCGGACGAGCGGATGGACGACCTCGGACCGGTCTTCGGCTCTTTCCGCTCGGTCAGCCACTGCTACCAGCGCCCGACCTACGAGGACTGGCCCTACAGCGTCTTCACGATGATCCACGGCCGCACGCCCGATGAGTGCCAGGCGGTGATCGACGCGATCGAGGAGCGCACCGGCATCCGCGAGTACGCCACGCTCTACAGCTCGACCGAGTTCAAGAAGACGCGCCTGCGCTACTTCACGCCCGAGCTGGACGAGTGGGAGGCGCGCTACCTGGCCGGCGCGCCCGCCGCGGCGACCGCGGGCTGAGCGGCGCGATCCCCGGCTGGACGCGGAGCAGGCCACCGGCGACGATGATCGCCGGTGGCCTGCTTCGTGGATGGGATCGAGCGGCGAAGGGGGGATGTATGTCCGAGGCGCTGGACGATCTCGCGCAGGCGACGCCGAGTTGGCTGACCGCGACGCTCGCCAGCGCCGGTGCTCTCACCCGGGGGAGCGTGGTCGCGATCGAGGCCCGGGAAGTCGGCGCCTCGTCGCAGGTCGCGCACCTCGCCGTGCGCTACTCGGCCGATGCCCCGCCCGACGCGCCGGCGCACCTCTTCCTGAAGATCGCCGACCCCGACCTGGAGCGGCGGATGCCGCGACGCAACCGGGCGGAGATCGCCTTCTACCGGGCGGTCGCCGGCGACGCGAGCGACCTCCCGTTCGTCCGCTGCTACGACGCCGCCTACGCCGGCGGCGACGTCGACCGGTTCCACCTGCTGCTGGCCGACCCCGCGGCGACCACCCACGTCGCCCGCCCCTACTCCGCGGTCCCGCCGACACTGGCGGAGTGCCACCTGATGATCGATACCCTGGCGCGGGTCCACGCCCGCTACTGGGACGACGCGCGGCTGGCGGGGCCGCTCCAGGACGCGCGGGCGGCGGAGCGCCACACCGGCATGGCGACCGCCGGGTTCGTCGCCTGGGCGGACGAGGCGGTGCCCCGCTTCCTCGCCGAGCTGGGCGACCAACTCCCCGCCGATCGGCGCGCGCTCTACGCCACGCTCGGCGCGCGCGTGCCGGCGCGGGTGGTGGGGCGGCAGGCGCGCCGGCGCCACCTGACCCTGACGCACGGCGACGTCCACCGCGGCAACTTCCTCTTCCCGCGCGACCCGGCCGGCTGCGCGCCCTACATCGTCGACTGGAAGCGCGCGGCCGTGACGCTCGGC
>DASSSV010000346.1:0-3448 GCA_035708265.1 Thermomicrobiales bacterium | reverse complement strand
AAGCGGCATGCTATCCCGGTAGCTCGTAGATCCAGTATATAATTGTCGGGGAGCCGGCGTCGTCCCCGTCTCTACTGTCCTGACTCTCTCACCAGCCGGGAGGCGACCCGACCTATCCGGAGGGACGTCATGGATCAACCGCATCATCCTGTCATGGCGGAGCGCAGGCTGCTCCTGTTCAAATGGCTCATGGTCCTCATCCCTCCCCTGACGGTCGCGGTGGGCCACCTGTCTTGGCCGCTTGGCCTGTCCGTCGGTGCTACGCGGCCCGCTGGTAGGCGTGGTGCAGGCCGCCGAGGATCGGGACGGCCTGCACACGCCCGCCTTGCCCCGACCGCGGCGTCTCGCCGGTGGGCGCGTCGGGGACCCGCTGGCGCAGGCCCTGCTGGGGCCGGTCGCCGTTGCAGTAGGCCGCATACTCCCGCAGCATCCGCCGCGGGTGGTCCTCCCCCAGGACCAGCACGTGGTCCAGGCACTCGCGCCGCACGCTGCCGAGGAAGCGCTCGCAGGTGGCGTTCTGCCGGGGCGCACGGCAGGCCGTGCGCCGCTCCCTGATGCCCGTGGCGGCGGCGACGCGGGCGAAGGCCGGCCCGTACTTGCAATCGTTGTCGCGGATCAGGAATCTCGGGGCCTCCCCGAACGGCGTCGCCTCGCGCAGCTGCTGGGCCACCCGGGCGTCGGTCGGGTGGCGCGTGACGCCCACATGCACGACCCGCCGCGAGCCGAGCGCGACCACGATGAAGGCGTGGAGCGGCCTGAACAGCAGGTCGGTGACCGGCAGGAAGTCGCAGGCCCACGGCTCGGCGGCGTGGTTGCGCAAGAAGGTGGCCCAAGTCTGACCGTCGCGGCGGGGCGGGCGGGCACCGGGCATGTGCCGCTGGACCGTGGTCTTGGCGACGCGGATGCCGAGCTTCAGCAGCTCGCCCCGGATGCGCTCGGCCCCCCACAGCCGATTGGCGGCGGCCAGCTCCCGGATCAGCGCGATCGGCTCGGCCGCTACCTTCGGCTTCGGCGCTGACCGGGGTCGCGATTTTCGGCACCAGAACAGGCGGAAGCCCTCACGATGCCAGCGCAGCACGGTCTCCGGCTGGACGATCAGCAGCGCCTGGCGCCAGGCGCGGACGCGGCTGGCCAGCAGAGCCAGCAGCGCGCGGTCGGCCGGGGTGCAGCGCGGGCGCTTGACGCCGCGCCGCAGGATGAGGAGCGGCTGGCGCAGGAAGGCGTTCTCGGCGACGAGGGCGGGCCGGCGGCGCACGAGGTCGGCGAGCACGCCCGCCACGACGGCTTGCTCGGCGGGTTTCGTCGCGGCGATCAGGCGTCGCCGGAGCGCGCGAGCAAGGGATTGCCCGCGCTGGGCACATTGGCGGACGAGGCGATTCAGCATCGGGGGCTCCTCATCGCGTACCGACGGCGAAGGCGCGCCACCGGCGGGTGCCGCGCTGTCGGAGTGTAGCGCTGCCACACGTCACGTCAAAATGACTGCTCGACTCGAACGGATATTCCAAACGGCCAACACACCGTCGGCAGATTCTGCCGACGCGCACCACGGCCCGGAAATCCGGACACCTCGCGCGCGCGCATTCCACTACGGCCTTCGCGCGCGGGCGCGGGCGCGCGGGCGCGTGGCCGGCGGGGGGCGGCGCGCGGGGGGCGCGACGGGGAACGGGGGGTGGGGCCTCAGATGGCGAAGCCGGACGCGGGGCGGCGCAAACCGCCTCGACTTTTCGGGCGATTCGCAAGGGCGGCGCGCTTCGCGCCGAGCACGGGTCGGACGACGAACAGCCAGACCGCGCTCCCGTTCGTCCGCCATCGGCGTCTACCTGCGCGTTGGAGGCTCACGCTACGACAGCCAACGCGAGACGGCCGGATCGATGGCGACGCGCGGGAGCGCCGCGCCCCGACTCGGCGCAACGCCTTGTTGAGGAAGAACTGCCGGTGCCCGCGCGGGTAGTCGCCCACCGCGGCGTAGACCTCGTCGCCGATGCGTCGGTCGAAGTCGGGGGCCTGGAAATCGTGCGTGCTCAGGACGACCTGGCCGCAGCCGCGCGCCGGGCCGCGCCCTCCGCGGCCTCGAGGAGTTGCGTGCCCCAGCCCCGCCCGCGATCTTCCTCCCGCACCCAGAGGTCGCGGATCTCGCAGCAGCCGCCCCAGGTCCACCCGGAGAGGCCCGCGAGCAACGCGCCCGCCTCGTCCCGCACGAGGATGGCGAGCAGCGCCCCGTCGGCAATTCGGGTATACCCTGTCGGATGGCGTCCCACGTGCGGGCGCGTCGGAGCGCCTCGGGTTATCGAGCCTGGCCCGAAGGAAATCGCGCTCGCCAGGCCATTGCACCAACCTGTCGCGGTGAGATGACGCGCCCGCCGAGAGCGGTCAGGCGCTCCTGCGTACTCGTGGTGCCGTCTCCCGGCGCTACGCCGCGGCCGTCACCGCGCTCGCCTGCCTCCTCGTCGCGGCGGCCACCACGATCCTGACCGACGGCTTCGTCTTAGGGGAACCGCACGACGCGCTGGAGTGGGCCAAGATCGTCACGGTCAACGGGAGCCTGCTGCTGTTCTCGGCCTGGAACTGCTACGAGCACGCCCTCAAGCCGCTCGGGATCGCTAAGCAGCTCGCCGGCTTCGGGCCGCAGTTCGGGAACTCATCGGCAGAATCCGCCGGCGGAGGGATGGGATGAGCTACGGTCCGTCAGGCGCCCGCACCTGGGCCACTTCTTAGCGCCGTCCCTAACAGACCTAGAGCGCCGGTCAAGTAGTCAGGCGGCCACCTGATCGGGATAGCGGGCGAGTACGTGCAGGTTGTGGACGACGGCGACGCGGCGCAGGTCGAACAGGTTCTTGCGGGCGCCCAGGTAGCGGGCGCGGTCGCCTTGCCAGTGGTCGACGTGCGCCAGGCTGTGCTCCACCGCCACGCGCTCGCGCAACCGCGCCCGGCCGGCCGCCGTCGCCTGGCGCTCGCGCAGCTCGGCCAGCAGGCGCTCGTCCGGGTGGATGCTGACGCCGCGGCCGTGCTCGCTCGCGGTGCAGCGCTCCCGGAGGGGGCAGGCCGCGCAGGTCTCGGCCGGGAAGTGGACCACGCCGCCGGGGTGGAACGGCACGACCGCGCCGTGCGGGCAGCGGATGGTGCCCCGCCCCCAATCGAGGGCGAAGGCGGCCTTCGGGAAGCGGCCGCCGTTGCGCACCGGCCAGGCCTTGCCGTAGACCGCGAGGCCGGGCGGGCGCTCGCGCACGAGGGCGCTGCTGAGGTAGGCGCGGCCGATGTGCAGCGCGGTGAGGGCGACCGCTTGGCGGGCCAGGTCGGCGGCGAGGTCGTCGGTGACGGTCGCCTCGGGCAGGTTGGCCGCGGTCAGGCCTACCGCCCGCACCAAGCCCGTGTCCAGATCCCGCAGCACATGGCGCTTGTAGCCGTCGACCCGCCGGGCCTGGCTCTTGCGCCCGTGGCGCATCTCGGC
>DASSSV010000345.1:0-5316 GCA_035708265.1 Thermomicrobiales bacterium | reverse complement strand
GCGGACCCCGCCGCCGCGCTCGCGGCGCTCGAAGAGGCCCGCGCGCTGGCCGAGGTCGCGCCGCCGCCCGCCGCCCCGGGCGCGCCCGGCTTGCAGGTGTACGCGCTCGGCCCGCTGCGCGTCGAGCGCGACGGCGCGGCGATCCGCCAGTGGGGCGGGGCGAAGGCGGGGACGCGGCAGGCGGAGGCGGTCTTCGCCTTCCTCTTCGACCGCGGCGAGCGCGGCGTCGCCAAGGACGAGTTCCTCGAGGTGATCTGGCCGGACGTCGACATCGAGAAGGCCGACCTCGCCTTCCATCGCACGCTCGGCGGCCTGCGCCGCACGCTGGAGCCGGACCTGAAGCGCGGCAGCGAGGCGACCTGCGTCACCTACCACAACGACCGCTATCGCCTCGACCCCGCGCTCGTCGCCTGGAGCGACGTCGGCGCCTTCCACGACCACCTCGCCGCCGCCCGCGCCGCCGCCGACCCCGCGGCCGTGCTCGCCGCGCTCGAAGAGTCCCGCGCCCTCTACCGCGGCGACTACCTCGACGACTGCCCCTTCTACGGCGACAGCGAGTACGTCGAGGAGCGGCGGACGCTCCTGCGCGGCCGCTTCGTGGATCTCCTCCTCGCCCTCGGCGCGCGCTACGAGGCGCGCGCCGACGCGCCGGCCGCCGCCGCCTGCTACCGCGAAGCCCTCCAGGCCACCGGCGACGACTGCCCCGGCGCCGAAGAAGGGCTCGCGCGGCTGCGGGTCGGGCAGTCGGGTAGTCGGGCAGTCGGATAGTCCGGCTCGTGGGGGTACGCTCGCGGTCGGGGCGGCGGCGATGGCGACTGCCGACTCAGGGGAGCGCGGTCTGCCAGAAGTGGAGCACCACGGCCAGGTAGGCGTCGGGGTCGGTCTTGAAGGACTTGACGTGGCCCGCGCCGGGGAAGATGTGGAGGTAGACCCGCCCGGGGTCGCCGTCCGGGCCGTAGCGCGCGGCCCACAGGCGCTCGGCGTTCGCGGCCGGGACGTAGGTGTCGGCCGCGCCGTGCAGGATCAGGACCGGGCGGTCGCGCAGCGCCGCCATCGCCAGGTCCGGGCGGATCTTGGCGGCGTCGGCCCCGTACATCAGCCGGGTCATCAGGATCACGCCCGGCGTGTAGAGGCCGGGCAGCCCGCTCCGCAGCGGGATCTGCGCCGCCAGGATCTGATCGAGATCGGCGTAGCCGCTGTCCTCGGCGACGGCGGCGATGCGCCGGTCCTCCGCTGCGGTCAGGATCGCGGTGGCCGCGCCCATCGAGAAGCCGTAGACGCCGATGCGGGCGTAGCCGCGCGCCTGCGCCCAATCGAGCGCGCCCTGGAGGTCGCGCCGCTCGTACCAGCCGAGCGAGAAGCGGTCCCCCTCGCTCTCCCCGTGGCCGCGCAGGTCGAACAGCAGCACCTCGTAGCCGGCGTGCGCCAGCGCGCTGGCGAGCGGCGTCAGCCCGATGCTCGGGTCGTCGCGCACGCCGTCCTTGCCGTGCAGCACGACGATCAACCGCGCGTCGCGCGCCGGCGGCGCGCCGGGCAGCGTGAGCAGCCAGCCGCGCAGCGTCAGATGGTCCACCCGGCTCGGGAAGGCGACGTCCTCGACCCGGAGCCCGTACGCGCGTGGGTTGGTGGTGACCGGCTGACGATGGGGCCGCGTCAGTGTATCGGCCATGTAGGCGCTCGGCCCGAGATAGAGGCCGACCAGCAGGACCGCGAGCAGGGCGACACCGGCCAGCCAGCGCCGGCGACGGAAGCGGCGCCGCGCCGGCGCGGCCGGGCCTGGCGGGGCGAGCGTCGTCATGCCGCCCTCCCCCACTACCCGACTGCCCGACTATCCGACTGCCGGGGACTCGCTTGCGGGTGTGCCCGACTCCCCGTCCGCACCGTTTGCAACAGCGCGAAACTGACGAACATCATCAGCCCGGCGAAGACGAACGTCAGGCGGTAGCCGCCGCTGGCGTCGGCGAGCGCGCCGCCGATCAGCGCGCCGAGCGGCTGCGAGAGCGACCAGAGCATCGAGCCGAGCCCGGTGAACTCCCCCGCCCGCGCCTTCGGGATCAGGTCGGCCAGCATCGGCATCGCCAGCACCGTCGGGATCGTGTTGCCGAGGCCGACGAAGACGATCGCCGGCAGGATCTGCTCCAGCGTCCGCACCTGCGAGCTGACCAGGATCGCCACGCCGTAGAAGAGCAGCCCGGCCGACTGAACCACCTTCTTGCCGTAGCGGTCGCCCAGGTAGCCGGCCGGATAGGCGAAGACCGCGGTGCAGAGGACAATCAGCATCACCAGGAAGAACGCCGTGCCGTCGCTGAGCCCGAGTTCGTGGACGCCGAAGCGCGTCAGGAAGGGCGCGGCCGCCCCGCCGCCGAGCCAGAAGAAGGTCAGCGCCAGCGAGTATTTCGCCACCTCGCGCTCGCGCAGGACGTCGCGCAGGTAGCGGCCGGGCGTGAAGCGGGGCCGGGCCGGCGCCGGGCGGCGCGCCGGGACGGCCGGCTCGCGCACGCCCGCGAAGGTGACGCCGAAGCAGACCAGCAGGCCGCCGGCGGCGGCGAAGATCACCACCCGCTCGTGCGCCTGCCAGAACTTGGATGCCAGCAGCAGCAGCACCACCTGGCCGGCCATCGCGCAGATGCCCATGTAACTGCCGAGGCGGCCGCGCTGGCGCTCCGGCGTCATGTCGGCCATCAGCGCCAGGTAGGGGTCGGCCGCCACCGCCAGCAGGAAGGAGAGGATCGCCACGACGGCCAGCATCGGCACGAGCGGCGGGTGGAAGGCGAGAAAGACGAGCGCCAGCGCGGTCAGCGACGCGCCGACGAGGAAGAAGGGCCGCCGCCGGCCGAAGCGCGTGCGCGTGCGGTCGCTGAGCGCGCCGATTGCCGGCTGCACCAGCCCGCCGATGCCCGAGCGCTCCTGCGCCAGCAGCCCGACCAGCCAGCCGGGCAGGCCGTAGGGCTCCAGGTAGAGCGGCAGCGCGGCGTTGCTGAAGGCATCCACCATGTTCTTGCCGGCGCTCGCCACGCTGTAGAGGAGCATCGTGCGCAGCGACAGCGCGGCCGGCTCCGCCGCGACCTCGGCGCCCTCCGGCGCCCCGACGACTGCCCCCTCGCCCTCGACCAACCCCGTGGCGGACACCTCAGCCATGACCGGCCTCCTTACGTGAGAGCGCGGGAGCGTGAGAGCGTGAGAGCGTCATTGTAACGCGGACTGGCGGTTGATGGGTCCTTGCCGACTCAATCGCCCCATCCGGGGAGTTCGCCGACATCCTGCAGCAACTCGGGCGAGGGGCCGGCGACCCAGTCGAGCGCGCCCGCGACGCGGTAGCGCTAGTTGGCCCCGGCCGCGCCGTGGGCGACGGACGCCTGGCCGACGGGGCGTAGACCGGGGCGAGCGGCGGCTGGCGGTAGAAGGTACCCTCGTCGCCGTAGAGGAGGGTCGTGCGCCGCGACGGTAGCAAGGCCACGGTGCGGGCGTGGTCGATCCAGGTCAGCTTCTCCCGATAGGCCAGGTCGGGGCTGTGGGTGGCGAGGCGCCCGCGCTGCCGGCTGACGCCGGGCAGCGAGTAGCCGGCCAGTCAAGGTACCGCCTCGCGCAGGTCGCGCCAGTGCCAGCGCGGCCGGTCGATCCGGTGGAGCGCGGGCGCCTGGCGCGCCGCCGCGCCGCGCTGCTCCCCCGGCCGAGGGGGAA
This sequence comes from Thermomicrobiales bacterium, assembly GCA_035708265.1. GTDB lineage: Bacteria > Chloroflexota > Chloroflexia > Thermomicrobiales > CADCWN01 > DASSSV01. The sequence goes on along the minus strand of DASSSV010000345.1, from coordinate 1,635 downwards.
AACCGCCACGCCCGCGGGGACGCTGCGTCGAGGCGGCGGGCGCGCCGTGCGCGTGGGCGCCCAGCCGGCGGCAGACCGTCTTGGGCTGGCGCGGGCGGTGTAAGCCCGTCAGGTCTACCCGCCGCGGCGACCGGCCGGCGGCGACTTTCAGCAGCGTCGCGCATCGCTCGCGGAAGTACGGCTGCAGGTGGCGGTCCCGCGCCCGCTCGAGCTCCGCCCGCTGGTCGATGGTCAACGCCAGCGTCCGCGTGCGTATCTCCCTCCGATCCGCAGCCGCGTGCCCGGACCCCAGTCGGAGCGCAGGATGATTAGCCCGTCGAAGACCAGCAACTGCGCCTCTGGGCGGCAGGCCCGCACGCGGGCACCCCGCAACGAAGCCCGCCTCCGCGGGCTGGGGTGACATAACCCACCTGGGCGGGTTCCGCGGCGAGCGGAGCGACCCCTTAGCCGCGGTTTCAACCGCGGGCCAGGCGGGGCGCTGTCTGCTGGCCGGGCCGGACCAGCATCGCTTGCCCACCGGCGATGGAACCCGCGGGGTGCGTCACCGGTGGGGGCGGGGTCGGCGTGGGGCCAGGCGAGCGGCCGGGGTGCCAGAGGAGCGCCAGGACGATCGCGAAGACGACGATCAGCGCCGCCCCCCACAGGAGCAACTTCGCCGTCGTCGGGCCGGTCTGGGGGCGCCGGGGCGCGGCCGGCGGCGGGCGGTCCCACTCGACCCTGACCGGCCCGCCGCCCTGCCAGTGCTCGGTCGTCCGCGCCGGGCGCGGGCGGGCGACCTGCTGGCGCTGGAGCGTCGCGCGGGCCAGGCGCGCCGCGCGCTCGCGGTCGTACTCGCGCCGGCGGCGCGGGTCGCCGACCACGCCATAGGCGACGTTGATGCGCTTGAGCATCGTCTCGGCGCGCTGCCGCGCCTCGGGGGTCGCGTCGCGGAGGAGGTCGGGGTGGTAGATGCGCGCCAGGCGGCGGTAGGAACGCTCGATCTCCGCGCGGCTCGCGCCGGGGCGCACCCGCAGCGTGGCGTAGTAGTCCTCCACTGGTCCCCGCGAGGTGCGAGTTGATAGTTGACTGTTGAAAGTTGATAGCGGTGACGGCTTCCCCGGGCAGATTGGCTGCCCAGGATCGTGCCTCTATGAACTAACAACTACCAACTCTCGACTCCGCCTACCCTTCGGTGAGGCGCGCGATCATCGCGTCCTGGTGCTGGGCGACGAGTTCCTTCAGCGTCTCGGGCGCGTTCTGGTTGAAGGAGAGGCGGACGCGGTTGCCCGCCCGCACTGTCATGTCGAACGGGAAGGCCACCGCGCGCCGCTTGCGCCGCCACCAGGTATAGAGGTCGTCAAGGACCGCCAGCGTCCCGGTCTCGATGCGGATCAGCCCGACCGCCGCGCCGGCGTCCCAGGTGAGCGTCTCCTCGTAGGCCAGTTGCGTGTCGGGCTGCGCCCGCGCCACCGCGAGCGTCTCGCCCAGGAAGACCGGTGGCATCTCCAGATCGAAGATATAGCGCGTCGCCGACATTCGTCCCCGCCCTCTCCCGCTCGCCGTCGCCCGCCCGCCGCCGGGCGGCCTCGCCCTCGCTCGCGCCGGTTGGTGGCGCCGCGCCTATCATACCGCAGGGTCGGGCGGGCGCGGTAGCGC
>DASSSV010000344.1:0-2308 GCA_035708265.1 Thermomicrobiales bacterium | reverse complement strand
GACGCGCTTCGCCTGGGAGACTGATATGACTCTCGTCGACTACCTGGTCGCGCGGGACGGCGTGCCGTCCCGGCGCGGGCTGGCCTACGACTACGTGCTGGCCGGCGACGGCCTGTGGCTCGCCGCCGAGAACGAAGCCCTCGCCGTGCGCGCGCCGGTCGCCCGCTGCGCGGTGCGCGGCCTCCCGCCGCTCGGCGGCGCCTGCGTCCTCAAGCACGGGCCCATCCCCACCTGGATCTGGTGTGCCGGCGTCGGCATCGCCGCCGCCATGGCCGCCGCGGGGGTGGAGGTGGCGCTGCTCGTCGCGGTCGACGGGGCGGGCCGCTACGCGCTGATCATCCCCGAGCAGGCGGCGACGCCGACGCGCGTCCGCTACCGGGCCCCGGCCCTGCCGCCGGACACCACGATCGCGCTGACGCTCCATTCCCACCACCGCCTGCCCGCCTACTTCAGCGCCACCGACGACGGCGACGAGCGGGGCCTCGGCCTGTACGGGGTGCTCGGGCGCCTCGGCACGCCCCGCCCGGAGGTGGCGCTGCGGGCGGGCGCCTACGGCCACTGGCTGCCGGTGCGCTGGGAGGCGGTCTTCGCCGGGGGCAGGGACCCCTTCCGCGACGCGCCGTTCGACCCGCCGGACCCTGCCGACGGCGCCGACGATCCGACGGGCGATCCGGACGGGAAGGAGGTGGGGGGACGATGGCCTACCTGATCGACACCCGGCCGCGCGGCCACGACGGCCAGCCCCTGCGCTGCGAACTGGCGGCGACGATCGTCCTGGTCGGCTGCGGCGGCACCGGGGGCTTCCTCGCGGAGGCGCTCGGCCGCCTGCTGCTCGGGCGGGCGGCGCGGCTCTTCCTGGTCGACCCCGACCGCGTCGAGGACCGCAACACGGCGCGCCAGGCGTTCGAGCGCCGGGAGGTCGGCCGGTTCAAGGCCGAGGCGCTGGCCGAGCGGCTGGCCCGGCGCCACGGCCGCGAGGTCGGCTACGCGGTCGAGCCCTACGACCCCGCGCGCCACGCGGCGGTCTTCGGGGAGGCTCCCAGCGCGCTCCAGCTCGTCGTGGGCGCGGTGGACAATGCCGCCGCGCGACGATCGCTCGCGGCGACGCTCGAGGCCCCGACCTGGTACGCCGACTACGGCGCGGCGCCGGGCCGCTGCTGGTGGCTCGACGTGGGCAACGCCCGCGACAGCGGGCAGCTCCTCCTCGGCAACGTCGCGCGCCCCGCGGCCCTGCGCGGCGCCTTCTCCCTGGCGGAGGGGCGCTGCCGCGCGCTGCCCGCCCCGCATCTCCAGCGCCCCGACCTGCTGACGAGCCCGCCCGCGCCCGCGGCGGCGCCCGCCCCCGACTGCGCCGAGGCGGTCGCCCGCGCGGAGCAGGGCGCGACGATCAACCAGGCGATGGCCGCGCTCGCGGCGAGCATGATCGAGCGGCTGCTCGCCGGCGCCCTCGCCTGGATGGCGCTCTACGCCGACCTCGACGACGGCACCCTCCGCCCCGTCCCGGCCGACCCGGCGACCGTCGCCGAGCTCGCCGGGCTGCACCGCCGCGCCGTCGCCCCACCCGCGGGCCGCACGGCCGCCGGCCCCGCCTGATCCCATCTGCACGCGTCGCCCGCCTCGCCGCGCGGGCACGCCATGAGAGCGTGGTGAGAGCGAGAGGCCGTAGGGTGGAGGGCGCCGCGCGGTCGACAGGGCCCGCGGCCCGGACGCGGAGGAGGGCGACCGATGGCGAAGACGGACGAACGCCGGCTGCTGGTGGAGGAAGCGGCCGCGCACCCCGGCATCGGCAGGACACTGGCCGGGGAACTGGTCTGGGACGGCGCGCTACCTCCCGACCCGCGGCCACGCCCGCGACGTCCTCGACGGCGCGCTCGGCCAGGTCGTCGCGCGGCACCCCTCGCGGCGCCGCGTGGTGCCCCTCGCGAGTCGCCGCGGACCGGCCCGGCGCACGGAGGGTCGGACGTCGTCGCCGGCCGAGGTCCGCCGGCTCCGGGCCGCGGCGAGCCCGCGCCGGAAGGCGTTGCTGCTCGTGGCGGCGCTGGCCGGCTCCCGCCAGGGCGAGATCCGCAGACTGTGGTGGCGCGGCGTCGATGTCGGGCCCGGGAGGACCGCACCCGCGGCTGCCGCACCGACCACGCCCGGCCGCGGAGCCACCGGGGCGCCTTCCGCGAGTACGAGGCGTTCCCGCGGCGAGCGGGCCCGCCGGACTTCGCGTTCCACGACCGGCGGCGCGCCAACGCCGCCATCCTCACGGCGGTGGGGGCCCGCTCGCCGTGATCCAGGCGCCGTGCCGGCGACGTCGCCCATA
>DASSSV010000343.1:0-2531 GCA_035708265.1 Thermomicrobiales bacterium | reverse complement strand
CCCGTCAGCGCCCAGACCGGGGCGCCGCCGCCGAAGGCGAGGAGGTAGGCGCCGGCCAGCGCGACGGCCGCGCAGGGCCAGTAGCGGGCGGGTGGGCGCTCGCGCAGCAGGGGGACGGCGAGCGCCACCGCGAAGAGCGGCTGCAGGTTGAGGAGGAGGACCACGACGGTGGGGTTGCCGTGGCGGTAGGCCGCGGTGAAGAGGACCATGCCGAGCGCGGCGCTGCCCCAGGCGATGCCGAGCAGCGCCAGCCAGCCGGCGCGCGGCAGGCGGGCGAAGGCGCCGCGCGCGCGGACGACGACCGGCACGGCGACGAGGGCCAGCAGGAGGTACTGGGCGAGGACGATCGCCGCGGGCGGCAGCGCCGCGGCGAGCGGGGCGCGGAGGAGGGCGTCGGTCCCCCAGAGGGACGCGCCGCCCAGGATCAGCGGCAGGCCGGCCACCGGGGAGTGCGCGTCGTCCATTCGGCGCATGGCGATCCTCCTATATGGCGTGGCCGGGCGGCCGGCGGTCGCCGGCCGCGCCCGGCGGCGTCGCGCGTCAGCGGCGGGCGAGCCCGGGCCGCGGCGCCGGCCGGACACCGCGGTGGTCGCCGCGGGCGGTGAGCGCCGCACGCCAACCCGCGAGCAGCGGGCGCAGCGGGCGCAGGCCGTCCCGGGTCGGACGCTGCCAGGCGCGCGCGTTGCACCGCACCGTCGTCGTGTGGTGGGTCGCTAGTCGCAGATCGAGGTCGGTCCGGTCGAGCATGGCCCCGCTCCTTCCCGTGGGTTCCGCTTACCGCGGTCTCGCTACGCTTCCGTGTCGCCACTCTAGCCGTCCGAGCGGGCGCGCACATCGTGAGGACTACGCGATCGCGCGCTCGGCCGGCAGCCGGGGAGAGTGCGTAGTTCTACGCAGGCGACTACGGGGAGGCGGCGGTGGACGGCGTGCAACGAGGGGCCGGGCGGCGACGTCCTCGGCGAGGGGCGGGCCGGGATCGGCCGCTGGGCGCGCCGCGCCGATGATGCTAGACTGCGGCCACCATCGGACTGCGAGACACCGTTGCGCGACCGGAGGCCGTGCCGTGGAGAGGACCTCGCTCGCGTTGCCGTCCCCGGAGGCGCCGGCGCTCGTCGGCCGCGACCGCGAGCTGGCCGCGCTGCGCGGCTGGCTGGCCGCGGCGCTGGCCGGACGTGGGCGGCTGGTGCTCGTCGGCGGCGAGGCGGGCATCGGCAAGACCGCGCTGGCGGAGGCCCTCTGCCAGGAGGCAGCCGTGCAAGGCGCGCTCGTCCTGGTCGGGCGCTGCTACGACCTCTCGGAGACCCCGCCCTACGGTCCGTGGGCCGAGGCCCTCGCCCGCGCCCCGCACGCCGGCGCCGGCCCCGCGCCGCCCGACCTCACGGGCGGGGGCGCCGGGAGCCAGGCGGCGCTCTTCGCCCAGGTCCGCGCGTACCTCGCCGCCCTCGCCGCCGACCGGCCCGTGGCCCTGCTGCTGGACGACCTGCACTGGGCCGACCCGGCCAGCCTGGACCTGTTGCGCGTCCTCGGCCGCGGCTTGGGCGACCTGTCGCTCCTGCTGCTCGCCACCTACCGGGCGGACGAGCTGACCCGCCGCCACCCGCTCTACCCGCTCCTGCCCGTGCTGGTGCGCGAGGCCGCCGCCGCGCGGCTGGACCTGCGCGCGCTGGACGACGCGGCGGTGCGGGCGCTGCTGCGGGCGCGCTACGGCGCGCTCGGCGCGGGCGAGGCGCCGCTGGTGGCCTACCTGCAGCACCGCTCCGAGGGCAACCCCTTCTTCATCGGGGAACTCCTGCGGGCCCTCGAGGACGAGGGGCTGGTGCGGCGTCGGCCGGCGGGCGGCTGGGCGCTGGGCGACCTAGCCCGGGCCGGCGTCCCGCCCTTCCTGCGCCAGGTCATCGACGGCCGCCTGGCCCGGCTGGGCGAGGCGGCGCGGGGCCTGCTGGCGGTCGCCGCGGTGCTCGGCCAGGAGGTGCCGCTCGCCCTCTGGGCGGCGGTGGCCGGGGTGGCGGAGGAGGCGCTCGTGGACCTGGCCGAGCGCGCGGCGGAGGCGCACATCCTCGAGGCGACGGACGGCGGCGAGACCGTCCGCTTCGCGCACGCGCTGATCCGCGAGGCGCTCTACGAGGCGACGCTGTCGCCCCGGCGGCGCGCCTGGCACCAGCGGGCGGGGGAGGCACTGGCCGCCACGACCCACCCCGACCCCGACGCGGTGGCCCACCACTTCCAGCGGGCGGGCGACGCGCGCGCCGCGGAGTGGCTGCTCCGGGCGGCGGCGCGGGCGGAGCGCGCCTACGCCTGGGCGACCGCGGCGGGGCGCTACGAGACGGCCGTGGCGCTCCTGGAGGCGGGCGGCGCCGACGCGCGGCGCCGCGGCTGGCTCCTGGTCCACCTGGCCTGGCTGCGCCGCTACGTCGACCCGCGGCGCGGCGTGGCCCACCTCGGCGCGGCCATCGCCCTGGCGGCGGAGGCGGGGGATCCGGTCCTGGCGGCCGTCGCCGGGCTCTTCCGGGGCATCTTCCGCTCCTTCGCCG